>CAIOZS010000001.1 GCA_903862845.1 uncultured Thermoleophilia bacterium
CCCACTGCTGCCTCCCGTAGGAGTCTGGGCCGTGTCTCAGTCCCAGTGTGGCTGATCGTCCTCTCAGACCAGCTACGGATCGTCGCCTTGGTGAGCCGTTACCTCACCAACAAGCTAATCCGGCGCGGGCCCATCCCAGAGTAGAAGCCGAAGCTACCATTTGGCGTGACCCACTTAGCAGGTCACGCATCATCCGGTATTAGCGTCCCTTTCGGAACGTTATCCCAGTCTCTGGGGCAGGTTGCCCACGTGTTACTCACCCGTTCGCCGCTGTACTCACACCCGAAGGTGCTTTCTCGCTCGACTTGCATGTGTTAAGCACGCCGCCAGCGTTCGTCCTGAGCCAGGATCAAACTCTCCGTGAAAACTTAGCGTACGCACCCGAAGGTGCGGTACTAGCTTTAGAGAGAGCTCGAAAGCTCAAATACCGAAGCGAGCCATCGCTTCGGTCTGTCTTGTGGTCCGTTGCGGCCGGCCCAAGAGCCTGCCGTGTTTCAGCAATGAAAGACCACGCGACGGGGTATTCATTGAACCTCGCGCACCCCGAAGGGTACGCCAGGCGCACTGGCGTCCACCGATCGCCGTGCCGCCGAAGCGGCGCCGACTGATCGGCTTCCTCATCCTGTTCAGTTTTCAAAGACCGCGTGCCACGTAGGCACACTGTCGGACCGCTGCGGCGGTTCGGAGGCGCACTGCCCCCGGTAGGTAAGGTCGTGAGACTGAGTACCTGACCACCACTTCCCGACAGGGACTTCGTAGTATACACGAAGATGCCGAGTCGTTCAACGGTCCGCGCTCTCTGGTCATCGTCGCGAGCAGGCTCGCAACCAGCGGACTCCGAAAGCGCTAGGGGAGTATACCCGCTGAAGAAGGCGTGTCAACCTGTACTGAGCGTTTCGTGAAACCAGGCCGCGCAAAGGCGCGGCGAGGGCCTCGCAGGCGAGGGCTCACAGGCCCTTGATCAACCCCTGCGACGTGGCCGACTTGCCTGCCTTGAGGCGGTGGCCGGCAAGCTGGTGGGCCGGAACGGCGAGGCTCGTCAGAGGCTCGCCGTCAAGGCTCACGCCGCCCTGCTGGATGCGCCGCCGCCATTCCGAGCGCGTCTGGCCGAACCAGCGCTCAAGGACGGCGGGAAGAAACACCTGCCCGCCGTCCTCGACGTCTGACGGCACGAGGACGAGCTCCTGCAGGTCGGCGGCAGCCTCGTGGCGGCGAAACACCGAGTCGAAGTGGTCTTCCGCCGCCGCCGCGGCAGCGGCACCGCGCAGCCGTGCGATGATCTCGCGGGCCAGGCGCGCCTTGAGATCGCGCGGGTTCGCGGCGCCGCTCTCGAGCTCCGCTTCCATGGCAGCGAGCTCGTCGGCGTGGTGCGCCGTGAGGAGGCGGAAGTAGGTCATCATCGTCGCGTCGGGGATGCTCATGACCTTGCCGTACACGTCGCGCGGGTCGTCGGTGACGCCGATGTAGTTGCCGGTGCTCTTGCTCATCCGCTCGACGCCATCGGTGCCCGGCAGGATGTCGAGGGTCATGATCGCCTGCGGCCGCTGGCCGAAGTACTCCTGCAGGTCGCGGCCCATGAAGAGGTTGAACTTCTGGTCGGTGCCGCCGAGCTCGATGTCGGCCTCGACAGCCACCGAGTCGTAGCCTTGGGCCAGCGGATAAAGCATCTCGAGCAGCGAGATGGGCTGATGCGCCGCCCAGCGCTTGGCGAAATCGTCGCGCTCAAGGATCCGCGCGACGGTGGTGGTGGAAGTAAGCTCGAAGATCTGTTCGGTGGTGAGCGGCGCCAGCCACTCCCCGTTGTGAGGTACCTCGAGCCTGGCGGGATCGTCGTCAAGAATCAGGAAAGCCTGATCCTGGTACGTCTTGGCGTTGGCATCGATGACGGCGCCGTCCAGACGGGGGCGCGTCTTGCTGCGGCCAGAAGGGTCGCCGATACGCGCCGTGTAGTCGCCGATGATGAGCACCGCGACGTGCCCGGCGTCCTGGAACTGGCGCAACTTGTTGAGCACGACCGTGTGGCCGAGGTGGATGTCCGGCGCGGTGGGGTCGACGCCGAGCTTGACGCGCAGGGGCCGCCCCTCGCGCTCGGCGAGGTCGAGCTTGGCTTCGAGGGCGCCTTCGGGCAGGACCTCAACGGCGCCGATCATGAGGTCGTCGATGAGGCGACGGTCGGTCACGGATGAAGCCTCCGGACGGGGTTCGTGGCGGGCCCGGCCGAGACTGCACGCCGGGTCGCCGCAGCTTCGCGGCCGCCGCGCATGATACCACAGGGTCGCGGCGAGGCAGGAGGGCGCCGCCGCCGCGTCAGGCGACGCCGCGGAAGAGGTGACCGCTGGTGGAACGCTCGCGAGCGGCCAGCGGGGCCAGCGCCGGCAGGCCGCCGGCGACGAAGGCTGTGCGTTCCGTTTCGTTCAGGTCCGACTGGACGACGAGAAACGTCGTGACCCCCGCGGCGCGCAGCTCGTCGAGGTTGGGCGCCAAGTTGGTCACGCGGGCGTTGAAGAGGCGCGTGCCGCCGGCGTCGACGTCGGCCGGGAACTCGTAGCCTTTGGCGTCTTCGAGCACCAGGCCGACGTGCTCTGCCGGGCGGGGCGCGGCAAAGAGGCCCTCGGCCCGGCCGAGCTGGTCGCGCGCACGCAGCACCTGCTGGCGGCCGAAGGCGAGCACCTCGACGGCCGGGGGCGAGTCGAGAAACGGTGTGCCGGCAGCCATGGCACTGCGCAGACCGGCGATCTCGGCGAGCGACGCTTCTGGGGAGGCGACGACGGCCGCCGGCGGACGGCCGGCCAGGCCGGCCGCGATTGCGGCGACCAGGCCGTTCAGGCCTTGCAGCGGGTACTCAAGCACAAACGGCGAGGAGTGCACGTCGGGTGTCCGGCTGAGCCCTTCGCCGAGGAGCAGGCCCAGGTGCCGCACGTACACGGCGTCCCAGCGCAGCGCCAGCACGGCGCTCAACCAAGGCGCCTCAGCGTCGAAGAGGATCTCGGGGAGACGCGCGCGCAGCGCATGTCCGGAGGACCGCAGGGCCTCGGCGGCGGCCGCGATGGCCCCGGGGGGATCCGAGATCCGCAGGTCGAGGCAGAGCGCGCCGACCCCCTGGATGCGCAGAGGATGCTCGCCCGGGCGGAGCACCAGCACGAGACCGGGGCGCTCCTGGCCGCCCGGGGTCGGCCCAGACAAGGCAGGGCCCGTCGATTCGCTTGAACGGGCCGCAGCGAGCGAGGCCTCCGGTATACGCGCCGCGTCCTGCGGCAGCGACGCGGCACTGCGGCGGCCGGCGGCCAGGCGGCGCTCGTCGAGCGCCGCCACGGCCCGCCGGCGCAGGTCCTTAAGGTCGCCGACGGCGAGAAAGAGCCCATCAGCGACGGCGAGCTCCAGCTCGCCGAGCCGGTACGGCGTGCCGCCGAGCGCGCCGAGCGCGTCGCGGGCCTTCTCCGCGGTGAGCGCCGCGGTGCGCGCCGGCGCCAGCAATGCCGCGGTCGTGACGGTCACGGTCGCGCCGCCGGCATCCGTCTCGATGGCCAGAGCCGCCGGCCTGCCCTCTTCTCCGACGAGGCACATGCGCAGCCGCACGGGGCGCAGGACGCTGCGCCCGGCGATGAGGTCGCGGGCAAGCTGCCCGGCGTCGGCCGCCGCCAGCCGGAACAGGCGGTCCTTGACGGCGACGCGCTCGTGCAGGCGCAGCGTGAGCTCGGCGTCGCCACCCTCCTGGACGCGCACGGGTTCGGTCTGGCCCCACGGCGTGTACAGATAGACAAGGTCGCCCGCGGCGACCTCTTTCACCAGCCGCACCCTGACCTCGCCGCGGCGCCCGTCCACCGCCGCCACGCGGCCCACGAGCACGCCGCGGTGGCCGCCGCGGCCGCCGCTGCGGACCTCATCGTGGCGGCCGTCGAGGTGCGCCGTCGTGAAGCTCCGCGAGAAGCTCTGCTCGAGGCGCGAGCTCCACGCGGGGCGCACCTCGTAGCCTTCGGGGTCGGCGAGCGCCGCGTCCAGGGCCTCGCGGTACACTGCCGTGGTGACGCCGACGTAGGCGGCGTCCTTCATGCGGCCTTCGATCTTGAACGAGGTGACCCCGGCGGCAAGCAGTCGCGGCAGCGCGCCGATCGCGGCGAGGTCGCTGGTAGACATGACGCGCGCCGGCTCGGCGACGCGGCCGGCGAGCCTGCCGTGCTCGGCGGCCGGACCGCCGCGCCCACCGGCAACAGGCGATGCCGGTCGGGCAGGCGCGCGCGCGGCTTTGTCGCCCAGGCGGCGCAGGTCGTAGCGCAGCCGGCAAGACTGACTGCAGCGCCCGCGGTTGCCGCTGCGCCCGCCCACCATGCTGGACAGCAGGCAAGCGCCGGAGTACCCGTAGCAGAGCGCCCCATGGACGAAGGCCTCGAGCTCGAGGCCGTGCGCTTCGAGGGCGCCGATCTCCGAGAGGCTGAGCTCGCGGGCGAGGATCGCCCGCGCGAAACCGAGCTGAGACAGCGCCGCCAGTTGAGACGAGCTGTGCGTGTTGAGCTGCGTGCTGGCATGCAGCGGCAGCTCCGGGTACGCCTCGCGCACGCGCGCGACGAAGCCGAGATCGGCAACGATGAGCGCATCGAGGCCGGCGAGATACGGCGCCTCCAGCGCCGCGAGCGCCGGCTCCACCTCGTCGTCCTTGAGCAGCGTGTTGAGCGCCAGGTAGGCGCGGGCGTCATGCAGGTGGGCCGTCTCAACCGCTGCGACGGCGGCCTCGCCGGCGAAGTTGCCGGCGAAAGCGCGCGCGCTCCAGCGCTCGAGGCCGAAATAGACGGCGTCGGCGCCGGCGGCAAGGGCCGCGCGCAAAGCGCGCGGCTCCCCGGCCGGCGCCAGCAACTCGACGCGTCTCGCAGCCGTCATGTCGGCGGCGCCTTCATGAGCAAGCCGGGCTCAGCGCGCCGGCAGCGCGCCCGGCTCCTCCTTGACGACCTTGCCGCGCCTGTCGCGATGCACGCGGATGAGGCCGCTGGTGGCGATCGTCTTGACGCCGCCCCGCTCGAGCTCGTCGAGGAAGATGTTGATGCCCAGCGAGTCGCTGCTCATGTGCCCGGCGATGACCACGTGGATGCTGTGCTGGTCGGCTTCGTCGCGCAGTTCCTGGCTCATGTGCATGCCGACGACCGTACCGACACCTGCGTCGGCGAGCTTCTCGATGATCTTCTTGGGACCCTCGGTGCCGCCCGTCATGTCGACCCAGATCTTGCCCGCCCGGGCGCTCGGGCTGCTCTTGCCGATGTACGGGCCGGCGCCTTTCTGCGCGGCGATGCGGTACTCGGGGATCTCGAGCAGCGCCTTCTGCACGTCTTCAATGAGCGTGGGCTTCTTCTTGGCGAACCATTTGGCGAGGTAGTCGACGACGAGGTTATCGGTAGGCGTGTGCGCCGAGAAGAACGGGATCTCAAGGAGCCGCGCCGCGTCGATGGCCTGGTCGTAGTTCAGAGGCATGAGGCGACGGCGGACCTCGTCCATGCGCTCCATGATGAGCTTCTCGCCGGCCTGGATGGGCACGCCCATGGTGGCCCAGATGTCGGCCTGCACCTCCATGACGCTGTCGAGCCTGGTGAGACCCCAACTTTCGGGGTGGTGCGTGTAGATCGCCTCGATCGGCACTCCCTTCTGGCGCAGGCGGTCGGCGAGGACCACTTCGCCGGTGTTCATGTCGATGCCGCCGATGAGCGTCGTGACGTCAGTGTCGGGGTCGCCGACGTAGATCCGCGTGTCGTTGAACGGATTGGTGAGCTCCTCGGGGTCGGCCAGCTCCTTGAGGTGGTCGGGGAGGGCGTCGTAGCGTTTCTTCGTGCGCGCCAGGAACTCGTCGACGCCGGCCTTGCCGCGCGGGTCGGCCTCGACGCCCATGCGCACGGCGGTCTTGTAGATCTCACGTAGCTTCACAGTGATCCTTTCTTCGGCGGGCCGGGCGATCCACGCGCGCCTGCGACCCGCATGACGTCGCTCGGTTCTGAGTATTGTTACTCACGCGGGCCGTCGCAGCACCCCGGTTCACCGCGCGCCGGGCGTGGCAGCGGGCGCGAGAGAAACCGGCTGTCGGCGTCGACGAAGCGCCAGGGCTTCTGGTCGCCGCCGCGCACGCCGATGCGCGGCGTGGTCACGACGCGAGGAGCGTTCGCGCGCGACCCACCATCCTCTGCCCTCGGCAGGATCGCCAGAGGCGGCTCCCAAACGGGCAGGCCGTTCTGTTCGCGACCGATGCCCAGAGCCTGCGCGAGGCGCGCAGGGCCGCTGCAGAGCAGGCGTTGCTCCTCGACGCCGCGGCGGGCGCTCATCTCCACCATCCCCTGCTCCGGGACGACGGCCCGCAGCAGGACCCCGGCGCCCGTGCCCTCCGGCTCACAGGCCACGTTGGCGCAGAAGTGCATGCCGTAGGTGAAGTACACATAGAGGTGTCCCGGCGGTCCGAAGAGCACGGCGTTGCGCGCCGTCTTGCCGCGGTACCCGTGGCAGCATGGATCGTCCTCGCGGTAGGCCTCGGTCTCGACGATGCGGCCGCCGGCACCGCGAAAGAGGAATGCGCAGCCGATGAGGTCGCCGGCGACCTCGAGGGCGGAGCGGGCGAAAAAGCTCTGCGGAAGAGTCGTCTGCGCGTCCACGGCGACAGTGTAGCGGAGGACGCTCAGACGCCGCCGCGCGCAGGCGGCGTCGGTGGGCGGCGGAGACTCCCGCCGACCCCGCTGCATCTGGAGCGCGCGGGCATGTGCCTGCGAGCTAGGCTTCCCGAAGACGGTCGAGATAGCGCTTCATGCTCAGCGCCTTGTCGCCGTCGCCGACGATCACGAGGAGGGTGTCGTCGCCGGCCAGCGTGCCGACCACGTCCGTGTGGTTGAGATTGTCGATCTGACGCGCCACGGTGGACGCCGTGCCGATCTCGCAGCGCACGACCACGAGCTGCTGCGCGACCGACGTGGAGCGTGCGAAGTCACGCAGCACGTGCCGCGCCGCCTGCTCGGGATCCTTGGGTCGCTCGCGGGAGCTGAGCACGTACTTGGCGCGGCCCAGGTGCGTGCGCACCTTCTGCAGGTCGAGCTCGCGGATGTCGCGAGAGACGGTGGCCTGCGTGACCTCGCAGCCGAGAGCGCCGAGGGCGCTCACCAGCTCACGCTGCGTGGACACCTCGCGCTGCTGCACGACCGTCTGGATAAGGCGCTGGCGCTCTGTCTTGCCCAACGGCGCGCGATCGTTCATGCCTTCGGTGTCTCCCGTGACGAGGGCCGGCCGCGATGGTGCGGCGGCCGACACCGTTTCCTTCGTGGATTGATGCATAGAATACACCAAGTCCGTTCGGAATATGCAAATGCCCGAAAGCGCAGGGCGCGGCGGGCAGCCGTCCTCGAAGCGGGTGAGCGGGTCGCTCTTGATGATGTGGGCGGCTGATCGCCGGCGACCGCACCGAGCGCGCATCCCTCGTGCGATCAGTCTCCCCTCACTGCACTTTGTGCGGTCTCTTCCCCGTCACCGTGGGGGCCGCGGCCGCAGGCCGCGGCCGGCGTGGTCCTCGCCGTGCCCGCCGGCGGTCGTCTCTGCCGATGGCCTCAAAGGCCATCCTGAGCTCCACGTCGCGAAGGAGTCGTACTGCTGCGTCGAGGTCCATGACCGCGTTGTATCAAGCGGTCCTGAGAGATGTCTGAGGAGCGACTGACGGCTTGCTGAGAGACTGCGGACCGCGGTGGCGGGTCAGGCGTGGCGCGGAGCGTGCAACGGAAGACGGCACGCGCGGGTAGCTCGCAGACGATGGCCGGCATGCGACGGGCGGGTGCCCGCAGGCAGCCCCGCCCGTCGCCGTCCTTGCGCTCCAGCAAGCAGTCCTATCGTAGCGACGCGGCGAGCTCCCGCCCGAGCGCCGTGAGGATCTTGGCGCGCACGCCGGCGATGTCTTTCTCGCTCAGCGTGCGCTCCGGCGAGCGCATCACGACGCGCAGCGCCAGCGACCTCTTGTCCGCCGGCACCTGATCGCCCTCATACACGTCGAAGACGTGCACGTCGCGGGTGAGCTTGCCGCCCGCGCGGCGCGCGACGCCGACCACGTCGGCGGCGGCGACGCCGCGATCCACGACGACCGCGAGGTCCTGGACGGCCGGCGGGTAGACGCCGAGGTCCGCGAACGCCGCCGTCCCGAGGGCGACGGGCGCGATGCGGTCGAGAGCGAGCGCCGCGAAGTACAGCTCGAGGTCGCCGACCCCGTAGGCCGCGGCTGCGTCGGGACGCAGGAGCCCGAGGGCGCCGACGACGCCGGCGCCGGGCACGCTGACGAGCGCCGCCTTGCCCGGGTGCAGGTAGGGGTAGCGCACCGCCGCCTCACCCAGAGGTGCAAGCTCGGCGCGCAGACGCAAGGCTCCCAGCGCCGCCTCGACGATGCCCTTGAGTGCAGAGAAGTCGGTCGGGCGGCCCGTACCCGTCCAGTTCTCGACCTCGAGGGGGCCGGCGAGCACGATTCCGACGGCCTCCGGCTCGTGCGGCAAGACGGCGCCGGGCTCGGCGGCATGCGCCGGCGCCGGGCTCGTCTGGTCGTCCCACAGGTACACGTTGCCGATCTCGAAGAGGTTCGGGGGATGGTTGAGCCGGTCGACGTTGGCCCGCACTGCCCCGATGAGGCCCGGCAGCAGCATCGTGCGCATCACCGACTGCTCGACGCTCATCGGGTTGCTGAGCTTGACGGGACTCAGGCGGACATCGCCTGCCGGCAGACCGAGCGAGTCGAGGGCGTCGGGCGCCACGAAGGTGTAGGTGATGGCCTCGTCGAGGCCGCAGCCGACAAGGGCACGCCGGATGGCGCGCCGCACCTTCTGCGGGCCGGTCAGGCCGCCGGCCGTGCGATGCCGCGGGAGCGTCTCCGGCGCCAGATCATAGCCCGCGATGCGCCCGACCTCCTCGATGAGGTCGACCTCGCGCACGAGGTCGGGGCGGAACGTCGGGGGCGCGATCGTCCACTCCGCGATTGCCGATGATTGGGCGCCGCGGGGCGCGGTGGCCGAGGCGCCGCCCTCGTCCACCTCGCACTCGAGGCGGCGCAGGATGCCCGCCTGCTCGGCGGCCGGCACGGCATAGCCGAGCAGGGCGTCGGCTTTCGCCGGCCGATAGCTGAGCCGCGGCCGCGAGGGCGCCTCCTGCCACACGTCGACCCTGCCCGGGGCGACGGCGCCACCGCACAGCTCGGCGAACAGCCGTGAGGCGAAGTCGAGCCCTCCGGGCACGAGGTTCGCGTCGAGGCCTTTCTCGAAGCGGTTGCTGGCTTCGCTGCGGATGCCGGTGTGCAGCTCGGTGCGCAGGATGCTGGGGCCGTTGAAGCTGGCCGCCTCGAGCACGAGGTCGGTGGTGCTCTCGTCCACCTCGGCGTCGACGCTGCCGAACACGCCGGCGATGACCAGCGGCCGCTCGACGTCGGCGATGACCAGCATGTGGTCGTCGAGCCTGCGCTCCACGCCGTCGAGGGTGACGATCCGCTCGCCGCTCGCGGCGCGGCGGGCGATGAGCTTGTTGCCGCGGATCTTGCCGGCGTCGAAGGCGTGCAGCGGCTGGCCCCAGGCGAGCATCACGTAGTTGGTCACGTCGACGACGTTGCTGATGGGGCGCATGCCGGCGTGCGTGAGGCGTGCCTTGAGCCAGGCCGGCGAGTCGCCGACCGTCACGCCGCGGATGACCTGAGCCGCGTAGCGCGGGCACAGGTCGGGGTCGGCGACCGCGACGGCGACCGCCTCTTCGGTGGGAGCGCCGCCCACCGCCGGTCCGGCGGTTGGCGGCGGCGCCAGCTCGAGGCGCGCCGCGGCAGCGACCTCGCGGGCGATGCCGTAGATGCTGAAGCAGTCGGGCCGGTTCGAGGTGAGCTCAAGCTCGAGCACCGCCTCGCTCACCGGCAGGTAGTCCTGCAGCGACGCGCCCATGATCCACTCGTCGGGCAGCACCACGATGCCGGGGCTCTTTTCCTCGTAGCCCAGCTCCTGCTCGCTCATCATCATGCCGTCGCTCTCGACGCCGCGCAGGTTGGCATTCTTGAGCTTGAGGCCGTTTTCGAGCACGGCGCCGCTGAGCGAGACGGCGACGGTGTCGCCGGCCTGGAAGTTGTCGGCACCGCAGACGATCTGCCGCACGCCGCCGTGGGCCTCCCCCACCTCGACGGAGCAGACGCTGAGCTTGTCGGCGTTGGGATGCCTGTCTCGACTGAGGACCTTGCCGACCACGAAGCGGCTGAGGTTCTCGGGGCCCCGCGGGGCGCCGACCCAGTCGATGCCCTCCACCTCCGTGCCCGACATCGTGAGGACCTCGGCGAGCTCCTCGACGCTGCCGCGCCAGTCCACGTACTCCTTGATCCAGCTGAACGGTACGCGCATGGTTGCCGCCCCCTCTCAGAACTGCCGCAGGAAGCGGACGTCGTTGTCGTAGAACAGGCGCAGGTCGGGGATGCCGTGCTTGAGCATCGCCATGCGCTCGACGCCCATGCCGAAGGCGAAGCCGCTGACCTTCTCGGGGTCGTAGTCGACAAAGTCGTAGACCGCCGGATCGACCATGCCGGCACCCATGATCTCGAGCCAGCCGGAGTGCTTGCAGGAGCGGCAGCCTTTGCCGCCGCAGAGCTCGCAGCTCACGTCGACCTCGATGCTCGGTTCGGTGAACGGGAAGAAGTGGGGGCGTATGCGGATGGCGCGCTCGCCGCCGAAGAACTCCTGCGTGAAGTGGTGCAGGGTGCCTTTGAGATCGGCGAGCGTGATGCCCTCGTCGACGACGAGGCCCTCGACCTGGTGGAACATCGGCGTGTGCGTGGCGTCGGAGTCGCGGCGGTAGACCTTGCCGAGGCAGACAACGTACACGGGCGGGCGCTGTTGCTCCATGACGCGCACCTGCACGGGAGAGGTGTGGGTGCGCAGGAGCACGCCGCGGTCGGCGTCCATCACGGCCTCGGGCATGGTCTCGCGCGGCTCCACCACCCAGAACGTGTCGTGGGCGGAGCGCGCCGGGTGGCTGGGCGGCGTGTTCAGGGCCGTGAAGTTGTAGTAGTCGAGCTCGACCTCAGGGCCCTCTGCGATGCGGTAGCCGAGGCCGATGAAGATGTCTTCGACCTCGCGCATCGTCTGGCTGATGAGGTGCTCGTGGCCGGCCGGGAAGGGCTGGCCGGGCAGCGTCACGTCGAGGCGCTCGTGGGCCAGCGAGGCGGAGAGCGCTTCGCGCCTCAGCTCCGCCTCGCGCTCCTCCACGAGCGCTTCGAGCTCGCGGCGGACCGCGTTGCCGCCCTTGCCGAGCAGCGGCCGGTCCACGGCGGGCAGAGTGGGGATGGAGCGCAGCAGCTCGGTGAGCGCGCTCTTGCGCCCCAGCGTGGAGACGCGCGCCTGCTCGAGGGCGGCGACGTCGGCGGCGCGCAGGATCGTGTCGCGGGCCGTCGTGTACAGAGCCGCCAGGCCCGGGGCGCGCTGTCTCAGGATCTGCAGCTCGGCGTCGTCCATGGTCATCCTTTCGTGGGCGCCGCGGGGCGCTGCGAGAATTCGTAGAGGGCGATCGCGCCGGCGACGCCGGCGTTCAGCGATTCCACCGCGCCGGGCAGGCCCGGCGCCAGCGGGATCGTGACAAGATCGGTGACGTGCGCGAGTGCCTCGCCCGACAAGCCTGAGCGCTCGGCCCCGACGACGAGCACGGCCGGGCGCCGCAGGCCGGCAGCGGCCAGCGGCGTGCCTTCGTGGGCGGCGAGGCCGTACACCGCGGCCCCGGGCAGCGCCGCGAGCACGTCTGCCAGCCGTACCTCCGGGAACAAGGGCAGCTCGAAGACGGCGCCCATCCCGGCGCGCACCGTCTTGGGGCCATACAGGTCGGCGGAGCCGGGAGCTGTGGCCAGGGCGGTGGCGCCGAAGGCCACCGCCGCCCGCAGCAGGGTGCCCATGTTGCCCGGGTCGCCGAGGCCGTCGGCGAAGACGACGAGCAGCCCGGCGGGAACGACGCCCTCGCGGCCGCTCAGGGTGGTGAGAGCGCGGCGCTCTGGAAGCGGAAACACCGCCATGACGTCCGGCGGTGTTTCGAGGCTGCTGATCTTTGCCGCGACGCGTTCCGCTACAGGGTGCACCGCCGGCGGCGGCGCGCCGGCGGCGCCCGGCGGCGGCTCGTCCTGGCCGCTCAGCCCCAGGCGCGCGCTGAGCTCCAGGGCGCGCGCGGCGTGCACGAACACGACCTGCGGCCGGTGGCCGGCGGCGAGGCCGGCCGCGACAAGATCGGCGCCTTCCACGAGGAAGGCGCCTTCACGCTCGCGAAACTTGCGCTGACGCAGCGCCGCCGCCCTCTTGACGAGGGCGTTCTGGGTGCTGCCGAGTGGTTCGCCTAAAACCCCAAGCTGTTCGCCTACCCTGGCGGCGTTCAGGCCGCTTCGAGGGCCGCGCGCGCCTGGTCGACGAGCGACGTGAAATACGTGGGGTCGCTCACGGCGAGCTCGGCGAGGATCTTGCGGTCGAGCTCGACCTGAGCCAGCTGCAGGCCGTGCATGAACTGGTTGTACGAGAGGCCGTTCTCGCGAGCCCCTGCATTGATGCGGATGATCCACAGCTTGCGGAACTCGCGCTTGCGCACGCGCCGGTCGCGGTAGGCGTACTGGCCGCTGCGCTGCACCTGCTCCTTGGCGCGCTTGTAGCTCGAGTTCTTGGTGGCGCGGTAGCCCTTCGCCTGCTCGAGCACCTTGCGGCGCTTCTTGCGCGCGTTGACGCTCCGTTTGATACGAGACATGGTCCGTACTCCTTGGCACTACGCCGGCCGCTGCCTGGGGCGCGGGCCGGGCGGTGGATCGCTTTCGTTGATCTAGCGCAATCCGAGCAGGCGCTTGATCCCCTTGGTGTCTGCCGGACTGACGTCGTTCAGCTTGCGGAAGCCCCGCTTTCGCTTGGAGCTCTTGTGCTCCAGGAGGTGGCTCTTCATCCCGTGGCGGCGAACCAGCTTGCCTGTGCCCGTGAGACGGAAGCGCTTCTTGGATGCGCTGTGGGTCTTTGTCTTCGGCATACGTACCTCCCTCCCGCTACTTAACAGGCGCCAGCATCATGACCATGTTGCGCCCGTCTTGCAGGGGCTTGGACTCGATGACGCCGAACTCCTTGATATCTTCGGCGAGCCGCAAGAGCAGCATCTCGCCGCGCTCTGGATGGACCATCTCGCGGCCGCGGAACATGATCGTGACCTTGACCTTGTCCTTGTGCTGCAGAAAGCGCACCACGTGGCCCTTCTTGGTCTCGTAGTCGTGCACGCCCACCTTGGGCCGGAACTTGATCTCCTTGATCACGATCTGGCTCTGGTGCTTGCGCGCCTGCTTCGCCTTGAGCTCGAGCTCGTAGCGGTACTTGCTGTAGTTCATGATCCGGCACACCGGCGGGTCGGACTGCGCAGCCACCTCGACGAGGTCGAGGTTGTGTGAGGCGGCGTACTCCTGGGCGAAGGCTATCGGCTTGATGCCGAGCTGTTCGCCCTTTTCGTCGATAAGACGGACCTGCGGCACCGTAATGCCGTCGTTGATGCGGATGCGGACCTCGTTGGCCCGGTCCCGCATGAACTTGTCTCTTGGAGAAAATGGTCTACCCATATACGGCAAAAGGCTCGCCAACGGCGAGCCCTCACGATCTCCTTTCTCGTGATGGACCCTGTCGGCCGGTGAACAGGCGCAGGGTGGGGTGCTCGCAAGCTCCCGCTTGATGGCGGACGGGAGTATACACGACGCGGCGACGGGCGTCGAACGGTGGGGCGGGCGTCTGCGCCGCCGGCCCCGCCCGTGCACTGGAGTCGCGGCGCGGCCGGGAGTAGCATCCCTGAAGACACGCGCCCAAGGAGGAACCACGGCCACGTCGTCCACCCAGTTTCTCGTCGACGCCGACAGCACCGTCGTGCCGGCCGACCGCGACGCGATCACGTCGCGCCTGCAGGCCGGCCGTTTCTTCTGGCTCGACATCCACGGGCCCGGCGCCGAGGGTCTCGGGCTGCTTCGCGACGTCTTCGGCTTTCACCCCATCGCGCTCGAGGATTCGGAGCACTTCGGCCAGCGCCCGAAGCTCGATACCTACGACGACTACGTGATGCTCGTGGTCTACGGCGCGAATCGCGACGACGACAACCTCGTCGAGGTGCACTGCTTCCTCTCCGAGCACTACCTCGTGACCGTGCACCACGACGACTGCCCGGCTTTCAGCGACCTACGCGCCCGCATCACGTCGCACCACCTGCACACCGACAACTCCGCCTTCGTCCTGTACGCGGTCGTCGACGCGCTGGTGGACAGCTTCTTCCCCCTGCTCAGCGAGTTCGACGACCGCATCGACACGATCGAGGATCGCGTCTTTCAAGCTCCCGACGACGCCCAGCTCCAGGAGGTCTTTGCGATCAAGCGCACGCTCGTGAGCCTGCGCAAGGTGATCACCCCGGAGCGCGACCTCTTTGCGCGCATCGCCACCGGGGTGCTCGCGATCCCCGGCATGACGCCCGACGCGGAGCGCTACTACCGCGACGTCTACGACCACCTGATCCGCATCAGCGACCTCATCGACAGCTATCGCGACCTCACGACGGGCGCCATGGACGTCTACCTGTCCACCGTCTCCAACAGACTGAACGATGTGATGAAACGCCTCACGATCGTGGCCACCATCTTCATGCCGCTGACCTGGATCACGGGGTTCTTCGGCATGAACTTCGGCCGGCTGGTGCTCAACATCACCGGCTGGCCGGCCTTTCTCGTGTTCGGGCTGGCCGGCCAGGCGCTGGCCGTGGCCATCATGCTGTTCCTGTTCAAGAAAGAGGGCTGGATCTAGCCGGCGCTCACGGCCCTTCGACGTGCCACAGCCGGGCGTGGTCCACCACGGCGAAGCCCAGGCTCGCGTACAGCGGTTCCGCGTCCGGGGCCGAGAGCAGACCGAAGAGATGCGCGCCCCCGCGCACGTGATGATCGAGGGCGGCGGAGACCGCCGCTGCCGCGGCACCACGGCGGCGATGAGCCTGCCGCGTCCCCACGGCGTAGATGCCCACCGTCGCTCCGCTGCGACCGGTACCGGCGGCGGCAAGTGCCCTCCCTTCTCGGCGAGTGAGGAACACATCGGCGTTCGGGAGGTCGGGGAATGTCGGCCCCAGCATGGAACGGACCCAGTCCGGCTCGATCTCGTAGGCGTCGCCGAGAACGTCGGCGGCGTCCATCACTCCGACCAGATCAGCGACGCGCTCGACGACGTGCTCGTGCTCGACGTGCCGCGCGTCGGCCGCGTGCACGCACATGAACGGGATCGAGCCGCCGGCGACAAGACCCAGGCCGGCGGCCGCCTCAGCGGCCTCTTCGGCCGCCGGCGACAAGACGGCGATCGAACCGGGCAGCCGGCGCTCACGCAGCAATCGATGGAAGCGGCGCATGGCCTCACCGGCGCCGTCAGCAGCGAACACGTAGCCGAAATTCATGTCGGGAAAGGCCTCGCCACCGATGCCCAGGCTGCCGCCGGGCACCAGGAGCACCTCTCCGCGCACAGCGCCGCGCACGAAGGCGCACCAGCCGTCTCCGACGGCGCGCCCCAGGTCGAGCAGCGAGACTCGTCGGGACACCATGTCGCTCCTTTCGCGCGGAAGGCCGAGACGCGTGCGGGCGGGCCCGTGACGGCCGGGGACCGCCCGAGGCGTGCTCCACGCGCAGTGTACACTCGCGCGCTCGCCGGCGACCGTTGAGCGACGGGCGCGCAGACGAGGGCGGGCGCGCCGCTTGCGTCCCGCGCCCGCCTCCCCCGCCGGCAGTCACACGCGGACGTCGCGGCGCTCGAAGAGAAGGACCGTCGCCGCGAGAAGCGCCAGCGTCGTGCAGACCAGCACGGTAACGTCGACGCCCGCCAGCCCGCGGCCCAGCGGCGTGGTCCCGCCCGAGTAGTAGAACAACGACAGCACCCGGTATGGGTGCGCCGCGGCGTTGATCTGGGCAAGCGTATTGAGCAGATACATGGCCACGGCCACGCCGGCGCCGACGGCGGTGCCTGCGGACCGGCTCCCCGTGGCCGCGCCGGTGGCCAAGGTGACGCTACCGATGGCCAGAGCGAGGAGCGTGAACAGCAGCACCGCCGCAAAGATCGAGCCGGCGCCGACGGGCGTGCCCACGATAGCGGTGGCGATCGCCAGCGATGCCCAGAACGCCGCGCCGATCGCAGATACCAGCGCGGTCAGCGCCGCGAACTTCTGCAGCACCAGCCGGCGGCGCGAGACCGGGTAGGCGAGGAGCAGGCTGAGCGTGCCGTCCTCCTCCTCGCCCGCCAGGGCGCGGCCCGCGACGCCGATCGCGAAGGCGATGAACACGATCGGCGCGAGCCACGAAAGCAGCTCGGTGTTGATGTAACCGGTGGGCGAGGTGAAATCGCCGCTGGGCCCGAGGAAAGCGGCGCGCAGAGCGGCCGGGAGATTGTCGATGTACCCCTGAAGCCGCCCGGCGCTCTTGCTGATGCTCGGATAGACGGCCATCAGCATGGCCACGTAGGCGACCACGCCGACGCTCCACGTGAGCAGGTTGCGCGCCTGATCGCGCAACGTCTTCAAGAACGAGTCATGCAACATGGCCGGCATCCTCTTTACCGACCGCACCGGGCGCGGCCGGCCCGGCATGCCCCATGCGGTCGCCGTACAGCGCGAGAAAGACGTCCTCCAGGTCGGGCTCGCGGCTGGTCATCGTGACGACCTCGAACTGGGCGAGCTTCTTGACGGCGGCGTCCAGCGAGCCGCTCACCGTGAGCCGCAACGTGGAGCTGCCGGCGCCCCGCGAAGCCTCGGCGCCGTTCTCGACGACCGCGGTCACGCCGGAGACGCCGAGGAATGCCGCGGCGGGCACCGGCGCCGCGAACGTCACCTCGATCTCACGGATGGCGCGCCCGGCGAGCGCGCCAACGTCCTCGATCGCGACGAGCGTGCCCTCGCGCACGAAGGCGACCATGTCGCAGACGCGCTGTGCCTCGGGGAGCACGTGCGACGAGAGGAACACCGTCTGCCCGGCCTCCCTCGCCTCCCGCACCAAGTGGTAGAACTCGTGCTGGACCAGCGGGTCGAGGCCCGACGTAGGCTCATCGAGGATGAGCAAGTCCGGCCGGTGCATGAACGCCTGTATGAGGCCGAGCTTGCGCTTGTTGCCCGTCGAAAGGTCGGCGACCCTTCTGCCGGCGTCGAAGTCGAGGCGCCGGCAGAGATCGTCGACGTAGCCCCGCTGGACGCCGCCGCGAAGATTGGCGAAGTAGCGCAGCGTCTCGTGCCCGCTGAGCCGCGGATAGAAGCTCAGCTCGCCGGGCAGATACCCCGTGCGCCGCCTGATCGCGAGGCTGTCGCGGCGGCAGTCGAGGCCGAGCACTGAAGCGTGTCCGGTGGTCGGCCGGATCAGGTCGAGCAGCACCCGGATGGTCGTTGACTTGCCGGCGCCGTTGGGGCCGAGGAAGCCGAACACGCGGCCCGGCGGGACCTCGAGATCGAGGTCGACGATGCCGCGCTGCTTGCCGTAGCTCTTCGTCAGGCGCTGGGTGAGGATCGCGGCGGTCATGATCCCTCACCCTCCTCTCGTCGTCTCCAGAACACTCTCACCTCGCGGAGTCCCGCGCGTGCAGTGTACGCTGAACGCGGTCATCCCCGAGTGCCCTGCGGACGTGACGGCGCGCTCCGCGGCGACCGCGGCGCACCTGCAAGACTGTATCTCTCCGTCTCTCCTGCCGATATGGTTGCCAGGGCACGCCGGGAGACGTGCGCGTCGCCGCGAACAGGAGGATGAGGATGAGCGTCGCCGTTCAGGCCATCGGAGAAGGTCTGCTGGGTGCGACTCGCGCCTCTGTCGCCGCCTTCACGCTGGGGCTCCTCCTCACCTTTCTCGGCGTGCGCCTCAACACGCGGCTCATTCGCGCCAAGGTGAAGTGGTGGTTTCACGACATCGAGTCCGAAGGCGGCCTGCACGTGCACCATATGGTCATCGGTGTCGTGCTGATGGTCGTCACGGGGCTCGTCCTGATCGCCGTCGCACCCGAGGGCCTCTGGCTGCAGTTGTGTGCCTTGGTGTTCGGCGCCGGGGTGGCCCTGACGCTCGACGAGTTCGCCCTGATCCTGCGCCTGCAGGACGTCTACTGGACCTCGGAGGGCCGCCTCTCGGTGGATGCCGTGATCGTCGCCGTGTGCGCCGGACTCCTCATCATCCTGGGCTTCAGTCCAGCGGGGACGGGTGACACGGGACTCACGGGGGGCGCTGCCGCAGCCACCATCGGGGTGACCATTTTCATCAACTTGTGCTTCGCCGTCGTCTGCCTGCTGAAAGGCAAGTACTGGACGGGTTTCTTCGGCATCTTCGTGCCGATCCTGGGGATCGTCGGGGCGATCCGCGTGGCGCGACCCGACTCTCCGTGGGCGCGCAGGCGCTACGCGAAGAAGCCCAAGAAGCTGGCCAAAGCGCAACGCCGTGAGAACCACGTGAACAGCACCTGGCGCGCCTGGCGCGAGGCGTTTTTCGACCTCATCGCCGGCAAGCCGCATCTGCCGAACGTCCTCCCGCCGGATGCGCACGCCGCAGCGGCGCCGGTCACCGCGAGCGAACCGACGGCAGAGGTCATGGCGGCGGCGAGCAGCGAGCAGCCGGCGACAGCGGGGCAGCCGGCGGAAGCCGAGGCGGACGAGCCGGCCTGATCAGGCGCCGCCGGCGACGATCTCGAGATCGTCGATGAAGCGGCGCTGCGCCGGCACAATGGCCGCGCGCGCCGCCGTCAGATCGAACCAGGCGGCGCGGTCGACCGCGGGGAACGCCGCCTTCATCCGCGTGCGCGGCGGCCACTCGATCGCGAACGTGCTGCTCGCGATGCCCGCCGGATCGCAGTCGTGCTCGACCGCCCAGGCGTAGACGAGCTTGTGATGGTGCGCCTTGACGCCGCCGAGGGGCTGGAATGGCCCTTCGGGCGCCAGCCCCGTACGCTCCTTCACCGCGCGCCGGGCGACGGCCAGGAGGTCGACGCCGGCGGCGCGGTTCCTGGCCTTGGCGGCGGTCACGGTCGCCGACGCGGGTCCGAGCTCCACAGCCTCGACCTCGCCC
>CAIOZS010000002.1 GCA_903862845.1 uncultured Thermoleophilia bacterium
CGGCGGCCTGCAGGGCCGCGCGGGCCGCCAGCGCCGCCTCGTCCGCCGCCCCCCCCTCGTCCTCGGAGCCGGCCGCGGCCCCGCCGGAAGCGGCGCCGTTGGCCTCGTGGTAGAAAGCCAGCTCCTGCGCCTCGCCGAGCCCCGCGGCGGGGAGCTCCACGGCGGCGCCGCGGGCGCGCAGCCCGCGCACGAGGCCTTCGTTGGTGTAGCTCGCGCCGGCGTGGATCTCGAAGGTGAGCCCGTTCAGCTCGCCGAGCTCGGCCTCGAGCTGCGTGAGGACGCGCTCGCTCCAGGCCCGTCGCTCGGCCTGCGAGAGCGACTTCAGCTTGAGATCGTACGGCGCCAGCTCTTCGCCGGGCGCCACCAGCCCGTGAAGCGCCGACAGCACGAACCAGCGCCCGCAGGTGCGCTCCACATAGGTGCGGCGCGCGCGAAACAGCGGCGCCACGAACAGGTCCTCAGCCGCCGTCCTGCGAGGCGCCTGCTGCCTGACGCAGCCGACGAGGCCGACGTGATCCTCCAACTCCTGGCCCATGACCACCCGCTTCCGTGCTCGCTGCCCCGACCGCGCGGCAGACCGTCCTTCGGTACAGGCGTCAAGGTATCACGAGTCGGCGGGCGAGGGCCGGCGCCCGCCTCGATCACGGGAAGAGCCGCGCGTTACTCCTGCACGAACACGAGCCGCAGCCCCTGTGCCTTCGCCGGGTCGATGGTGAGCTGGGACGCGGTCGCCTCGCCGAGCAGCCCGAGATCCGACAGTGCGGCCTTCGCCGTCTCGAGCGACGCGACCTTGAAGACCAGCGACGCGATGACGTCCGCGCCGCCCTGATCGACCTCGACGGCCGGGCCATCGCCCATGGCGAGCAGGCCGTCTGCAGACATGGCGTCGGGGGCCATCGCCGCCGACCAGACGCCGCGCAACGACGCCGCATCCTTGCTCGTGACCACGACCTTCTCGACCGACACGATGCCCAGCGGCCCTTGCGGCCCCGTTGCCTTGTTGCCGTCGAGGGCGGCCTTCATCTGCGGCGTGTACTCGCACAGGTAGACGATGTACTCGGGGCCGCACAGCGCCTTGAGGGTGACGTTGGTCCAGGCCGGCACCTGCTTGCCGCCGACCTCGGTCATCGTGACCTGAGCCTTGCCCGGCATGGCGCCGCGCGCCTTGAGCTCGGGGACCGACTCCGCGAGCGGATACGGTTCGAGGACGATACCGTAGTACATCGCCCCGGGGGTGGAGGTCTCGGCCGGCGGCCCGAAGTGCAGTGACTCGATGTTGACGTTGCCGGCGTGCACGCCGCCGGTGGAGAAGCCGGGATACTTGGCGTACGACCATGCCACCGGCAGTCCCAGAGAGCCGCTGAAGAGCTTGTACAGCGCCGCCGGATCCTCGCTGCTGATGGCCACGTGGTCGACCTTCTTGACCACGGGAGTCGCGGTGCTGGACGGTGACGGCGACGGCGAGGCGGAGTCGTTCGCCGCCGGCGTCGCGGATCCGCAGCCGGCGACGGCCAGCGCGACGAGCGCGATCGATACGAGGACCGCCGAGAGCCTGGGCAACGTGGTTCCTCCTTTGTGGGATGACGGACGCCGGCAGAGGCCTCGCGTCCCGCGCATCCCTCTTTTTTCGCCGCCGGGCCGCCGGCACCCCCACGCGACGGCCACCGCGGGACCTGAGACGACGAGCGCGCCTACCGTACCGTCACGTCTCGCGCCGGTGAGCTCGCCGCGGCGTGGTCGGCGTCGGCCGGCGCGTACGCGCGGAGCTGCCAGCGTCCGGCCTTGCCCAGGGCGAAGCGCGCCACGTAGCGCGTGGCGCCGGCGACGTCCTCGTTCGTCGCCGGGATGGTCCTCTTGAGCACCCAGGCCGACCCGGCGGCGCGATAGCAGCGGATCTCCACGGAGTGAGCGCCGGCGGGGTGAGCCGGCGAGAGTGTCCCGTTCACGGCGAAGGGGGCGCCGGCAGTCACCACCGACGGCGCCTGTGGCACGCCCAGCGTAGGCTTGGGCAAGGGCGTCGGGCTCCAGTAGTGCGCCGGCTGCGGCGTCGGGATCGCCACGCCGAGGCCGTCGACCAGCGAGGACTTCGCCACCGGCGTGACCGGCACGCCCGTCCACCAGCCCTCGGGGCCGGCGGCGACGTGCGCCCAGACCTGGTACGGGTACGGGTTGTCCGCCGTCCAGGCGTTGTACGCCCACGCCGCGTAGAACCAGTTCTCGTAGCAGCCCTCGGACCCGTCGCCGATCAGCGGCGTCCAGGTGCGCTTCTCGAGGAGGATCTGGACGCCGCACGCGATGTTGTAGTCGATGTCGGTCTTGAGCCTCTCGGGGTCGAAGCCGAAGAGGGCGTAGGACGTGACCTGCATGATGCCGATGCCGAGGCCGTCAGAGCCGATCAGCGGGTCACCGCTCGCGTCGAACTGCCGCCAGGTGCTCTCCTGGAAGGCGATGGCGTAGAGGATCTTGGGTGGGACGGCGCCGGCGACGGCCGCGTCGTAGAGCTTCGCCCTGATCTCGGCGGTGCTCGGGTTGGTGCCGGCCGCGGCATCCGGGACGGCGAGGGACGCGGAGGCGACGAGGGCCGCGGCGAGCAGCGCCACGAACGCGCCCAGCGCCGCGGCCCTGCACGTGGCGAACCGGCGGCCGGCCGAGCGGCGCGCGCGGAAGCGGCGCGATGATGACGGCGTGTAGCGCAAGCGGGAGTCTCCGTCGGGACGCAGGACGTCCAGTGTAGCCGCCTGCGAGACGCGCCGCGCGCCGGCTGACGCTCCCTACGACTCCCGGCGGCGCGACGCGGGGACGGAGCGGCGCTCCGTCAGCCGACCGGTCACGTACTTGTGCAGCACGCCGGCGATCAGCGTCTGGTAGGGGATGCCCTCCTCCAGGGCCCTGGTCTGGATGTCGACGAGGTCGCCGGACGAGAGCCGGATGTTCACGCGCCGGTCCTTGATGGCCGTGGCCCGCGCGGCCGCCTTGATGCGGGCGAGCTCGTCCGGGGTCGCGAGCGACTGCAGGTCGCCCTTCTCGTAGCTCTCCAGGACTTCGGCTTCGTAGGCGTCAAGCTCCGCCACGGGGTCCACCGCCCGTCAGGTAGTCGCGAGTCGCCTTGCGGCTCGGGATGATCGTCTTCAGAAAGAGGTAGTCGGCCTCTTCCACGAACGGCACGAGGCAGGCATAGCCGTCTGCGGCCACAACGAGGACGCGCTGATCAGGGTACTTGTGCGGATCGGCGTGGGGCAGCACGTCCAGCAACCCGCCCGCGCCGATCGCCACGACCATGGCCTCGAACGACACGCCGCGCGCGTCCCTCAGCGACTCGTTCTTCTCAGCGTTCCAGCGCATCGTCTTCTGCAGCGAAGGATGCGCCTCTGTCTGCCGGCTGTCTTCAGGTGGCCGGGAGGAGGGTCCGCGGCATCCGTTGCGCGAGCGTCGTTCATCACGTCTTGGAGCTTGCGAGGGGCCGGCGTGAGACACGAGTATGACAATCGCGCGACACGACCATCCCCGTCGCTCAGGCGCCGGTGAGCCACGAATGGGGCGCCCGGCGGGGGCACAGTCGGCAGCGCACCCGGCGGGCGCGCGGGCGGCCGCAACGATCCCGGCGGCTGCGGCGCGGGGCACGTGCGAAAGGGGAAGACAAGGATTCCTTGACTGTCGGGTCGCGCACGGCCGTCCACAGGCTCAGTTGCCGGGGGGAAGACAAGGATCCGCCGACTTTTCTTATCTTCCCTCGCAGTACTACCCCGCCGCGCCGGCTCCGGCGGCGGCGGCGCGCCATGTCCGCCTTCTCGCCGCTCGTCGATCCGGAGGCTGAACGCGCAACCGGACGGAAGGGGATGGTCGTGTCGCGCGAAGAGGGTGACGTTGTCGCGCCGCGCGGCGCCGGCGTCCGCCCGGCCGCGCGGCGGCGCGCGCGGGCCGTCAGCTCGTCGTGCGGTCGTCCTCGCCGAGCAGGGCGTCGGGCGCGTCCGGCGCGGACTCGTCCGCGGATTCGTCCGCGGATTCGTCCGGCTCGAGATCGTCGTCGGCCGCCGTGAGGTCGAGCACGCGCTCGGCCTCGTCGCCCGGGAGCTGCTCCACGGCGCGCAACTTGCGCTCCATGGCGCGCGTGCGCACGCCGGTCTCGTCGATCGTGCGGCTGGCGGTGTCGAGCTGCCGCTTGACCCTGGCGAGCACGTCCTCGAACTTGGCGAACTCGGTCTTTACCCCACCCAGCACCCGCCAGACCTCGACGGCCTGCTGCTCGATGGCCAAGGTCTGGAAGCCCATGCGCAGGCTGCTGAGCAGCGCGGCCAGCGTGGTGGGCCCGGCGACGACGATGCGCAGGCGCTGCTGCAGGTCGTCGACCAGCGCCGGCTGGCGGACGACCTCGGCGTACAGGCCCTCGGTGGCCAGAAACATGATGGCGAAGTCGGTGGTATGCGGCGGCTTGACGTACTTGCGGTGGATGTCCTGGGCGGCCAGGCGGATGGCCCGCCCCAAAGCCTCGGTGGCCAGCCGCGTGGCCTCGACGTCGCCCAGGTCGGCAGCGTCCTGGATGCGGATGTAGTCCTCTTGCGGGAGCTTGGAGTCGATGGGCAGCCAGATGCAGCTGCCGGGCTCGTCTTTGGCGCCCGGCAGGCGGATGGCGCATTCCACGACCTCGGCGTCGCCGGGCTCGACGTGGACGTTCTTCTCGAATTGCCCGGGCGCCAGGATCTCGGCGAGCAAGGCGCCGAGCTGCACCTCGGCCCACGTGCCTCGCGCCTTGACGTTGGTGAGCACGCGCTTGAGATCGCCGACGCCCGTGGCGAGGCTCTGCATCTCGCCGAGGCCCTTCTGCACGGACTCGAGCTGGTCGCTGACCAGCTTGAACGACTCGCCGAGACGCTTCTCGAGGGTGACGTGGAGCTTCTCGTCCACCGTCTTGCGCATCTCCTCCAGCTTCTTCTCGTTGCCCTCCTGCAGCCGGGTGACGCTGGCGTCGAGAGTGGTGCGCACGCGCTCGAGCGAGGCCTGATTGGACTCGCTGAGCTCTTTGAGGCTGCGCGACAGGCCGTCGAGCTGGGCGCGCTGGACCTCGCTCATGCTCGCGAGCGTGACGGCCAGCGTCTGGTTGGCGGCCGCGAGGCTGCGGGACAGCTCGTCGCGGGACTCGCGCGCGGCGCGGCCGGCCTCTTCCCGGCCGGCGCGCAGCTCATCGCGCAGAGGGTCGGCGCGGCCGCGCGTGGCCGCCGGCGAGCGCGCGAGCAGGACGCCGACCAGCACGGCGTTCACGACGCCGAGGGCGAGGAGCACCCAGAGGATGGCTGAGCTCATGCGTCACGCTCCCGCGGTCGGTGATGTGGACAGAGTATGAACGCATCCCCGGACGGCAGCGCGAGCCGGCCGCCGCGAAGGCGAACCGTCAGTCATGCGCGGGCAGGTCCACGACCCCGGGCCGCAAAGGCAGGCGCGCCATCGCGGCACTGTCGGGCGGGTGCTCCTGGAAGAGGACGTCAAGGCGCGCCAGCCCGGCTTGGGGCTCGAGCAGGCGGATGATGTCGACGCCGCCGTAGCCGGGCAGGATGCCGGCGCGCACGCGGGCGCCGAACCAGATGGGGTGCGAGCTCTGGCTGATGTACGACGACGTTGCGGCCCTCCAGTACGCCGCATAGGTCTGCCCGAGCACCGGCGAGCGGACGTTGCGGTCGAAGCGGATGTCCCCCGGCTCGGGCTGCCGCGACCGCGTGTACCAACCGTTCTCGCGGAGGCCGTAGAGCGCCGGCCGCGGCCGCCCCGAAAGGTCGAAGTCGCCGGCGTCGAGCAGCGCGCGCACGATCCGCGCGAGTCCCCAGTGCTGGGGATGCGCCCAGGTGTCGTCCGGGTTGAGCGTGATGATGATGTCCGGCCGGACGCGGCGCACCGCATTCTCGAGGCGCTCGGAGAGCAGCGGCTTGTCCCAGCCGGTCACCCCGTCGTCCCAGCTGTCGGCGAAGTCCGGGTGGCGCAGAGCGGACAGGAAGTAGACCTTGGCGACGCCGTGATGCGCGAGGCTGTCTAGGAATTCCGCGCGCCGCTCCCGGGCCAGGGCGGTGGGGGTGAGGATCTGCCGCAGGCGCGGACCCTTGGGCGGGCGCGTGAGCCACGTGCGGGGGCCCGGGTGCTTCTCGATGAGGATGTCGTCGTCGGCCTGCGCGTCGTAGGGGGCCCGGATCGCCTGGACCACGTGGCCGTTCTCCCCGTTGGTGACGAGAGCCACGCTGACGTTCCAGCCGCGCTCCCGAAAATAGCCGAGATCGAACAGAGTCTCGTCGTCGGGATGCGCGGTAATCAGAAGGACCTTGGGGGCGCCGGACGGGCTCGCGCCTGCGCGGGCCTCGCCGGCGCCGCACCAGAAGGCCGTCAGGATGACGGCCGCCAGGGCGGCGCCAAGACCCGGCCAAAGATGCCGCGCGAAGCCGCGCCTGTCGCGGTGCCGGCAGCCGCGCCCCGCCGGCAGGCCGACCTCCTGCGCCAGTGGCGCACGTCCCCCTCGGCTCATCGCATGTGCAGGTGCAGCAGCCGCCAGTCGCCCTCGACGCGGTCGGGCACAGAGCGCAGCTTCTGGCTGCTCCACTGCGACTCGCTCCAGATGAACGGCTTGCCGCTCACCGACGGACTGCCGTACTTCATCCAGAACGCCCTCGTCGTCGCGCCGAGGTCGAGGATGCCCTTGAGCTTGGCGGCGCGGCGGACCATCGAGGCCGAGATGGCCTTGGCGTCGCAGGAGCCGTCGGGGACGGTCTTCGGCGACGGCGTGATGCCGTAGCCCAGGTCCCAGCGGCCGTAGATCGACAGGGGGTTCTGGGGGTCGATGTACGTGATCAGGGCCTTGGCCGATTCGACGTCGTGGACCCCGCCGATGCCGGCGAGGAACTGCACCCGGCGCGCCGGCCGGTTGTCCGTCGACTCGAGCTCGTCGCGGATCAGCAGGGAGGCCGGGAAGTTGATGCCGAGCACGTAGGTGGGCGTCACCAGCTCAGGGTCGTAGGCCGTGCTGAGCCCCGCGGGCTTGGTGGTGACGGCCACCGTGCTCTTGCCGTCCGGCCTGTAAAAGACGAAGGTGTCGTAGGACATCTCGATGGAGCCGATCTTGCCCGTGTTGGCGTTGGCCACCATGTAGCCGTTCATGTACGTCCCCGAGGCCTCCAGCGACATGAAGCGGAAGAACTCGTCGATCGAGGTGCTGAACTGTTCGGCCAGGGCGGCGCGCCAGAACATCCACAGCGCCCTGGCCTTGGGCTCGGTGCGCGCCCAGCGATGCGTCGTCTCGTTGAACATGATGCCCTTGTTGGTGTAGCCGAAGTCGACGTCCGAGCACAGATAGCCGGGCGCCCCGAGATTGCAGGTGATGAAGTCGCCGGCAACCCACAGCGAGAGCGCCTGGCTCTGGTCGAGGAAGCTGTTCCAGTTGTTGTGCGCGAGGAAGACGTCGCCGCCCGTCTTGAGGACGAAGGCCGAGCACTTGCTGGGCCGGCCGTCCGCCACTTCGGCCGGCACGGCATCGCCCGGCAGCATGTAGAGCACGTCCGCGTAGGCGTTCACGAAGTAGAGGTCCATGAACGTGAGCCCGGGCGTCTCGTAGCCGAGCGAGAGCTCCGCAGCGCTGAAGTGGGGCTCCCAGCGGGCCTTGAAGGGCAGCGCCTGCGGCCGCTCCAGAGTAGCGCCGTGGTAGATGCCGATGAGCCGGTACATCAGGCGGCGCAGGTTCCTCGCGACCTGCGCGTCCGCCGTGGTGCGGATGTACTGGAGCGTGTAGTCCCAGTTGGCCGCCAGGGTGCGCTGCGCCATGGCGATCTCATTCGCCGACGGCGGGATCTGCTTGGGGTACGAGTGCGTGGGGTCGATGAGGTACGCGCTGTCCCAGGAGTTGTCGCGGGCCGCGACGATCTGCTCCTTCTGCAGTCTGCCCTGGATGAACCCGGCCTCGTACTCGGCCTTGAAGACGTTGCCGTCGTTCGAGACGATGCTGGTGTTGTAGATGTTGTCGACCTTCTCGATGACGCCCTGCGTGTCCGCGTCGATGCGGTAGCGCGCGAGGCCGGCGTGCGCGGGCGCCGGGGCGGCGGCGCGCATCGCCCGCGCCGCACCGCCGGCGCCGTGCTCCGCCGTCGCGAGCAGGGCCACGATCACCAGCAGGGCGACGGCGGCCAAACGGATGCAGCTTGTCTTCACGGCTCCCCCTCCACTTGAGTCACGGGCCACTTTGACGTTCATCGACAGCGGCGCGACCGTGCTTGAGCCACGCCGGGTGGCCGCGGCGGCCTACCCGCCAGAGGTGACGCCGGTCGCGGTCACGGTGAAGAACGTCTGGACCGCCTCGGCGAGACCCTGCGGGTCCTGATACATGAGCCCGTGGCCGGCGCCGGCGAAGCGTTCCAGCCACGAGCCGGGCACGCGCGCCGCCATCATGACGGCGTTCTGCTGGGGCGCTATCACGTCGTCGGTGCCCGTCACGAAGAGGGCCGGGCAGGTGATGCTCGTGAGACCGCTCCACACGCCGGCCCACGCGCCGAGCGCCTCGTTCTGCAGGTTGATGGCCGCCGGCTTGGCCTGCTCGGTGGGGATCGGGAAGGCCGCCGCGTAGGCCGGGTTCGCGGTGCGGTAGGCCGCCGGGAAGAGCAGCTCGATCAGCCGCTCGCCGCGCTTCTGCGCTGAGCCGGAGGTGTCCATCAGGACCGCCAGCGCCTGCTTGGTGGGCGGGAGCGCCCGGCGTCCGCCGGGATCGCCGGCGTACGAGACCAGGCTGCGGACCACGGCGGGGTGGCGCACCGCGAGATCGAGCGCCACGTCGGCGCCCATCGACCAGCCCAGGATGTCGAGCTTGTCGTACCCGAGCGCCGTGATCAGCCCGGCAGTGTCGTCGGCGAGCTGCGAGAACCGGTACGCGCCGGCGGGGTCGTTTGTCTCGCCGATGCCGCGGTTGTCGAACACGATGACGGCGCGGTCCTGGGCGAGCGCCGTCACGAGCGCGGGCGACCAGAGGTCCATCGTCCCGCTGGAGCCCATGATGAGCAGCAGCGGTGTCTGCGTGCCTGCGGCCGTGCCAGCGGCGGCAGCCGGTGCCAAGGGACCGACGACGCGGTAGCCCATCGAGAGGTCGCCGACGGCGACGTGCTGGACCGGCGCGGCCTGCACCACGTCGGCGACCGGCGCGCCGCTGGCGGCCGGGCTCGGCGTCGCGGAGGTGCCCGCCGGGCTCGGCGTCGCCGAAGTGCCGGCCGGGCTCGGCGTCGCGCTGGTGCTCGCCGCTCCGCCGCCGGCCGCCGTGCCGCCGCAGGCGGCGCCGAGCAGCGCCACGGCGGCGCCTGCCGCCACGATCCCGAGCCATGTGCTTCCCGTTCCTGAGCGTCTCATCGCTGCACCTCCCCGCTACGCGACGAGCGCGTAGACGGCGAAGAACGTCATCATCGCCACGATCAGGAGGGTGAGCATGACCGCCCGCCACAGCCTCGCCGGCGAGCGCGTCTCATCGGTGAGGTATCGGTAGAGGTGCAGCATCGCCGCCTGGAAGAGGTACAGCGAGTACCCGAGCAGCACGAGCGCCTGCGCGTGCACGCCCCAGCCGGCGATGACCGCCAGCAGGCCCATGGCGCCGAAGCCGAGGTTCGCGAACCCGACCTCCCACATCCAGTCCGGCCTGTCCGTCTCCCAACCGAGTCGTTTGGCGTCGGCCTTGTAGAAGATGTAGTGGCGGATGAACCCGATCACGCCCTCGACGCCCACGGTCATGACCGTCACGATCGCCAGCGACTTGTTCACGTCGTGGCCCAGATAGTAGAACCCCAGGAAGACGCCGACGCCGACGACGACCCACCCCACGATGCTGATCCACTTGACCATGCCTGCCCCTCTCTCGATTCGTGCCCCAGCGTGTGACGGCTCGGGGGTGGCGCTCCCGGATGGAGAGCACGGCGTTGGCCTCTTCCGTGGCACGCCTGCCCCCGGCCTGCGTGCCCTCATTGATCCCGCATCACCTTTGTCGGCAGGTGCCGCGGCGAACGTGAGTGACGGGCCCTCCTAGAACACCCTGGCGGCACGCTCGAGCACGGCCTGCGGCACCTGCACGCCGGCGGCAGCCGCCGCCGCCGTGTTCACGTAGAGCAGCGTGTCCGAGTCTTTCTGGAGCGGCATCGCGGCGGGGTCCTTTCCGCCCAGCACCGCGGCCAGCAGACGGCCCCCGGATCTGCCGGCCTGCGCGAAGTCGGGGCCGACGCCGGCGACGGCGCCCTGCTCGACGAACCCGGGATCGTTGATGAACAAGGGCATGCCGTCCTGCCGAGTGACCGCGACCACGTCGGCGAAGGCACCCATCACGGTGTTGTCCCCGGTGATGTAAAGCGCCTGGGGGTTGCCCGGGCCGCCGGCCTGGGGGCGCCCGCCGAGAAAGCCTTCGAGCGCGGACCTGACGTCCTCGGGGCGCTTGACCGAGAGCTTGGCGAGGCGCATCCCCTGCGCGGCGCAGGAGGCCTCCATGCGCTTCACGGCGGCCCTCGAGTTGGCTTCGCTCGGGTTGTACACGGTGCCGATGACGGCGATCCCGGGCAGGCACTCCGCGATGAGGTCGATGGTCTGCTCGACGGGCGGCGGCGTGTAGACGCCGGTGAGGTTGGACGGGTGGTGGCCTGGCGACTCGGCGACGCCCGCGGCCATGGGGTCGTACACCGAGGTGAAGACGACGGGCGTGTCCTTGACGTACTTCGCCGCGGCCACGAGGCACGGCGTGGTGAGCGGCACCACGGCGTCCAGCCCGGCGGCGGCGAAGTCGCGGGCCGTGCCGTCGATGAGGGCCTGGTCCCCGCCGCAGTCGCGGCGGTCGATGCGCAGGTTCTCGCCGAGCGTGTAGCCCCGGTCCGCGAGGCCCGCGACCAACCCTCTGTATGCGGACTCCGTATCGGCGTCGGGCCCGAACTGGAAGACGCCGATCCTCTTCACGCTCTGCCCGCACGAACAGGCGAGCAGGACGAGCGCCGCCAGCACGAGGCCGGTGACGGTCGTCAACGCCGGGGAGCGCGGCCGCGGGAGTCTCGCGAACGTGCCTCTGCGACCGCGCAGGCACGACCTCGCGCCCTGCTCCCGGCCGCTCCTCACGGCACGCCCTTGATGACCATCAGCGTGATGTCATCGAACTGGGGGGCGTCCCCGGCAAACTGCTGCACGCCCTCGAGGATCTCCGTCAGGATCTCGTGCGCGGGCAGTCGCACGCTCTTCCTGATGATCGCCTCCAGCCTGGCTTCGCCGAACATCTCTTGCTCGGCATTCATCGATTCCGTGACGCCGTCCGTGTACATGACGAGGCCGTCGCCAGGTCCGATGTCGACGGTCCGGGAAGAGTAGTCCCGGCCCTCGGCGGCGCCCAGAGCTATGCCCGTCGGCATGAGCCTCTCGAGGGCTCCGTCCGCGCCGCGGAACACGAGCGGTGGGTTGTGACCCGCATTCACGTAGGTCAGGGCGCGCGTCTTCTCGGAAAGCGCCCCGTAGAAGAGGGTCACGAACATCCCGGCCTTGGAATCCTGGGCGATGACGTTGTTCGCGTCGTGGATCGCGCGGGCCGGATCGCGGTGCCAGAGCGCGTTCACGCGGACGACGATCCGCGACAAGGCCATGAACAGCGCCGCCGGCACTCCCTTTCCCGAGACATCGGCGATGAGGATCCCAAGCGTGCCTTTCTCGAGCGGCACGACCTCGAACGGGATCACGTCGAAGAAATCGCCGCCCACCTCCATGGCCATCACGCTCCTCGCCGCGATATCGAAGCCGGTGATCTGCGGGACGACCTCGGGAAGAAAGCTCTGCTGGATCTCCGCCGCGATCTGGAGCTCGGCATTTGAGCGCGCAAGATGCGCTTCCATCTCACGGCGCGCGGTGATATCGCGGATCGTCTCGATGGCCCCGGTGATGTTTCCTTCGGGATCGTAGAGGGGGCTCGCCTTGGCCCAGAAGTACTTGCCCGCTTCCCCCAGCTTGGGGATGAACGTGTCCACAACGAGCGTATCGCCCTCCCGCTGCACGTGGGCGTACCGGCTCTCGATCTCCGCTTCGGGCATGAGGATCAGATCGGCCAGCATGAGTCTGCGCTCGTCGTAGAACGGCAGGGCATACTCGTAGTCTCCTTTGCCCACCATCTCTCGTGCAGATACGCCGGTCAGCTCCTCGATCGCCCGGTTCCACGTGACCACCACGCCGTCCCTGTCGATGGCGAAGGTGGCGTCCGGCAAGAAGCTGATGATCTCTGCGAGGCTCTGGCGCGAGCGGGAGATCTCGTGCTCCGCCCGCTTGCGGTCGGAGATGTCGCGGATCGTCTCGATAGCCCCAGATACCTCGCCCTGCGGGTCATACAGCGGGCTGGCTTTTGCCCAGAAGCACGCGCCCCCGTCGCGGAAGGTCGGGATGAAGACGTCCACCACGAGCGTGTCGCCCATCCTCTCGATGGTGTCGTAGCGCTTTTCGATCTCCGCTTCCGGCATGAACACGAGGTTGGCCAGCATCGGCTTGCGCTCGCCGTAGAACGGGAGCGCATACTCATAGTCACCCTTGCCCAGCATGGCTTCTGCGGCGACGCCGGTCATCTCCTCCAGCGCTCGGTTCCAGGCGATCACCCGCCCTTCGAGGTCGATCACGAAGGTGGCGTCCGGGAGAAAGTCGATGATCTCCGCCATCCGCTGGCTGGTCTTCGCCATCTCCTGCTCGGCGCGCTTGCGGCCCGTGATGTCCCTGATCGTCTCGATGGCCCCGATGACGGCGCCCTGCGCGTCGTACAGTGGACTGGCTTTCGCCCAGAAGTAGGCACCATCGGGGCGAAACGTGGGGATGAAGATGTCGACCACGAGCGTGTCGCCGACCCTCTCAACCGCGTCATACCGCTGCTCGATCTCCGCCTCCGGCATGAACACGAGGTTGGCCAGCATCGGCTTGCGCTCCCCATAGAACGGGAGGGCGTACTCGTAGTCACCCTTGCCCAGCATGGACGCGGCGGATACGCCGGTCACCTCCTCCATGGCCCGGTTCCAGGCGATCACTCTTCCGTCGAGATCGACCACGAACATGGCATCCGGCAGAAACGCGATGATCTCCCCGGCGAACGTCTCTCCCCGCGATCCCATCATGCTGCTCCCATCAGAGACGGATTCGGTCGGCGCCGGCGGACGCTGCGCGAAGGGACGGCTTCTGCGTGCTTGGACCGCGCACCGCGCTCAGAAGCTCCGGCCGCGCCTCCCCCGCGCGTCCTGCGGCGAGCCCGTGGTGCTCGCCTGCTTTCTCCCGCCTGTGAGCCCCCATAGACACGTTCCCTGCTTGCGGACAGACTGTTTCTCCGACGCCCGACGACTTGCCTGCGGCCGACGGACCGCGGCCGCAGGCAGCCCCGGGAAGAGCGTAACCCCTCAGGCCGAAGGTTGACAGGTGAAAACGCTTCTCGAGGATCCCTGCCCTTCTGCGGTCGGCGCCGCTCGCGGGCCGGGAAGCCATCGTGGCCAGGCTGCCCCAGATAGTCCGCGCAGAGCCGGCCCTCGCGGAGCAGCCCACGCCGGAAGCTACGTCCGCCCCTCCTCATCCACAGCCGCGGTCCACTTATCGGCAAAGTGGACGAGCATCTGCAATCTGCATTCGCGGTGGTGATAGTCGAGGTTGTTGACGCCGCCGGACACGGGGTAGATGCCGTCGTGGGCGACGATGGCCTGGGCCTCGTCCTCGGTCAGCTCGACGCGGTTGCTGATGAGGTAGAGGCTCCGCACGGCGAGGTTCATCGTCGTCGCCTCAGGGTTGACCTTGTAGGTCTTGCCGCGCTTCGTGACCTCCCACTGCACGTCGTTGCGCAGGTAGTAGGGCTTGCCCGGATAGCCGACCTTGCCGAGGTCGTGGAAGAGCGCCGCGATGACCACCGACTCGTCGGGGATGTTCGGCGCCAGCAGACTCCGGATGCTGAGGGCGTTGCAGGTCACGCCGACGGAATGCAGCAGCAGGCCTCGCTCGATGTTGAGATGGAAGCGCGTGGAGGCGGGCGCGGTCAGCCAGCTCGTCTCGCGCTCGATGTAGTCCTTGAAGGCGAGGACCTGCGCCTTGCGCGGGCCGAGGAGCTCAAAGAGCGCGTGGTACCTGGCGTCCAGGTTGTCGAGGGTGAGCGTCATCACAGAGTCTTGGCGTGCTCGAGGAGCCTGGCGACGTCCTGCCACTCCCGGTCGTCGTCGCCGAGCTCATCCACTGCAGCGGGGATGAGGTAGGCGACGGCCGGCCCCTTCTTTTCGTACGGCCGGCCGGCGCCGTCCAGCCAGCGGGCATTGGGGCCTGCGTAGCCCGCGAGAGAAGCAACGGGGATCTCTGCGAAGAGCGTCGCGGGCAGGTCGTCGCCGCGGCGTTTCAGCACGAGCGCGATGCCGTCAGCCTGCGGATGGAGCTGGGCGATGTTGGTCTTGCCGGCGCAGCTCAGATTGACGTACTGGGACTTGCGCCCGCACTCCTCCATGCCGCCGGTCTTGATGATCCGCTCGGCGAACGCAGCGCGCTCGTCGAAGACCTCCTCGACGGTGGCGCTGGGCTCCAGGGCTGCGCTCCAGCCGCTTCCCCCTTGCGGGGCTGCCGGCCTGGCGGAGGAGGACACCGCCTCCGGCCCGGCCTCGATGCCGAGCCTCGCCAGCCGTGCGATGAGCGCTGTCTGCACATCTGGATCGTTGGACGAGAGGTGATGCTTTCCGGCGAACGCGAACCCGACGAAGATGACGACCAGCTTCTTGCCCTCCGGCAGCTCGAGCCCCTTGCAGGTTTCCAGGGCGCTCGCGATGGTCGGTGCCCCGCTCGTCCCTCTCGAGTCGTAGACCTCGATGGCCCATCCTTGCTTGAGGTCGTGGTGCATGAGCTCGCGATAGAGCTTGGACACGTCGCTGGTGCCGGGAGTCGCGTCGACGGCATGCGCCAGCATGTCCGGGTCGATGACCTTGTCGAGCGCCTTGTTCTTGCCGAGCTCGAAGGCGAACAGCGCCTGCAGCCTTTCGGCGCACCTGTCGTCGATGTCGTCGGGGGAGCTCGGCGGGAGAGTCAAGGCAAGGTCGAACCTCGCGCCCCTGGGAGTCTGGCCGATGCCGATGTACCGCGCGAGCGTGTAGTGCTCGGACTGCAGGAGCAGCGTGGAGAAGCCCGGCCGCGGATCGTCGATGCTGAGACGCGCACCCCCATGGGCATGGAGCCTGGCGTAGAGGTAGTCGCGGATGCCGGTGTCGCCGTGAAAACCGAACGGGTGCGTGAGCAGCTTGGCGACCGTGTCTGCCACGGAGGCCATCGTGATCTGCTCGCAGAAGCGCTCGTAGTCCGTGGCCGGCGGCGCGGCGGGATGCTGCCCGTGGGTCTCCGCAGCCGACAGGTAGTCGAGGTCGTTGGTGACGCGGAGTGCCTCGAGCACCGCGGTGAACCCGTCCGTGTAGTCCTCGCCCCACGAGCCGCCGGCGGTGCCATCGTGGAGGCAGCGCGCCATGTGCTTCGCGGCCTCGTCGACGGCGGCCCTGAGCTCCGGGCAGAAGTCTGGCCGGCGCTCAAGCAGCCAGGGAACCTTGCCCTGGGCCAGGATGCCGAGCGCGTCGATGGCGCCGACTGCGTCGTTGTAGCCATGCCCCTGCAGACTCCTGCCGGCGCAGAACAGCATGCCCGACTGCAGCGCCTCGCGGTAGCCGGGGATGGCGAGCGCGGTGAGCGGGTGGTCGCAGAGGCCGCGGGCCAGCGTCGCCGTGGCGATGTACGTGGGAGTGAAGATGTGCGCGACGCGCGTCTCTGCGTCCATGCCGTCGTCGCCGGGCGCAACCGCCCAGCTGCCCGGCATGGTCCTGCCCAGCGACCCACGCTGGCCTTCGACCAGCGAGCTCAGATAGCCGGCCAGATCGTCCAGCGAGTAGTCGGCGTCGTTGGGGACCGTGCCCGCATCCAGGGCGTCGAGAAGCTCCGTCATCGAGGCGATGATGCCCGGCTTCCCCGGCATCCCCCGATGGTCGCCCACGTCACTCTGCTGGAATCGCTTGATCACGCTTGCCGCCTCCTGGCGCGATTGTCGGTGCCGCGAGCCCACGACCGAGCCGCGCGTGGCGGCGGTCGAGGAGCAACTCGCGGTCTTCGTATGCTCACAGTAGCAGGCGCCGCGGACGGAACTGCGGGCGCCGCAGCACCCGCAGCCGCGCAGCCGCCGGCCGGTGGATGCGGCGGATCTCGACCTCACGGCCGACCGCCCGCGCGTGCTGGCCGCTCTCGTCCGCCCGCTCCACGCGGGCGGCCGCGAAGCCCCTGAGCTTCACGCCCCGCTCGCCGCCACGCGGCGGCATCCCCTCTATCGAAGGGGCACGTCCACGACAACGAACATCCTCCGGAACTTCCGTGCCCCTTGCCTTGACTTCTCGCTGCCCGGCCGCTCCAGGGCGGGGTGGTGCGCAAAGGGAAGACAAGGATTCCTTGACTTTCCGGTCGCGCGCGGCCGTCTGCAGGCTCGATCGCTGAGGGGGGAGACAAGGATCCGGCGGCATTCCTTGTCTTCCCTCGCAGCACTACCCCGCTGCGGCGGCCGCGGGTCGCGCTTGCCGCGAGGCAATCCGAGTGATGAACGGCGCTGCGATGGCGCCCTGAGCCTCCTCGTAGAGAATCAGCACATCGCCCGGCGTGGCAGTTAGGAGCAGCATGAAGGTCCATCTGGTGGACGGCACGTACGAGCTCTTTCGCAACTTCTTCGGCGCGCCTCCGAAGCAGAGCCCCGACGGTCGTGAGGTCGGTGCCACCGTCGGCCTGCTGCGGAGCCTCTTCATGCTCGTCTCGACGCCCGGCGTGACGCACGTCGCCTGCGCCTTCGACCACGTCATCGAGTCCTTTCGCAACGACCTCTTCCCCGGCTACAAGACGAGCGCCGGCGTCGCGGCAGAACTGCTGGCTCAGTTTCCCCTCGCGGAACGAGCCGTCGCCGCGCTCGGTATCGTTGTCTGGCCGATGGTGGAACTCGAGGCCGACGATGCCCTGGCCACGGCCGCCTCCCGCTTCAAGGACGAGCCGGGCGTGGAGCAGGTCGTGATCTGTTCGCCCGACAAGGACCTCGCGCAGGCGGTCTCCGGCGTCGGCGTCGTGTGCTGGGATCGCCGCCGCGGCATCGTCCTCGACGAGGACGGCGTGCTCGAGAAGTTCGGCGTGCGGCCGCGCTCCATCCCGGATTGGCTGGCGCTCGTCGGGGACGCCGCCGACGGCCTCCCGGGGATCCCCGCCTGGGGAGCCAAGTCGGCCTCGGCGGTCCTGTCGCGCTACGCTCATCTCGAGGCTATTCCGGAGGATCCCGGCCGGCTCGGGCTTCCCCTCGGGCGCGCCTCCCGCCTCGTCGAGAGCCTCGCGGCTCACCGCGAGGAGGCTCTGCTCTACCGGCGCCTGGCGACTCTGCGCGATGACGCTCCGCTCGAGGAAGAGCTTGCCGCTCTTGAGTGGCGCGGTGCGAGCGCGGGGCTGGAGGACCTGTGCCGTGAACTGGGCGACGAGGGGCTGAAGAAGCGCGTCAGCGGGCGCCGCGGCGCTTCAGCCTGAGGAGGCTCTTGCCTGGCGGCCGGTCAGCGTGAGCCGGGCGCCCAGCCCTCGTCGGGCCGCGCCCCAGACGTCCTCCCCAGCAGCTCCGCCAGCCGGCCACTGTCAACAAGCTGCACGCCTCGATGCTCGGCCAGCCGCGTGGCATCTGCCGAGAACCCGGCTGGGCAGATCAGCGCGAGCCGGCCACCCGGATCGTCCACGGGAACGACGCCGGCGATGGCTCTGACGACCTCCACCCCGAGCGGCGCGGGGTGGTTCTCGCAGCGGATGTACAAGGTCGTCGCCACGCCCACCACGTCCTCCCGCCGCGCGATCACGTCGACGCCACCGTCACGGGATCCCTGGGTGAGCTCCGTCTTGTACCCGAGATCTCGAAACAGCCTCTGCACGAATCCCTCGAACTGGCGGGCGCTCATGTCCGCGTACTTGAGCGCACCGGCGAGCGGGCTTCGCGCCGCGGGTTTCTGGGGTGGTTGCAGCCCGAACAGGCCGAAGAGCTCCTGCGCAGAAAGGACGCGCTCGAGATCCATGCTCACTTGATCGATGACCGTGTCGAAGAGAAGCTGCTTGGCCTCGAGCAGGCCGGCGATTCTCTCTTCGATCGTGCCTGAGCACGTGTACGTGTACACGTCGACGGACGACGTCTGGCCCATGCGGTGGCTGCGGTCCTCAGCCTGCTTCTCGCTGGCCGGATTCCACCAGCGGTCGAAGTGCACCACGTAGGACGCCTCCTGCAGGTTGAGACCCTGACCCCCGGCCTTCAGCGACAGGATCATGACGCCATGACGTGAGTCGGCCTTGAAGCGACCCACGGCGCCGTGGCGCTCCTCCTGGGACATCGCCCCCGTGTACGTCAGGGGGGCGTGCTGCACCAGCCCGCGGGCGATCGCCGCGACGCCAAAAGACGCGTCCGTGAACTGCGAGAACACGAGCGCGCGGTGATCCTCGGCGCGCAGCACCTCCAGGCGCTCCCGCAGATCGGCGAGCTTGGCAGACTCCCCCGTCGCGGGGCAGAAGTTGCAGATCTGCTTGAGCCTGGTGATGAGGCTGAGGACATGGGTGATGCTCACCGTCTCACCCCGCGATCGCAGCTCCACGACGCCCTGCTGCTCGGCCATGTCGTAGGCCTTGCGCTGAGCGACGGTCAGATCGAGCATCACGCTGTGGAGGCGTTTGGGGGGCAGCTCCGTGAGCACGTCCGACTTTCGCCGCCGGAGCTGCAGCTCCCGGTGCCGCTCGAGCAGAAGCCCATCGACGGCCAGCGGCGCGACCGAATCCCCGGCCTCATTGGGCTGCAGGAGCTCCATGATCGAGGCGAGATCGTCGATGGAGTTCTCGAGCGGGGTCCCGGTGAGTGCCCACGACCGTGATCGCGGAAGCGCCTTGCAGGCCGCACTTACAGAGGTCGCGCGATTCTTGATCTTCTGCGCCTCGTCGAGGATCGCGACCCCCCACGTTCTGCGGCGCGGGCCGCAGTCGCGGTCGTGCGTGAGGTCTGAGCGCAGCGACTCGTAGGTGGTCACGAAGATGTGCGCCGGGTAGGCCCACGCCATGGCGCGCTGCTGGGCAGTACCCCTGATGGTGCTCACGCGCAGCTCCGGCGCCCACTTCTTGATCTCGCCACGCCACTGATACACGAGGCTCGCCGGTGCGACGATGAGGGCGGACTCGACGGCCCCCTCATGGAACAGGATGCGCAGCGCCGCGATAGCCTGGACCGTCTTTCCGAGGCCCATGTCGTCGGCGAGAAGCACCTCGGGCCTGGAGACGAGCACGCGGACCCCGTCGAGCTGAAATGGCAAAAGCTCGCCGGGCCAATCCAGGACCGAGGCCCCGGAGGGAAACAGCAGCTCCACGGGTGGCGCGAGAAGAAGACGCAGGCGCTCGCGCAGCGAAGGCCCGTGAGCGACGGCCGCGGGCAGGCGGATGCCCGCCATGACGCCGGGTCCCACGGGGCCCGCGGCGCGGACACCGGATGAAGACCGCGGCTCGAGGGAGTCGCCGAGCCGCAGGGCGCAGGGCGGCGACGCCACGAGGCGCACAGCCACGCGCCGACAGGCGCCGCCACCGAGCGCCGAGACGTCCGTCGCCTGGACCGGCCGGGCGTCGAGCCCGAGCGCGCTCCGCGCGGCGGCGGCGGGGCGCGGAGCCGGCAGCCGCAGGCGCCGCGGCGACGCCGGCGCGGCCTTCCTACTGAACAGCCCCAAGCCCGCTCACGTCCTCGCCGCGAGCCTCGCGGAGCCCGGCTGCGGCCCTCTCGAAGGGCTCCGCCAGCAGACCGGCCGCCCGCAGCCGGTCGACCAAGGTGCGTTCGGGCGAGCCGCCCGCGGGGCGCCCCGACGACCAGAGCAGGTGCAGCTCTGCGGCGTCCACGTCCTCGCCCTGCTCATCGGCGCCGCTTGCGAGCGGGGCCGTCTGAGCGGCGACCCTGCAGGTGGCGACGGGCGTCTCGATCTCTCCGGCGAAAAAGCCCGGATCGACCTCATCCGCCATGGCGAAGACGACCAGCGGACGTGAGGTGGCGGCGCTGAAGAGCGCGGTGGTGAGCTCTCGCGCCGCGCGCCGCCTGAGATCTTGTGGTCTCCAGAGGACTGTGCGCGGCGTCTCGACCCTGGAGTAGACGAACTCAACGGGCTCGCCTTTGAGGTTCATCACGAAGAGCGCGCCGTCGTAGCCCCCGGCCGCGTCGCGAATCACCCTGAGGAATCCTGCCACGTGGGCGCCGACGCCGTCGGTGGCACGGAAGGGGATGCTCAAGGCGCGGCCGCCTGGTCGCCCGGCTCGTCGTCTTCGACGGGCTTCTCGAGCAGGGCGTCTTCGGCGTAGTCGTCGGCGATGTGCTGTACCTCGATCTCGGGCTCGTAGGCCGGCGCCACGCGATTGAGGTCCCAGGTCGTGATCCACGAGCGTACATACTCACGCATCTGCCGGCCCGTCTTGAGCGAGGCGTCGAGCGTCGCGGGCACGCAGTCATACGCTGTGGCGTAGATGACCGCGAGCGTCGCGAGCACCTCCTCGAGGTCGTCCTGCGACGGCTCGCGAAGCCGCAAGAGCTCCTGGTCGACGGCGTCCATGGCGAGCTCGGCGAGACTGGCCGTGAGGACGCTCTCGGGATCGCCGCGCAGACGGAAGCGGAAGCCGATCTGGTTGCGGTCGTCCTTCTCGTCGATGACCGCCGAAGCGTAGTCGGGCGTGACTGCGCCGACGGCGAGAAGACCGGGGACGGCGTGATCATCGGCAAGCCCCAGCAGCCGGGCAAGCTCCGCATAGGCTCTGCCTCGCTGGAGCACCGTGTACCGGCCCATCAGCTCGAGCTCGTCAAGGAGGATCACCCAGCCGTCGTAGCCCGCGGCGCACAGCAGTCTGGCCATGAACGTGAAGCGCTGACGCGCGAGGTCCTTGATGGCGATCTTCTCGAGGGCGAAGCGCTTGGCGTCGCCGGTCTGGCGAAGGCCCTCACGCAGGCGGCCCACCTGCATGGCGCCGCCCTCCCAGAACCCGATCAGCTCGTCCTGCATGTCGGTATCCGCCCCCGCCTGCTCGAAGAGCCACGTCGTGGCCGCGAACCGGGAGTTCAGATCAGAGCCCTGCAACCAGAGGCTGAGCGCGGCGAACCGCGGGCTCTGGGTGCTCAGGCGGCTGACGGCGATGTCGCGCAAGGCGTCGCCGACGACGTTCTCGCAGACCAGGCTGTCGACCGCGGCGCGAAACACCTTGAGCGGGTCGAACAGCTGCGTCTCTTTTGAGATGACGACCTTGCTGACCGCGAAGTTCTCCTGGCGCGCCTTGTGACTGAGGTACTCGAGCACGTGGGACTTGCCGCCGCCGAAGTCGGCGGCGACCAGCATCCCGCGCGGCCGCCGGCCGCCGGAAACGCTCCCGCGCAGCTCCGCGAGGCGGGCGTCAAAGACGCCGAGGACTTCGTGAGCCGAGCAGCCCAGGGCGCTGACGGCGTCCCGGTTGGGGACGCCGGCGCGCAGCGCCTCGATGGCTCGGCGGGCAGAGACCCGGACGTTCATGCCGCACCCCCCTGCGCCGCCGCGATGCGCACCATGGGCGCGTACGGGTCTGGATAGCTGCGGTCGCGGACGTCGTCCCAGATGCGGTTTCGGAGCGCCCTGTACTTCTGCAGGCTGCGATTGCTGGAGTCGTCGAGCAGCGCCTCGGGAGCAGACACCACGACCAGAAGGCCCTCCATCTCGTCGGTCGCGTCGATGAACTGGCGGAGCACCTCGTAGGCATCCCACAGGGCCGCCGGAGTGTAGTAGATCTCGCCTTCGGGAACGTCGCGCCGATGCGTCGCCGCGAGCGCGCGCAGATCGAGGTTGACGACGAGGCCGGACCCGCCGGTGTAGCGGATCCAGCGCGCCGCCGAGACGAGCATGGCCCTCGCGTTGTGACGCCCGATGCGCTGGTAGATCTGCAAGGGCTTCACCGCGCTGATGAGCCGCAGGTCGCCCCTCAGCCAATCGAGAATGGACGTGCAGCTCTGCCGCCCGCTGGCGTCGTCCTCCAGCTGCGCCAGGCAGAGCTGAGCCATGGCCACGCGGAAATCCTTGGCCAGCGTGTAGTTCCTGATGACGCTCACGGTGAGGCGCTTCTGCAGCTCTCGCCGCACGATGTTGGGATCGACCTCGTTGCGGGCGGCGAGCGTCGCTATAGTCAGGGGTCCGTCGGCCACCAGGTAAGGTTCGGAGGCGAGCGCCGCGTTCACGCGGTCGGCCAGTGCGCTCCAGTCGATCTGCGCGGCAACCGCGAAGAAGACCTGCTGGATCATGCTGATCCTGGTCTGCGCGGCCGCGACGCGGACGCCGGTGAAGCCGAGACGCTCGCTGCTGTGCTTGAGATCTCGCTCCAGGCGGTCGAGCGCCGCGGCGTCGGCGCCTACGGCGAACTTGACCGCGGCGCCTCCGTCGCGGACGAAGCTCGAGAGGTAGTCGTCGGCGAGAAAGGCGGCGTAGTCTGCGGCGTTGATCTGCGGAGTCACGGCGTTAGACCTCGAAGCCTATGGAGGTGTAGTCCACGCGGCGCCCATCTTCTCCCACGACGGTGATCATGCCGGACGCCGCCTTGGTGCCGGTGCTCCGCCCAAAGTGGACGCGAGCGCCTTTGCGGGTCACGCGCTCGCCGCTCTGCTCCAGGAGGTAGAGGTCGCGGCCGAGCTCGGGCTTTGAGTACTCCCTGCTGCTCCCCGGGGCGATGGTGAGCGCCGCGTATACATGGTCGACGCGCACGTCAGGTCCGGGCCGGCGACCGCCGGCGCGCAGATGCCTGGCGTGGTCCCAGGCGACGTAGAGCGACTCGAGAAACTGGGTCGCCTTGAATCGCGGCGGCCGCGCCTGGACCGCTTTGAGGTGTGTCACGAGGGCGGACGGCCGCACGCTGCGATAGGGCTTGCGATCGATGAAGACGCAGCGCCGCGCCGCGTCCACCTTGACGAGGCTCGGGTAGCAGACGATGGTGCCCTCTTCGACGCTCACCTGGAGACCACTCGCGGCAGCGTCGGCAACGAGCTCGGCGGTGAACCCGCCATCGGCGAAATAGGCGGTCTCCTCCTCTTCGGAGAGCCCCCACGACTGCGCGGCGCTGAGGGTCTCCGCGCGGGCGGCCTGCAGGTGGCCCTCGAGCTCCGCCAGGGCCTTGGCAAGCGCACTCAGGTCGCCGACGCGAGCTGCCTTCTGGCCGGCCTTGAGGCCGCTGGTCAGCCTGGCCACCGATTTCAATGCCGTTTCGATGCGGCGCTGCGTCTCTTCGCAGGCTCCTTCAAGAACTGCCCCGTCTGTCACCTGTGCTACCTCCAGTGCGTCTGCTTGCCAGTAAACATCAGCGGCTACGTCGCGGAGCGCATCTGCGCACGGCGAACAAGGCTCCGAGCAGCCTCGGCCAGACTCAAGCCAAGTTGTGCAAGCTCAGGGCAGCGCATGCCCCACAGGCGGGATTCGCGCCTGGCAGGGCACTGCTGAAGAGCTTGGCACAACGTCGCCATGTTACCTGACGCAGGTGACGGAAGAGTCCCGCGGAAGGCGCCGTCAGGCGGAGCCGATCGTCCACGACTCCGCCTGACGATGGCATCCCCCGTGCCGGCGCGCCTGCATCGTGAGCGGCTCGCCGGATATCGCGCGAGGGGCCACACCGTGAAATGCGGGGCGGGTGGACACGTTCTGCCTGAGCTGGTGGGCAGCGACGCTGCCCGCGAGCTGCTCAAGCCCACACGCGGGCGGCCACGTTCCACGAACCCCAAGGATCACGTGAAGATCCGCCTGGATGCGGACGTGCTGGCCGCGTTCAAGCGCACCGGCAGTGGCTGTCAGACGCGGCTGAACAGTGCTCTGCGTAACTGGTTGAGTACGCACGCCTGAGGTTGGACGCCGACATCGAGGAACACGCTCGCCGTGCACGACACCAAGGGGATCGAGAAGCCGGCGGCAGTCTGAGAGCCGTGTCGACCTGAAGGGCGTCCGCCACCGAAGGCTTGTCCGGGTTGTTGTCCTGGTCAGGTTCGACGCGCACCAGCCAAGGCGCGACCGCGTAGCGCTCCCACCACTCGGTCAGGGGCACGACGACCCGCAGAGGGAGGATCCCGATCGCGTCTTCGCTGACGATCACCGCCGGGCGGGTCTTGCTGATCTCGGCGCCTCGATGCCGCCCGCGGCGGAGGAGGTGTCGATTCACTCTGGAGACTGAAACAATGCCGGAATGGTCAACGCGGATGGCGAGACGGACGACCTCACGGCTCTGCGCGCCGAATGCGTGCGGCTGCGCGCGGAAAACGCCCGCCTCAGGTCGCAGCTTGGGCTGACGAAGGCTGAGCCCTTGGCTCTGCCGCGCCAGGCCCCGCCCGCGACGAGGGAGCATGCGGCGAACCGCCGTTCCCCTGCGGCGATGGCGCTCCCTGTGGCTGCTCCCAGCGCGCTCGAGACCGATGGCCAAGTGGCCTCCGCCTCCCCCGTCGCTGCCAAGCTGGCGCTTTTCCGCACCCTCTTCCGCGGCCGCGAGGACGTCTTCGCGGTGCGCTGGCAGAACAAGGCGGGTCGGTCGGGCTACGCCCCCGCGTGCGCGCACGAATGGGATCGCTCCGTGTGCTGCAAGCCCCAGGTCAAGTGCGCCGACTGCCCCAACCGGGCGCTGCTCCCCCTCACCGACGAGATGATCCGCGACCACCTCACGGGCCGGCACACCGTCGGCATCTACCCGCTGCTGCCCGACGAGACGTGCCGCTTTCTGGCGCTCGACTTCGACAAGGCCGAGTGGCGGCATGACGTCTCGTCGTTCGCGGGAGTGTGCGCGCAGTCCGATGTCCCGGCGTACGTCGAGGTGTCGCGGTCCGGGGACGGCGCGCACGTGTGGGTCTTCTTCGCCGGGGCGATCGACGCTGCGCAAGCGCGACGGCTCGGCTCGGCGCTTCTGACCCGAACGACGGCACAGCGCCATGAGGTGGGCCTCGACTCATACGACCGCCTCTTCCCCGGCCAGGACACGCTCCCCAAAGGCGGCTTCGGCAACCTCATCGCCTTGCCCCTGCAGCGCCAGCCGCGGGACGAGGGCAGAAGCGTGTTCATCGACGCCGACTTTCAGCCGGCGCTCGATCAGTGGCATCTGCTCTCCCGCGTGACGCGGATGACGGCCACCGACGTGGCACGAGCTCTCGAGAAGGTGCTCGACGGAGCCGACGCCCTCGGCGAGCGCATCGCCCTGGACGACGGCGCGGAGAAGCCATGGACCCTTCCCCCGTCCGGGCGACGGCCAGAGCCTCGCATCGCGGGGCCCTTCCCCGACGCGCTCGAGGTGGTGTCAGGCAACCTCGTGTACGTGAGCAAGAACGGCCTTCCGCAGGGCCTGCAAGACAGGCTCGTCCGCCTGGCCGCATTCGAGAACCCGGAGTTCCACAGGGCTCAGGCGATGCGACTTCCAACGTTCGCGAAGCCGCGGCTCATCAGCTGCGCTGAGGAGCTTCCCGGCTACATCGCCCTGCCGCGCGGCTGCTTTGACGCGGCGCTCCAGCTGCTCGAGGACCACGGCATCGAGCCGCGGCTCCGTGACGAGAGGACGGATGGCCAGCCGCTCGACGCGACTTTCCACGGCGAGCTCACGCCGCAGCAGCTCGAAGCCGCCGAGGCGATCCTGGCGCACGACAACGGCGTCCTGTGCGCCGCCACCGCGTTCGGCAAGACGGTCGTCGGTGCCTGGCTCATCGCCGCCCGGCAGGTCAACACTCTGGTGCTGGTGCATCGCCGCCAGCTGATGGACCAATGGTGCGAGCGGCTCGCAGCCTTCCTCGACCTGCCGCCTGCCGCGATCGGTGTGATCGGCGGCGGCCGCACGCGGCCGACAGGAGCGATCGACGTCGCCGTCATCCAGTCCCTCAACAAGAAGGGCGTGGTCGCTGACCTCGTGGCCGACTATGGGCAGGTGATCGTCGACGAGTGCCACCACCTCTCGGCCTTCAGCTTCGAACAGGTGCTGAGGCAGGTGCGGGCGAAGTACGTCGTGGGCCTCACGGCGACGCCCGTGCGCCGGGACGGGCACCAGCCGATCATCACCATGCAGTGCGGCCCGATCCGCTACCGCACCGACGCCAGGAGCCAAGCCGCAGCGCGCCCGTTCGAGCACAGGGTCGTTGTGAGAGACACTGCCTTCTCGATGCCCGCGGCGGACATCGAGCCGGGCATCCAGGCGATCTACTCCGCGCTCGCCGCGGACTCCGCGCGCAACGCCCTCATCGTCGCCGACGTGCTCGCCGTCGCCGCCGCGGGGCGCTCCCCGCTCGTGCTCACCGAGCGTACCGAGCATCGCGACAGCCTCGCCGCAGCGCTGGACGAGTCGGCGGCGACAGTGTTCATCATGTCGGGCGGGATGGGCGCCAAGAGGCGGCGGGCGATCGCGGAGGCGCTGGCAGCGACGCCACCCGAGGCCCCGCGAGTGATCGTCGCCACCGGCCGCTGCGTCGGCGAGGGGTTCGACGACGCGCGCCTGGACACGCTCTTCCTGGCCATGCCGGTCGCCTGGCGAGGGACGCTGCAGCAGTACGCCGGCCGACTGCACCGGGTGCACGCGGGCAAAGCGGACGTGATCATCTACGACTACGTGGACGGCGGTGTCCCCGTGCTGGCGCGCATGCATCAGAAGCGGCTTGCCGGGTATCGCGCGATGGGCTACGTAGTGGCAAGTGGAGCCTCGCCGTCCGATTCGACGTAGCCGCGCAGAGCTACCCGGGGCCGCGCCCCCTGGCGATCATCCTGGACCATCGCCGCTGCGCCGCCTCGACCTCGTCGTGCGGTAGGCGCGATCCGGAGGCGACGATGGTCTCCAAGGCGATCAGAGCCCCAGGCGGGTCAAGGATCATCGCGGCGACGAGCCGCTTGAGCTCGCCCAGCACACCGCGGACCTGGACTCCGGCATCGAGGGCCGCCTTGCGCAAAGACCCGTCGCCCGTCAGCAAGACGGCGTTGTCTGCTCGCGAGATCACGAGGGCTTCGGCGTCCGCGACAGACAGCGCATGATAGTGCACTTGCATCGTCTCGTGCTGCGGTAGCTCCATGCTCGTCAGATGCCGAACACGTACTCCGTAGCGCGCAAGATCGACCATGCGCCGAGCCAGCTCGGTGTCGGCGCTCGCGGCGAACCCGCCGACCACCGGTTGCTCGAGATTCGTGCAGCTGGCCGCGAGCAATCCCGCCGTGCGCAAATCCTCGACGAAGCAAGCCTCAAGCACATGCCCGGGCATCGACCGCCCTCCAGGCATCGCTCCTCAGGCGGCGGAAGTGCTCGCGTGGGCAGCCCGAGAGCTCGGCGGCGCGGCTCTCGGAGACAATGCCTTCGGCCCAGGCGCGAAGGGCCAGCCGCAGCATCCGCTGCGGTTCCTCGAACTCCACGTCCACGGGCTCCCTGTCCTCCCAGCCGGCGCTCCTGGCCGCTGCCAAGGCTACCTTCGCGGCGGCAGGCCGGAGGATGCCGAGCTCCTCGGATCTGCGCAGCCAGGCCTGCATGCTGAAGCCGTACTTGCGCTTCAGCAGGGCAAGCTCGGCGGTGGTCACAGCGCTGCGGGACTCCCCCAGCTCTCGCCGCGCCGCCTCCGCGGGGACGAGGAAGGCGGCCGCGAAGCGGTGGGCGACTGCCTCACTGCCCTCCGCGCGCGAGTCATCGTCAAGAACGAAGTGCCCGAGCTCATGGGCGAGAGAGAACCGCTGGCGCTCCCCGGGGCAGGCCGCGCCGCTGCTCGGCAGGGTCCGGCTGACGACGATCGCCGGCTGCCCCTCGTTGAGCTCGTACGAGCACACGTTCATGGGGCCGGCCTCGGGCAGCACCAGCACCTTCACCCCGTTGTCCTCGAGGACGTCGACCATGCTCTCGATGGCGTCGCCGCCGACCTGCCAGTAGGCGCGAAGACGCTCTGCCGCGTCTTCGGGATCGCAAGTGAAGTCGAGCGCGGCGCGCAGGCCGGCGACGGTGGCGCGAGGCTGCTCGTCGAGGAGCTGTTCGAGCACGACGTACCGCTCCAGCCAGTCGTGGGCTTTGGCCTCGACCGCCTCCGCGGCTCGGCGGCTCTGTCGTTTCAGTGGCTGCCACCGATTGGACGCGACCGAGAGTCCAAGGTCCGCTTCTTGACGCAGCAGATGGGCAACGGGAACACCCAAGGCCTGCGAAAGGCCGACCAGGCGCTCCCCATCTGGGGTCACGAGGCCACGCTCGTACTTGGACACAGCAACATTGGTGACGCCGATCCGGCGACCGACTTCAGCCTGGGTCAGACCCGCGACGCGACGCGCTGCCTTGAGCCTCTCGCTGATCATCTCCGCCCTCCAGTTACGAATGTCCTCAGTTTAGACCATGGTCATATCAATGCAAGTTCTAAACCAATCCATTGCCGTGAGCACCCGTATCCGAAATCGCCAAGAGTGACGGCGGCCACCCAGTCGGCGCGATGGCGCAGTCTCGTTGACGCTTTCCTCGAGCTTGGCGAAGGCTGCCGGGCACTGCAAGGATGACGATCACGCGGCAGGGGTGACGTTCACGGGTGCAACGGGGCCGGGCTGTCGAGGGCGATGCGTACGTCGATGCCTTTCTCTTCGATTCTCGTGTAGGCACACGGATTCGCAGACCGAGATGACATGCCCCCAGAGTACCGGCAGGCAGACAACCTGACGAGGCTCACGATAGGCCGTCGCGTTGACGTTGGGGGCGTCCGCGGGGTCACGTTTGCGGGGCGAGGGCGCGTGAAGTCACGCGCCCGAGTCGCAGAGCCTCGCCCAGCGGACGGCGACGGTGACGCGCAGACGAAGAGGCCGACGCGGAAACCGGACGGCCCGGTTTGGCAGCCACGTGCGCCCCTCCTCGTCCACGGCGTCCGTCCACATGACGGCGAAGTGGACAATCATCCGCAGCCTGCGGTGCTTGTGGTGATAGTCGAGATTGTTGACGCCGCCGAACACGGGGTAGACGCCGTCGTGGGTGGCGATCGCCTGGGCCCGGGCCTGAGCCTCGTCCTCACTCAGCTCGACGAGGTTGCTGATCAGGTAGAGGCTCCGGAAGGCCAGATTCACGGTGGTCGCCTCGCGGTCGACCTTGCAGGTCATGCCCCGCTTCGGGATCTCCCACTGAACGTCGCTCCGCAGGTAGCAGGGCTTGCCCGGATCGGCGACGACGCGTCGTCGCTGCTCAGCCCTTCTTCGGCGGCGGGCCCTTCTGCGTGGGACGCGGCCCCAGGTTGCCCCCGAAGATCTGGCGGATGTTGTCGCCCTCAGGGCCCAGAGGCGCTTCAGGACCCTTCTTGTCGATCAGCTCGTTGACGACCTCCGTCAACCAGCGCTCGCCGTTCTCGGTCGTCGGAACGCGATAGTTGTAGCCAAGCGCCCTGCACGCCTCTTCGTAGTCCAATGGCGTCATGTCTGGCCCTCCTGTCGTGCTGGCTCCATCCTACCCGTGGGTGCCAGGGCGAGGCGCTCTACACACCGAGGCCTATGGCCATGGCGTCGGAGGCCTCGACGTTGGGCTCCTCCGCCAGCTCCCTGAAGCGCTCGAGCAGCTTCACCAGAGCCATGGTGTCCATGCCACAGTACTCGCGCAGAGCATCGAGGATGCGCTGCCGCTCATCCGCCGTGACGCGCCCGGCGGCCACGGCCTCGTAAAGCAACATGGCCGCGTCGCCGTCCTGGATGGCCAGACGGTCATACGAGAGATCGTCGACAAGCGCAGGCCCGACGTACTTGATCGACGTGAACGCGTGGAAGTCGGGATGCCTGACGTGCTGCTTGACGACTTCCTTCTCCAGGTCGAAGAGGCGAGCCTGGAAGGCGGCGACATTGGCGGCGTGCTCGGGGCGCGTGCGCATGGAGACATGTCCACCGTGTGAGAGACGGTCGATCAGCGCACCCCCGCACCGGGCGTGAGCTGGATGACCCCTCAGGGCCGGACGCGCACCATCTTGATCTCGAGGCGACAGCCGACGGCTTCCGCGTACTTCTGCAACGTGGTCAGCGAAGGTGAGTGCTTCTGGCGACCCCCACCCGCCTCCAGACGGGCCACTACCGACGGCTGGGTGGCCATCCTTCGGGCGACCTCGGCTTGGGTCAGCCCAGCTTCCTTCCGTGCCCGCAGCAGCTCGTCGAACAGGGCAAACTCCTGCTCCAGCCCGTCGTATTCCTGGACGAAGGCGGGATCCTGCAGCCATTCGCCGACCATTTCATCGTGAGTCTTCATGGCGATCACCTTCCACCCTGCGTCTCTGCACGTCGGCCAGGCGCCTGCGGGCGACTTCGAGCTCCCTTAGCGGCGCCTTCGGGGACTTTCGCGCCATCCCGAGGCCCTCCTTGCCTCTCGCCCGCATCTCGAAGAGGCCTTGCCCCATGCTGCGCGTGAAGGGCATGCCCAAGTTGGGACCGAAGACGCGCATGCGCTCGGTGAGCCTGGCGTAGTAGGCGCGGACGCCCACAGGCCAGGCGCCGATCGTCTCCTGGACGTCGTCGCTGTAGTAGACGATCTCCCAGTCCGTCACGGGACAGTAGCATATTTGCGAAGACGTGCCCAGTCCGGCGAGTGGAGCTCGACGTGGCGCGGAAGCCCAACGCTTGGCGGAACGTGGTCGCGAAGTGGGGCGACCTCGCCATGCACCGAGGAGATTGCCGGGGGCTCGTAGTGGACGACTCCGCCACCGTTGTGCTCTGGACCATCGCTCATGCCGTCCCGGAGCGCAGCGAGGGCCACTCCTCGGCACAAGGATGACAATGACGCGGCGACAGGTGGACGCTCCCGTTGCCGACGACCAGCGCGAGGCGGCGCCTCTGCGCGTAGGTCTTCTCGGTGCAGCGCGCCCGCCCATTGTCATCCTTGACGTCCGCTGATGCCCAGAGAATCATCGGGGTCAGAACGACGGAGCGCACCCGGGGAAGCGAAGATGACTCATCCGCAGAACGCCGCCGGCGCGGCGCGGCCGGCCTCGAAGCTGCTCCAGTCTCGCGGCGTCGATCCCCACGAGCTCTGGACGAATCACGTTCGCCGACGGCTCGAGCACGGCTTTGACCCCAAGCTCGCCTGCCTTGGCCTGATCCTCGACTGTGTGCTCGCCGCCAACTGGCGTGTGCTGGACGAGCGCGCATTGATGTGGGTACAATAAATACGATGCTGGTGAGCTACGATCCAGCCAAGAGCGAGCGCAACGAGGCGGAGCGTGGCTCGGCATTTCGAGAAGGATGCGCTATGCCGCGCAAGCCAAACCCCGAGCTGATTGACGACGACGCTCCTGAAGCCACGGACGAGTGGTTCAAAGAAGCACGGGCGGCGAAGGACGTTCTGCCTGGGTTGGTTGGCATTGATGCTGCGCAGGAGCTGCTCAAGCCCAAGCGCGGGCGGCCGCGTTCCACGAATCCCAAGGAGCACGTGAACATCCGCCTGGATGCGGACGTGCTGCGCGCGTTCAAGACAACAGGCCGTGGATGGCAGACGCGGCTGAACGATGCCTTGCGTGACTGGCTGAGTACCCACGCCTGAGGCTGGACGCCGGCGTCGAGCGGCACTCTACTGAGTGCGGCACCCTGGGGATCGAGTATGGCCGGCCCCACGCCGCGCCGACTCACGGGTGGACGCTGAGCCCCCGGGAGGAAGGTGGGGCCCCGCCGCGCGAGGATCATGACCAGCAGCGCTACTCAGGGGCCGACCAGCACGAGAGGCGCCCGCAGGCTGGCGCGACTCGCGGACGAAGGTCACTCCTCCTCAGGATTCTTGCCGGGCCGCAGGAAGTCCACGCCGAGCTGCCTGGCCAGTGAGATCCCGTCGTTGTTGTTCTTCATCCAAATCGCAAGGAAGTCGGCAACGTCCACCGGCGATCCGGAGATGGACGCCGTCGGCACCCCCCTCTCACTGTCAAAGGCGACGAAGTTCACTTCACCCATGACTACCCCTCCTTTCTCTGATCCGCCACAGTCGCGCAGAGTCTGTCAAGAGCAACTTGCGGCGATTGCCGCGATGATGAAGACGACGACGAGCACGGCGATGACGCCCTTGACGGCGGTTGCGAAGTCCGGCGACTTGAGCATCAAGTAGCCGATCACGATGGCCGCGATGAAGAAGAGGAAGAAGATCATGGTGCCTCCCTTCAGCGGAGAATGTTGCAGAGCCGCTTCTGCATACGGACAGCATCGTTCATCCGCTGCGTCGGAGTCTTTTCGCTCATGTGCTCATCGGCGACCCGGAGACCACCATGCTTCTCGGCGCGGCGCAGGAACAGTACCCGAGATTCCTGCGCAGCCACACTCAGCCGCCAAGCAGCGCCTCAAGCTCGTCATCGATGGGCGCTGGCGCACCGCTTCGCGCGCGCCCACTCGTGATCGACCCTGGCGTCGAACAGTGAGTAGTCCACGTGCTCCCGAGAGTCGAAAGGGTACACAGCGGCGGGGACGGAAGAGCGTGCCTCGCGGGTCAGCGCCTGCGTCTACCCACTGATGAGCTTCGCCTTCAGCGCGGCGAGCTCGACGTCGGTCAGGGCGCCGCTGTCCCGGAGTTTCACGAGGGAGGCTCGGCAGAGCAGAAGAAAGTCACGAGACCGGGTGAGGGATTGATTGGCGCTCGGGGTGGGGAATCACTTGACGCTCGACACGCCCCCAGCAGCGCCAACAAGTGGAAACGGCCGGAAGCCTCCGGCCGTCTCAGGTGGCCCCCTCGGGGGTGCACCGCGATTCCCCCACTGTATGCCCAGCGGCAGCCCCGCCGTCTACGTGGCCCGCACCCAGGCCTCCGGCCGTCTCACCTTGGCGCGGTTGTCGGTGTGGGCGATGCGGTCGAACGCGCGCGCGGGCACGCGGCTCCTGAGCTCATCAGTCAGGGAGGCGTACGATGTGGTCGCGCGGTAGACCTCCCGCTTGGGGAAGCCCAGGCCAACCGACAGATACACGACCAACACCAGGCAGTCGGTGATCGTGTCGAACACGACCCCGTTCTGGGCCACCGCGTTGCGCAGGTCGCTGATGGCGAACGCCAGATGCGGCACAAGAGCGTGAGCACGACGATGACCCCACGTGCTGAATCGCGGCGGCCTCGGCGTTCGCAGCCCTGCCGACGCCCTGTGACCGGCCATACGCATTCCGCATGGCCCCGCCCCCAGAGGCTTGGCCCATTGTCATCTTGCGGCGTCACGCATGCGCGGCGGTACAATCAGCATGTATCAACCGCTCCCAGCGAGGTGCGACCCATGACCGTCGATGAGCTCAAGGCAGCAGCGTTGCAACTGGCCCCCCAGGCCCGCGCCGACCTCGCCCGCGAGCTGCTCAGCAGCCTCGATGAGTTGAGTGAAGCCGAGATCGAGCAGCTCTGGTTCGCGGAGGCGGCGCGGCGCGACCGCGAGCTCGACGCGGGCACGGTGCAGTCACTGCCCGCCGACGAGGTCCTCGCGCGGGCCAAGGCCCGCCGGGGTTGAGCCGGTCGCTGCGGTTTCATCCCGAGGCTGAGACCGATCTGGGCGACGCAGTCGACCACTACGCCCTGCAGTGCCCCGATCTCGACCAGCGCTTCATCGCCGAGATAGAGCTGGCGCTGGCGCAGATCGTCGCGTTCCCTGAGGCGTCGTCGCCCGTCAACGCCCGGACCCGGCGCAAGATCCTGCCGGGCTACCCGTACTCGCTCATGGACGCGGTGACCGAAGCGGAGATCCGCGTCCTTGCCGTGGCCCACCATGCGCGCAGCCCGTTCTACTGGCATGGTCGTGAGTAGACGCAGAACAGGCCAACTGCGCGTCGACCTGACGCGCCGGAGCGCTCAGATAGACTGGAATGGCGCGGCCCGTCCTCGAAGCACTCGAAGGCAGAAGCGTGCGGCGCCGCTGCCCGTTCACCTATGCACCCCGCGCGGATGGTCGCCGAGAAGTCGAGAGCTCACTGTGTCCGCCCGGCACGACACCCGGTCACGCAACGAGTAGGCCCGAGCGGAGCGGGTCGGTCGACCCAGCCCTCGAGGAAGGGGCTCACCTTGACCAGTGCCTTGCGCAGGTACTTGTAGTTGAGCTTGCCATCGTGGTGAAGACGCCCGACGACGATGCCGGGGTGGCGCCCGATGGACTCCGCGAAGGCGGTCACGGCATCCAGGGGGAAGCGCGAGCGGCGTTCCGCCAAGAACGCCCGGTAGGGTCGCGCCGGCATGAGCCGGTTCGACGCCCAACGGTCCGCCTGTCTCTCGATGGGTTTTGCGGCAGGCGCCGGGTCGCCGGTCTCGTCGATGAACGAGCCTTCGTGCCCGAGGACGAGATGGGCGAGCTCATGCATCAGCGTGAACCAGAAGTTGTCGAGGCGGTCCAGTCGGAGCGTGAGCGCGACCACCGGCTGCTCGCCGGCACGCAGCGCCGCGCCGTCAGCGTAGGTCCGCTCCAGGCGCGGCACGATGACGCACCGCACGCCAAGCGCGAGCAAGGCACGAGGCACCTCGCTCACCTGCTCCGGCCTCTGCGCCAGCTTCAGGATGCCCGGGATGCCGGCCTCTAGCTGCGAGCGATCATAGGCGCCCGTGGTTTGCTGCGCAGCGAGGATCTCAACGCGGCGGGTCCACGCGTAGAGCCCGCGCTGGTCGGGCGTGTGCGCGGGTGAGCACCTGAAATTGGCTGCCTGCGGCAGCGGCTCGTCGAAGCTCCTAAGATCCAGGAACTCGAGCAGGTTGCTTTCCAGCACATCCTGATCCGCCGGGTCCTCCACCCATCCGCGCTTGGTGAGCTCGCGCACTGGCGCGAGCGCGTACAACTTGCTGCGCCGCGCGATGGCGTCGCCCGGCTCTCGCTGCGCCGCAAGCTGCAGACGGTAGGCGGCCTCAAGGTTCGTCCAGAGCTCCGCCGATGTGCCCAACGCCTGCGCGAGCTCGATGGCCGTGTCGGGCGTGATCTGCTTCTTGCCCTGCACAATCTGGTTGATGACCTGCGGCGGCCGGTCAACGATGCCGGCCAAGTCCTGCTGCGTCCAGCCACGCTCCTCCAGCTCGCGGCGCAGAATGCGACCCGGCGCCACCGGGCGCGCCGGCCTGAGCTCCCCTTCTGCCATCACGCACTCACCTCTCCCTGCGATGGTAGTCGTCGATCGCGACGATCTCGATGTAGATGCCCTGCCCGTCGCGCTGCTCTCTGACGACCAGGCGCCGGCCTTTGTGGAGTCGTAGGGATCGGTCTTCTTTGCGGTCGCCCTTGAGCTTCTCGTAGTGAAGCGACTTGAGGGCTCTGAGATCCTGCGGGTCCTTGGCGGCATGCACCGCAGCGACCACTTCGAAGAACGCTTCGAGGACCGCTGCGTCAACTCGGGTGCGCCCCTTCTCGTGCGTGTAGAGCGCCTCGAGCTTCTTGTCCAGGAAGACGATCCTCACGCTTGGGAAGGGTATTCCCGCGCAGCTCTAATGTCAATCGCGAAATACAGATTTAGGGTGACTATATGATGTGACGTTAAGAGGATCTTGATGGACTCGCGACCGCCCTGCGAAGAAGTCCGTCCCGACCGGATCACTCTGCGACCGTGAGGTCGCCATGCGTGGCTTGCCCGGTCAGGTCGCCCCTGTCCCGTAGCTGCACGAGGGAGGCCCGGCAGAGTAGAACGACCTTACGAGACCGGGCGAGTGCGATCACGCTCCAGCGCGCGCAGGCGGAGTCATCGCTCTGAACGAAGTGGGCCGGTCTCGTTCAGAGCCCCGCACTCTGAACGCTCGTGTTCCGGCTGGGGAATTACTTGACGCCACCCCTGGGGAATTGTCTGACGCCACAGGCCTTCAGCCCGGGGAATTGCCTGATCGCCGACGACCCTCGCTGACCGGGTCGGCCAGCTCCCGTTCATGGACCGCCAGCCAGAGAGCCTTGTGGCAGCTCAGGCCGGTCCGATAGCGCGACTTGGAGAG
>CAIOZS010000003.1 GCA_903862845.1 uncultured Thermoleophilia bacterium
CAGGCGTGGAACGCGATCCAGACGCAGGACCTGCCGCTCATCATGGGGACGGTGCTGTTCGCGGCCCTGCTCGTGACGGTGAGCAACTTCGTCGTCGACCTCGCCTACACCTGGCTCGACCCGCGCGTGAAGTACGGCTGATCCTGCGGAGCGGCCTGTCAGACCCAGACGCTCCGCCGGCACAGGAAGCGCTCAGTCTCCGTGCCAGTCTGCCGGATGGAAGAGGCTCCACGACAGCCTGGCTTTTGCGCCCCGGAGGCTACACCTGGCCTTGCTGGCCACGTGAGCGGCCAGCTCACGGGAGCGCCCACATCTGCATCGTCTTCACGTCACTGCCGTAGTCCGGCATTGAAAGGCCGTGGCGGGGGTATCATGCGCGCAGCACGGCGCCTGCAGCGGCACTTGCGGATGCCGACCTGCGGGAGGGGCGGCATCGAGACGTGCCGGGCGCCGCAGAACTTCGCACAGATCACGCAAGGAGGAGCCCGTGATTCCCGGTCCGCGTTCGTCGCACCGTTGGGTGCGGCAGCATCGAGGCCTGGCCTCTGGGCTGTCGCTCGACCGCGACTTTCTGCTACGCCTGACCGCGGTCTTCATGGCCCTCGCCGCCTTGCTCCTGCTGCCCGCGGCGGCCGCGGCCGAGGCGCCCTTCCGCATGGCCTCGCAGATCGAGGACCGTGCGGGCGTGCTGGGCGACCGGCAGGGCGAGGTGGTGGCGGCTCTCCAGACTCTGCAGGACACCGAGCGCGTCCAGCTCTGGGTCGCCTACGTCGACTCCTTCTCGGGTCTCAGCGCGCAGGAGTGGGCCGACCAGACCGCGACGACCAGCGACCTCGGCCTGCGCGACGTGCTCCTCGCCGTGGCCGCGGGGGATCGCGCCTACGCCTACTCGGTGGACCAGGACTTCCCCCTGACGCAGGCCGAGCTGGACAACGTCATGACGGTGGCAGTGGAGCCGGCGCTGTCGGCGAACGATTGGGCCGGCGCGGCGCTCGGCGCGGCCGCCGGCATGGGTCAGGCGCTGCGCGGCGAGACGGTCACCGCTGCGGCCATCCAGCCGGGACCGGCCTACGAGCCGACGCCGGTCTCCAAGGCGTCGGGCGGGTCCACGGCAGCATCCCTGGTCGGGCTGCTGCTGCTCCTTGTGGTCCTTGTGGTCGTCGCGCTGGTGATCTGGTGGCTGGTCAAGCGGGCGCGCTCGCACGGGGCGCCCGCGGGCGCGGCGGGCGTGACGGGCGCGGCGGCGCCGCCGCTCGAGGAGTTGCGGCGCCAGGCCAACGCCGCGCTCGTGGACACCGACGACGCCGTGAAGACCAGCACCCAGGAGCTGGGCTTTGCCGTTGCCCAGTTCGGCGAGGAGCAGGCGGCGCCGTTCAGTACGGCACTCGCCGGGGCTCAGCGCGAGCTCGACGAGGCCTTCAAGCTCCGCAAGGAGCTCGAGACCGCCGCCGGAGACGCAGCGCAGCGCGAGCTCCTGACGACGATCTTGAAGCACACGGCGGCGGCCAACGCGGCGCTCGACGCCGAGGCGGAGCGCTTCGACAAGCTCCGCGACCTTGAGCGCAACGCGCCCGAAGTTCTCGCGAAGCTCGAAAAGCAGCTCACGGAGCTTGAGGCCCGCCGGCCGGAGGCGGAGCGGGTGCTCGCCGAGCTCGCGAAAGAGTACGCGGCCGCGGCACTGGCGCCGGTGGCGACCGCCCCGACCGAGGCGGCGTCTCGCATGGACTTCGCCCGCGAGCACGCCAAGGCGGGCCGTGACGACCTCGCCGCGGGGCGCTCCGGCGAGGCGGCCGTCGAGACGATGGCGGCCGAGGGAGCCGTCGCCCAGGCGCAGCAGCTCATCGACTCCGTCGAGCGGCTGCGCCAGGACCTGACGGGTGCGCAGGCCCTCATCGACGAGGCGGTCGCAGAGACGCGGCGCGACATCGCCGAGGCCACGGCGAGCGCCGGCGCCCAGCTGCAGCCGCTCGTGGCCACCGCAGAGGCGGCGCTCACGGCCGCCGTCGAGGCGGCCGCCCCGCAGGGCGGCCGCGACCCGCTGACGGCGCTGCGCCGCCTCAAGGACGCCGACGACGCGCTCGAGCAGGCGCTGCAGCAGGTGCGCGACGCGCAGGCGCAGCGCGCCAAAGCCGCGGAGTCGCTGGAGCGCACGCTCATCGCGGCGCGCTCCGAGGTCGCCTCCGCCGCAGACTACATCACGACGCACCGCGGCATCGTGAAGAGCGGCCCTCGCGGGCTCATCGCCGAGGCTCAGCGCGAGCTGGACCAGGCCGTCGCGCTCGGCGCCTCCGACCCCGTGACGGCGGGGCAGCACGCCGCCCAGGCGCAGGAGCTCGCGGCTCGCGCCTTCAGCGATGCGCGCGGGGAGACGGAGCAGGCCGCCGGCCTGCAAGGCATGCCGGGCTCGGGCGTCGGCGGCCTGGGCGGTGCGTTCCTCGGCGGTATCCTCGCGAGCACCGTATCCGGTGGCGGCGGCGGAGGCGGCTCGTCCGGAGGCCGCCGCGGGGGCGGCGGAGGCGGCGGAGGAGGAGGCCGCCGCGGCGGCGGAGGCAGCGTCGGCCCGCCGAGCTTCGGCGGCGGAGGTACGCGCATGCGCCGCAGCGGCGGCGGGCGTTTCTAGTTAGGCACAACCAGGCTCCAAGGGAGGCTCTCTCATGGCACAGCAGTCGATCCTCGGTCGCATCACCCAGCTCGCGCGCGCCAATATCAACTCGCTTATCGACTCCGCTGAGGACCCGGAGAAGATGCTCGACCAGATGGTCCGCGACTACACGAACAGCATCTCCGAGGCCGAGGAGGCCGTTGCGCTGAGCATCGGCAACCTGCGCATGATGGAGGCCGACCAGCGGGAGGCGGTGGAGGCCGCCGCCGATTGGGGCAGAAAGGCCGCCGCCGCGGCGGCCAAGACCGCGGAGCTGCGCGCCGCCGGAAGCACGGCCGAAGCCGACCGCTTCGAGAACCTGGCGCGGGTCGCCCTCAAGCGGCAGATCGACTTCGAGGGCCAGGGCAAGAACCTCGGTGACTCGATCGCCCAGCAGTCGGCAGTCGTGGAGACGCTCAAGAACGGGCTCAACTCCATGGCCGGCAAGCTGGAGGAGCTGAAGACGAAGCGCGACGAGCTCGTGGCGCGGGCCAAGATGGCCGACGCGCAGACCAAGGTGCACGACGCCCTGAAGAGCGTCGACATCAACGATCCGACCGGCGAGATCAGCCGCTTCGAGGACAAGGTGCGGCGCGAAGAGGCCAAGGTCGCCGGCCAAGCCGAGCTGGCGGCATCGTCCCTGGACGCGCAGTTCGAGGGCCTCGACGATCTCGCCGAGGACGCCGAGGTCGAGGCGCGCCTCGCGGCGCTCAACAAGCCGGCCGCCGGGCCTGCCTGACAGCGTGCTTGTGCGCGGCGGGCGCGAGCAGCGCGCCCGCCGCGCGCCCGCTTTGCGCCGGCGGGCTCGATAGCCGCGCGACGATCCTCTCGACCACGACGCGTCTGGGAGACCAGCCTTGGACATCCTCTCCGGCCTCACTCTGGCCGCTCCGGCAGGGGTCAATGCCTACATCCCGCTGCTCGCCGTCGCCCTGGCGGAGCGCTTCGGCTGGATCCATCTCTTCGAGCCCTACGACGTGCTGGGTGCGTGGTGGGCCATCGCCCTCATCGCCGTGCTGCTGATCGTGGAAGTGGTGGCCGACAAGGTGCCCGGCGTGGACCACGTGAACGACGTGATCCAGACCGTGGTGCGCCCGGCCGCCGGGGGGTTGCTCGCCGTGTCCGCTTCGGGGCACGGCTCGGTGAGCCCGGTCGTGCTGCTCGTGGCCGGCGTCCTCATCGCCGGCGGCGTGCACGCCGTGAAGGCGACGGCGCGGCCGGTCGTGAACGTCTCGACGGCGGGCGCCGGGGCGCCGGTGGCTTCGACCCTGGAGGACATCGGCGCCGTCATCGTCACGGTGCTGGCGCTCCTCGTGCCGGTCATCGCCGCCATCGTGATCATCACGATCATCGTGCTCGCGATCGTGATGATCAGACGCCGGCGGCGGCGCCACGCCGCGGCGCGCGGCGCGTAGGCGCGCGCTATGCTTATCCCCCTCGTGGGCCACCAGCTTTGTTGCCGAGTCCCCGACCAGTACGTCGCGCTGATGGGCCAGCGGCTTGGTTCCAGCTTCGTGCACCACGCCGGGGGCGCGTCCTCCGACGACACGCAGTATGACTGCACACCGGCTTGAGAGGAGCCTCGGCAATGAATGACGAGACGCAACGCAAGACAGAAGTCGGCGGGACGGTCTCCGTCACGTGGGAGAACTACCCGCGAGCCAACTGCCATGCCTCGTTTCAGGCAACCGTGGACAACGGCGGGCTCGGCAAGTTCTACCATGTAAGGGGTCTCGCACCCGTCGGCGAAGTCCAGTTAGGCATCGGGGAGAACCGGGACACGCTCTACTCATTGGGCGTCTTCGATCTGACGGAGCCAGTGACCATCACGAAGCCCGAGACCAATGGCCGCTACCAGTCGATGCTCGTCCAGAATGAAGACCAGTATCTGAAGCTGAGCACCACAAGACCCGACAAGTACACGATCACGCGGGAGAACGCAGGCACGCGCTACATCGGAGTGAACTTTCGCACGTTCGTAGACCCGAACGACCCGGCCGATGTGAGAGCAGTCCAAGAGCTCCAGGACAAGATCGTCGTGGAGCAAGCGTCGCCCGGCTCGTTCGAGATCCCCAACTGGGATCCGCACTCGTATCGACGCATCGATGACGCGTTCAGGGCCCTCTACTACACGATGGACGACTGGTCGAATGCGTTCGGTGACGTCGATCAGGTCGACCCAGTGAAGTTCTACGTCGCCAGCGCTTCAGGGTGGACCGGAGTTCCCGAGCCGACCGAAGCGCTGATCCTCCAAGGTACCCCGTCCCAGAACGACGGAAAGACGCCACACGCGCTCACCGTGCGAGAGGTCCCGGTCGACGGGTTCTGGTCGGTCACCGTCTACGACCGCGACCTGCGCGTGGTCAAGAACGCCTACAACGCCTACATCGTCAACAGCGTCACTGCAAAGCCGAACGATGACGGCAGCGTCACGATCCACTTCGGCGGTGATCCGGACCAGCCGAACTTCATCTACACCCCCCAGGGATGGCGCTACCTCGTCCGGCTGTACGCAACCCGCGAGGCGATTGTCGACGGGAGTTACCAGTTCCCCAAGCCGCAGCCCGTGGGGTGAGGCCGCAACCGAGCTCCATCGACTCGACCAGGCCTTCTGGTCGAGAATGAGCTCCACAGACAGACCGGAGTCGTACTGCGCACTGTAGCGTGGAAAGGCGGTGGCCGAAGAGGCCTGAGCGCATCCGGAACCAGTCCCTGCCGGGGCTCAGCTCCGCCGCACGGGCGAAGCTGAGCCCCGACTTCGTTGAGGCTGAGGGGGGCGCGCGCCGGAGAAGCTGTCGTCGTCCGCCTGGCTCGCCACCGCGGCGGCCCGCGCCGCCTATAGCCGCATCATGGACCTTGCCGCCGGACGCGTTGCCGACGTCGCCGGTCGATCTGGCCACGATCATGGGGCCCGGCGGTACGGACCCGCAGATGGCCTCGTGGCCGGAGAACCGGCGGACCGGAGAGCCCATGGACACCACCTCATCCTCGGATGGCGACATCACCTACGTCCGCGGGGCCGACACCTGCCCGTGCACTCTGACGATCCGCGGCCCAGACGGGAAGGTCGTCCCGCAGTAGCTGCAGCGGATCGAGTACGGGGTGCCGGCCGAGCGGCCGCCGTCCTTCTCGCTCTCACCGGGCGGGACATCGTTGCTGCTCTGGAACCGGGCGGGAGAGGCGCTCGTGCGTGTGCCGGTCGCCGCTCCGGCAGAACAGGTCGTCGTGCTCGACAAGCCTGACGACCGGAGCAGACCTCCGCGCAGGAACTGAGACCGTGACCTACTGCAGCGGGTCGGGCTGCAATCATTCCGCAACCCAACTGCCGGTGGCCCGGTGGCCCGGTGGCCCGACGCGGGTTTCCCTGACCTCACGCGCTATACTTGGCCCCCTCATGGGCCGCTAGCTCAGATGGGAGAGCGCCGCCTTTGCACGGCGGAGGTCAGGGGTTCGACTCCCCTGCGGTCCACCAGC
>CAIOZS010000004.1 GCA_903862845.1 uncultured Thermoleophilia bacterium
ACGCCCTGTTCGGTCCATTCATCCGGCGCGGCGTGGGTTTGGACGAGAAGTCTGACGCCAGTGTGGAGGCGGCCATGGTAGCGGTGCTACAAGAGGTCGCGAGGCTGGCCTTCAGCGAGTGACGGAGTATCGGGGCAAGCCGCGCCTCGCCTCCCTGCCGCCCGTCACGACTGCCCCCAGGCTTTCCACCCAGGCCTGAGAAACGCGCGCGTTTGCGGGGCCGGGACCGGACGTGTTCTCGCCCTTTCACGTTCACTGTGCCGGCTGCAGCGGCGGCACAATGTACTCTCCGCGATACATCCTCTCTTCCGGCTGATACATGCGCAGCATGAGGAAGAAGCCGTCCTTGGGAGCAGGCAGCCAGTTCACTTCCTTCTCCTTGCCGGGAGAGTCGTACTGGACGTAGATGGTCAGCGATCCGTCGGGATTGGCCCGAAGCTCCTCGGCCATGTTGCCGATGCCGCATCGCCGTATGGGGTTGTCGATGAAGAAGCCGTCGAGGTCGTACATGCTGATGCGCCAGTAGCGGGCCGGCGGGAGCTGTCCCTGGTTGAAGTGGAGGGCATAGCGATGCTTGCCGCACAGCGGTTCGCCGCGCTCGTCGTTGCGGGCGATCGGAAAGATGATCTCGCTGGCGAGATCTCCCCACACGTACTTCCAGCCGACCGAGCCTCGGAACAGCCAGTCGTCCTGGCTGGTGAGGTCGTAGCTGACCATCCACGTGCCGTGGGGCTGAACCGGCATCTGGACGCTCGCCTTGTGTTCGAGGATGCTCTGCGCATCCAGAACCGCTCGCTTCAGTCCGGCCACCGTGGCTCCGTCGAGCCCGTCGTGCTGAAACCCATCCGCGAGCGTCACGCCGATGCGTCCGGCCTGACGGGCGAATGCCGGCTCATCGTCGGGCAGCGTGATGTCCTTCAACGTCTCGCAGAGCTCCTCAAAGAAGAGCAGCTTTGCGGGAGTCTTCGTGCCGGGCCGCCGTAGCGGGCGCATCGGCCGGCCAGGCTGCAGTTCCCTCTTCGATGCGCCCCAGTCCTCGAGGGCGATCAGCCGAAAGCCCTCCTGCAGCGCGTGAACATGGCGCAGGTCGTCATCTCCCATGACGGCGATGTGGGGGCTGATCAAGACGTAGCGGCTGTGCGTCTGGATGGGCTTGAGGCCGTCGGCGAGGGTCCCGGTCCAGCCGTCGGGCAGCACTGCACAAGGCGGCGGCTGCGGCCCGTCATGCTTCTGGCTGATGGTATGCGTATCGCCGCGCAGCTCCCAGACGCTCGTGCGGTAGTAGCGCTCCCCGAGATCGGGGTGCACCACCACGATGGGGCCGTCCCGGAGGTCGAGGACGGCCGTGGAGTAGAGCGTCTCGGTGTTGGGCGTCTCGATGACGCGCAGTTCGTGCGTGACCAGCGCGCGAGCGTGTCCCCAGACGTTGACACCGTGCGCGCTCGGATCGAACGGGTGGCGCGTCGAACCCGCCGGAATCGGCGCCGCGACGTTGCGCATGGTCTGCGCGGCTTTGACTCGCTGCATCCCCCACAGCACGGTCTGCACCCCAAGCGCGTACGCCTCCATCTCTCGCGCCTGCTCAGCGTTCATCCGCGCCGCCGCCTCAACCGGCCTGATGAGCGACGGAACGGTGTCTCTATCCCGGCTCCGCTGGTGCGCTTCGCTCGTCGACATGACCCTCTCGCCCCTTTCCTTCATGGCTCAGGCCAAAGAGCAGCCGAGCAGCGAGCCGTAAGTACGTCGTCGATCAGCACCGCCGGCGCGCTCCGGATGAGGCCGGCTTCAACTCGACGGAGCACCCGGTGGCGGTCACTAGACAACACTGAGGTCAGCGGCGTCGTGGGGGCGATCAGGCTGGTCACGTGTCTCGGCCACAGTCAACCACAGTTCGTGGCGAAGCGGAACGTTCGCGATTCGGCCACGCCTGGGGCATCAGCGTCGGCCGTGCCGCAGCCGAGGGTGAGAGCGAGGACGAGGATGATCGGCTGGATGCCGAGGCCAGTGAGAATGCCTGAGGGGTACAGGGTTTCGGCGGGGGCCGGTCTCTGGCTCCGCCCGATGTGCCGACATCAGGCCGACGAGACGCCCCGTCACCGTCGGAACCGCGTCGGCCCGGGCCGTCTCAAGTGACCGGTTCACAGGAGGAACCGGAGGGGGTCACGGGTCGAGGTCCGCCGGTCTCTGCCGGGCGGCGTACTCCTGCGCCCATCGGAGGCTGGCGCGCATGTCGAGGGCCTTGTGGTGGCCGCAGGGCTGGTCGGTGTCGAGCCAGATGGAGAAGCCGGCCTTGCGGACCTTGCGGCAGAAGGTGAAGTCCTCGCTGGCCTCGATGTGCAAACAGTCGTCGTCCAGCTCCATCTTGAAGTACGGCGGGTCGAGAGCCTCCAGGACCCGCCGGTGGACGAGCATGCAGGCGCTGCCCGCCAGCTCGACCTCGAGGAGTCCGCGGAACTCGAGGTCACGGCCGATCCCGAGTCTCTGGGTTCTCGCGCCGTCCTCGCCCCCCGGCGGGTAGGCTACCGAGTAGTAGCCCAGGAAGGGCACGAAGGCGTAGCAGAGGCCGGCGACCACGTCCTTGTGGCGCCGCGCCATGTCGAGGATGGTCGGCGGCGGGACCACGTCGTCGTCGATCATCAGCAGATAGTCCGCGTCGCTCTCGAGGAAGCGTGCGCAGATGAGATTGCGCACGCGGTCCACAGGATACCCGGGGACGATCTCGATCGCCGGGCTTTCGGGGCGCCGGGCCAGGTCGACGAGCAGGAGGGCGAGTCGCCCGCTGATCGCGGCGGCCGTCATGTCCCGCGTCGGCACGGCGATGAGCACGCGCGGTGCATGGCGATCGTCGCTGTCGCGTTTTCGACCCATGGCCACTCCTGCTATCCGTTCAGGTACGTACCACGGTCAGCGCGGGGGCCACGGCAGGCAGAGCCGAGGAGTACATTCCGCGTCTCGGCTGCTTCTCCGGGTCCTAGAAGGAAGAGGTTTCGTTCACGACACGGCACCCGCCGAGCCCGTCGGCTTCTCCCCAAGGCTCGCCGCCGCCGGCGACCGCGTCAAGGTCGGTCTTGCCCAGCTCATCCGACACCGCCTCGATCTCCTCGGCGCTGCAGTCGAAGCCCTCGTCGCGGATCATCTGCAAGCGCGCCTGCGGGTCATCCTGCGCCATGATCCGCTCGCTGAAGCCCGCGTCGATCTTCATCTTCTCGATGAACGCCTGCGCCTGTTCCTGGGACATCTTGGCTCTCCTTCGTCTGTTGGCCGCAGCCTCTGCGCGACCATTCACGCTTTCCATTGTACAGTCGTCTGTGGAAGCCGCCAGTCGATCTTGCCGCGGCCTTTTGGGGTCGACAACGGGGCCGGGCTGAGGGGGGGTCAACGCTCGCGGCGTGGTCTCTTCCAGACCGGGATTCCCAGTCTCCAGGGAGACGCGACCACGGCCGCCGACGGCTCGTTCTCGTTTGCGGGCGTTCCGTCCCACCCGGGGCACGAATCCCTCATGGCCGGGAGCTACTCCGGCGATGGTCTCAACTCCATGATCCTGTATCACCTCGACTTCTCGACCACAGGCAGCTACGTCCTTCGCCCCGGGCATGCGAACGTCAGCGTGGCGCACGCGCCGGCAGGCAAGCGAGTGCGTGTGACCCTCGGCGACGCGAACTACTCGGTCGTAGACTCGTCGGTCGG
>CAIOZS010000005.1 GCA_903862845.1 uncultured Thermoleophilia bacterium
CTGCTCAAGGCGATGGCCGAGCGCTACACCGAGGCCCTGCGCGCGGCTGACTGGGTCGTTGAGGGCCCCCTGCCTCAGACGCGCGTCTTCGCGCAGGCAGTCGACCTCAGCGCCGGCCGCACGGCCTACATCCTGGTCGATGCGCTGCGCTACGAGATGGGCGTCGACCTCGTGCGCCAGATCGACGCCGCCCTCGATGTGGACGCCAGCGCGGCCGTTGCGGCGCTGCCGAGCATCACCCAGGTGGGCATGGCGGCCCTGCTGCCAGGCGCTTCGGCGAGCTTCTCCGTGGTCGAGGAGAAGGGCAAGCTCGCGGCACGCGTCGGCGACGACGTCATGGTGAACGTCACTGACCGCATGAAGCACTTCAAGGCAGAGGTGCCCGGCGCTGTCGAGTTCAGGCTCAGCGACGTGCTCGAGCTCTCGAAGGCGAAGCTGGCGAAGGCCATCGGCAATGCGCCGCTGGTGACGGTGCGCTCCCAGGAGCTCGATGCTCTGGGGGAGGCGGACAGCGACTGGCTGGCGCGTCAGCTCATGGACGCCGTGATCGGCAACGTGGTGCGCGCCGTCAAGCGGCTGGCCGTGGCCGGCATCGAGAGGTTCGTGATCACGGCAGACCACGGCCATCAGTTCTCGCTGCGCAAAGACGACGACATGAAGACCGACAGCCCCGGCGGCGAGACGGTGGCGCTGCATCGGCGCTGCTGGGTCGGTCGGGGCGGCGCGACGCCTCCCGGCACGGTGCGGGTCAGCGGCCCACAACTGGGCTACGACACCGACCTCGACTTCGTCTTCCCCGTCGGGCTCGGCGTGTTCAAGGCCGGCGGCGGGCTGAGCTACCACCACGGCGGGCTCAGCCTGCAGGAGACCGTGATCCCGGTGATCACCTTCCGCATGCCGGCGGCCGCGGCCAAGACGGCATCGACGGAGTCGGCGGTCTTGCTGGAGGCGCCCGACAAGGTGACCAACCGTCTCTTCCCGGTGCGGTTCCTCGTGCAGTCGCTGTTCGCGGAGGAGTCCGTACCCGTGCGCCTGCTGCTCATTCACGAGGGCCTGGAGGCCGGCGCGGCCCGCATGGCGACCGGCGCAGCGTTCGATGATGCGACGGGCGTGATACGCGTGACGGCGAACACCGAGGTCAGCGCCGTCGTGATGCTCGCCGACGACAAGTGCCCTTCGGTCAAGATCGTGCTGCAGGACGTGCGCACCGACGCCGTGCTCGCCCAGTCCGAGGAGATCCCGGTCAAGCTTGGAGTGTGAGATGGAGAACGAGCAGCTGGCCCCACGCGATGAGCTCGATCAGAAGATCAACCGCATCTTCGCCGGCAAGGTCGTGCGCAAGGACCTGGTGCGCAAGGTCAAGGTCGGCGCCAACGTGCCGGTGTTCGTGCTTGAGTACCTGCTCGGCAAGTACTGCGCCTCGTCGGACGAGGCCACCATCCAGATGGGCCTGCAGGTCGTCAACGACACCCTGGCCAACAACTACATCCGCCCCGACGAAGCGCAGAAGGCGCAGAGCCGCGTCAAGGAGCAGGGCTCACACACCTTCATCGACAAGGTCAAGGTGCGGCTGACCGACTCCCAGTACTGGGCGGAGGTCAGCAACTTCGGCCACAAGAACGTCCACATTCCGGATCACTACGTGCGCGAGTTCGACAGGCTGCTCACGGGCGGCATCTGGGCGCAGGTGGACATGCGCTGGGAGTACGACGAGGAGCAGCGCGGCAAGAACCCCTTCTGGATCGAGAAGCTGACGCCCATCCAGCTCGCCACGTTCGACCTAGAGGAGTATCGCCGGCTGCGCGCGGAGTTCACTACCGACGAGTGGCTCGACCTCATGATGCGCAGCATCGGCTACGAGCCGACGATCATGGACCGGCGCCTGAAGCTGCTCTTCCTCACGCGCCTCATCCCGCTCTGCGAGCGCAACTTCAACCTCGTCGAGCTGGGTCCGCGCGGCACCGGCAAGAGCTACGCCGTGCAGGAGCTCTCACCGTACTCCGCCCTGCTCACCGGGCCGACCACGGTGGCCAACCTCTTCGGCCAGCAGCAGGGCCGCTACAAGGGCATGCTGCAGATCTGGGACGCCGTCGCCTTCGACGAGGTCGCCGACCTGCAGAAGATGCCCAAAGAGGTCATCACGATGCTCAAGACCTACTGCGAGTCGGGGCAGTTCCAACGCGGCCAGGAGGCGATGGCCGGCTACGCGAGCGTCGCAATGTTCGGCAACACGCAGCAGCCCGTGGACGTGATGGTCCAGACCGGGCACCTCTTCGCGCCGATGCCGGATGCGATCCGTGACGACATGGCCTTCCTCGACCGCCTGCACTTCTATCTCCCGGGCTGGGAGATCCCCAAGATGCGCAACGAGCACTTCACCGATCACTACGGCTTCGTGGTCGACTACCTCGCCGAGGCGCTCCGCGACCTGCGCAAGCACAACTTCACCGAGATCAGCGACCACTACTTCTCGCTGGGCTCGCACCTCAATGCGCGCGATCGCAAGGCCGTGCGCCGCACCGTCTCGGGCATGGTGAAGATCCTCCACCCGAACGGCGAGGTGGGCCAGGACGACCTCGCTGAGATCCTCGAGCTCGCCATCGAGGGCCGCCGGCGCGTGAAGGAACAGCTCAAGAAGATGGGCGCGTTCGAGTACTCGCAGGTCTCCTTCAGCTACCTCGTGAGCGAGACCGGCCAGGAGTGCTTCGTCGGGGTGCCCGAGCAAGGCGGCAGAGAGCTCATCTCCGCCGATCCGCTGGCGCCGGGCACGCTGTACGCGGCCTCGGTGAGCGGCGACGGCACCGCGGGGCTCTACCGCATCGAGGTGAGCCTCTCTTCGGGGAGCGGCAAGCTCAAGGCAGCCGGCGGCATCGCGGGCACCACCAAGGAATCGATCAACCGGGCCTTCAGCTACCTGCTCGCGAACAAGACCGCCTTCGGGGTCGGTCGCGAGGTCGACACCCAGGACTTCCACGTCGAGGTGATCGACCTGCTGGGCAACAAGGTCGCCGCCGAGATTGGCGTGGCGTTCTTCATCGCAGCCTATTCCATGCTGCGCAAGGCCCCGCCCCTGCCGGCGCTCCTCGTGCTCGGCGACATGAGCATCCAAGGCAACATCAAGCCGATCCGCTCGCTGGTCGAGCCGCTGCAGGTCGCGATGGACAACGGCGGCAGGCGCGCCTTGGTGCCCGTGGAGAACAAGCGGCAGTTTCTCGAGGTCAGCCCCGACGTGCTCGAGCAGGTCGACCCGGTGTTCTATGGCGACCTGCGGCAGGCGGCGTTCAAGGCGCTCGGGCTGACGTGAGGGCGGTCCCGATATCGGAACTGAGAGTTGCCGCTCGGCGTGCCGCTGGTGCCATGGTGCTGAGCCGCAGACAGATCTGCGCCGGCAGCTAATGGCACATTGGGCGAAAGAGATCCTTGGCAACAGCCTCGCGGCAAGCTGGGCTCAGGCTGTCGCGGCCATCATCCTGGTCGTCATCACGGCATGGTACGTGCGGGTCACTCGGGGCATGGCCACAGCAGCGCGGGACCAAGCAGACAGAACAGCGGCGGGCTGGGACCGATCCTATGAGGACGGCCTCAAACAGCAGCAGCAGCTTGTCAAACGGCAGGCAGTGGACAAAGCCCGAGCGGAACTCAGCGCTCGAATGTCCACGAGTCTCCAGTGTTTCCGAGACGCCCACTCCACGCTGGACAGCGTCTACGACGCGTACGACGAGACCGCTGTGTTCGCCTGAAGTCGCCACGCTCAAAGAACGCGGGCTCCGCGGACAGTACGTAGAGCGCTTTGGAAGAGTCAGTGAGGAGGCGAGAGCGGACCTCGACCTCAAGTACCTGGCCGACTATCGCAGCGTCTTTCCTCTGTCCGAAGAGCTCGTGATCCGTTTCGCTCTGGCCGGTTACAACCTCGGCATGGGCTGGAATTGGGCACGACTGTACGCGACACAGGCGATGGATCGCGGTGCGGAACCCGGCGCCAGTGAGACCGAAGCCATCACGCAGTTCATGCGAGATGCGCTGGACTTGATAGTCAGGCTCGACGATCTCAGGGCGCAGGTGCAGCGGACCGGATACGCGCGGGTCTTCGGCGATCTCCCTCTGGACTCGAAGGCGTTGAGCGTGGAGTCCGCCTTTCTTGTCGAGGGGTCCAACGGGTGGGTTCTTCAAGTGCCCCTTCCCGACGTGTTCGACCACCGCTCGTGGGAGCCGCCACCCCGGATCTGACGACGTCGCCGCGCGCAGCACTCGGCCGCCAGCGCCGTGCGCGGCTCGACGGCCAACGGCACGCTGAAGTGCTGCCGCACCTCGATGATGTTGGGCAGGACAAAGCGGGTCTTGGGGTCGAGGACGTTAAGGCCAGCGAAGAGAGGTGGTGAAGCTCGAATCGAGAAGCTCGAATCGTCATCCCGGGCCACGTGCGATTGCGAACCGCGCGGGGTCGAGATCTGATGTCTGAGGTCTGACCGGTGTGCTACAGTCCTCGTGCGGACGGGCGCTGACGGGAGGTTTCTGGTGCGGGTCGATCTGGCGGTCCTGGCGGACTACGCGACGGTCACTCACGACGAGAAGCTCGTCATCGTCGGTGTCTTCGACAGCATCCTTACTCCGACTCTACCCGCGCAGCATCACTCGATGTACGTCGCACTTCGCGTTTGTTCAGGACCGGCTGACAACGGCTCGCACACCCTGACAGTGCGCCTTGTGGACCCCGATGGTCAAACGGTTGGAGCGGAGATTAAGGCCGATTTCACGGTGAAGGTCCCACTAGACGGGGACGCTGAGGGAGCTCTGCAACTCGTCGTGGGCATGGGCAACCTGACGTTCGCGAGTCACGGCCCGTATGCTGTCGATATCCTCATTGATGAAAGGTTCGAGGAGACCGTCTCGCTCAGGCTACACGGGCAGTGACCGAGGGACGGCGTGCCCGATGACCGCCCAATATGCCGGGGGCGGCGCGCACTCCAGAAGCGCTGCCAAGTTGCTCGAGAAGATGCGACGCAGTCGCTTCGGCTGGGGAGAGGCCCAGCTTCGCAAGCTGTTCGAGGGTTTCGGCTTCGCGGGAAGAGATGTGGGAGATCACGTGTGCTACCATCACCCGTCTCATCCTGACCTTCGCGGCATGGTGCCTCGGCATCGCTCGCTGAGGGAATACGTTGTGAGTGACGCGATTGACGCCGTGGACCAGTTGCTTCGGCGGGAGGAGGAGCCCGGTGACGAAGGATCTTGACTACTACCGGCGACAGCCATACGAGCGCATCTTGCAGATTCGCTATGAGGGTGAGCAGCGCTACTTGCTGTATCGAGTAAGGGAGATCCCTGCTGTGGCCGGCGACGGTCTCACGAAGGATCAAGCGCTAACGCACTTTAGGGCTGCGTTCGATGACTACATCACTTGGGCGCTCGAGGAGGGCCTCGAGGTCCCTGCTCCAGCGCGCGGCTTCATGCGCTCGCTCCAGGCCGCGAAGCGTATGGTAGCCCACCAGGTCCTTCCCGGAGCGTCCGTCGCCGTCGTGGCCCAGGACACTCCCACATCGGGTCCTGAGACTCAGCAGCTTCGCGCGGCCGCGATCGCTTAGGTCGGCTTCTGACCTTCCGCCTCGGCCGCACCCTGTTGCTGCAGCCGAGGCGGTATCGCATCCCGCCCGTTGAGCCACCCCGGGTTCAGTGGCTCGTGCGCTCCTCCGCCAGCGACAAGATCGCCTTGAACGTCGGGCTCTCGAAGACCTTGCGGAGGCACGCGCCGCTCTCTTGGAGCTTGGCCTTGCCGACGGAGTAGCACACGCAGAACGCGACTTCCGTGAGCTCCTCGTCGGTGGCGCCGGGGCCTTGGCGTTGCACGCCTGCGGCAGCACGCCTTCCCAGTGGCCGTTCATCATGGAGAGGCCCACGAGCAGCAGGTAGCGCGTCTTGGGGCCCAGGATGCCTCGGTCGAGCAGACCGGTGAGCTGGTTCTGCGCGTAGGTGTGCAGCATGTCCGGCCTGTTCTTGACCCAGAAGTCGAGGCTCGGGTCGTCTCGGGTCGTCGGCCGGCTTGCCGTACCCCGGGCGCTGCAGTCTCGTCTGCGGATTGCCACACGGCTGAC
>CAIOZS010000006.1 GCA_903862845.1 uncultured Thermoleophilia bacterium
CGCCGGCGCGTACTCCGGCGGCATGAAGCGCCGGCTCGACCTCGCCCTGGCGCTCGTCCACGACCCGCGCATCCTCTTTCTGGACGAGCCGACGACGGGGCTGGACCCCGCCAGCCGGGCGGCGATCTGGGAGGAGGTCCGGCGCCTCAACGACGACCTCGGCATGACCATCTTCCTCACCACGCAGTACCTTGAGGAGGCCGACCGCCTCGCCGACGAGATCGCCATCATCAACAAGGGCAAGATCGTCGCGCAGGGCACGCCGAGCGAGCTCAAGCGCGAGGTCGGCGACGAGGTCGTCGAACTTCAGTTCGGCTCGTGCGAGGAAGCCGCGAGCGCCGACGACGCGCTCGCCGCCGTGGCCCCCAACCGCCAGGCCGCGAACCGCAAGCTGCGCCTCTACTTCGAGCGCGCCGCCGAGAACGTCGCCGAGCTGGTTCGCGCGCTCGACGGCGCCGGGATCCGCCTGCAGGGCATGACCATCGAACAGCCGAGCCTGGACGACGTCTTTCTGCGCGTCACCGGCGAGGCTCTTGAACACGAGGTCGATGAGGCGGGCGACGACGTCTCCGCCGCGCCCGCCGCATCCGACGCCGACACCCCTCCGTCCGGCGGCAACAAGCCCGCGAAGGTGACATCATGAACGACAGCCTGCTCCTCATCGGCCGCTCGCTGCGCAACGCCATCCGCCAGCCGGCGACGATCATCCCCAACATCGCGATCAGCGTGTTCTTCCTCTTCGTCTACAACAGCGGCCTCTCGTCGGTCGCCCAGCTGCCGGGGTTCCAAGGCACGTACCTGGGGTTCATCCTCCCGGTGGCCATCGTCTCGGCGGCGGTCGGCGGCGCCGGTCTTGCCGGCCAGACGCTGATCAAGGACATCGACAACGGCTACTTCACCAAGCTGCTGCTGACGCCGACGCGGCGCCTGGACGTGATCTGGGGACCGATGGTCGCCAGCGCGATCATCCTGACTGCCCAGGTCGTGCTCGTGATGCTGCTCGCCCTGGCCATGGGACTCAAGGTGGCGGCGGGGCCCGCCGGCTTCGCTCTCGTGGTCGTGCTCGCCTTCCTCTGGGGCATGGCGTTCGCCGGATACGCCGCCTTCATGGCGCTGAAGACCAAGAACGCGGCGGCGGCCCAGGCCGCGACCTTCGCCTTCTTCCCGCTGATCTTCCTCAGCTACACGTTCGTGCCCAAGGAGTATGTGACCGCGGGCTGGCTCAAGGTGGCGGCGACGATCAACCCGACGACCTACGTCTTCGACGCGATGCGCTCACTGCTCAACACCGGCTGGGACGCGACCTCGCTGCTCGTCGGGTTCGCCGTGACCCTCGGCTTCGCCACGCTCACCGGCGCCATGGCGCTCTGGGCGGCACGTGGGGCGACCAAGATGACGTCGTAGGCACACCGAGGACGCAGCGGCGCACGCCGGCTTGCGTCCGCGCGCATCGCCGCGCGGGCGGCGCGCCGCAGCCTCCGCGAGGTCAGAGCGGCTGGACCGTCTCGACCACTCCGTGTCGGGGGACGGTCACGTACAGGCGGCCACACTTGTCGGTCGCCAGCCCGCAGGGGAAGCCGGCGCTCCGGCGCCGCGCCTGCACGCCGTGGCCGCGCGCGACGGCCCACGAGCCCAGCGACGCGCCGTCGGCTCCGAAACCGTGAACCAGACATCCGGCCGTATCGCACACGTAGACCTCGCCCGCCGGCCCGACCGCGACGTCGCGCGGAGCGACGCGCCCGTCCGCCAGCGCGGACAAGTCGATCGCGCGTACGAGGACGCCGTCGCCGTCGTACACGCGCACTGTGCGCGACGAGGCGTCCACGACCAGCACCCTCCCTTCGCAGTCGATGGCGATGCCCTGCGGATCCTGGAGACCGGGGTCCCCGCCGCTCCTCGAGCCCCAGGCGCCGAGGAAGCGCAAGAAGCTGCCCGAGCTCCAGAGGTGCTGCACGCGCCGGTTGCCTGACTCACAGACCCACACGCCGCCGTCCGCGTCGGCGACGATGGCGATGGGCTCGTCGAAACAGCCGGCGGCGGGGCCCCGGATGCCCCACGCCGCGACGAAGTGCCCGTCCCTCGTGAATTTCTGGATGCGATGGTTGCCGGTGTCGGCCACGTAGACGCCGCCGCGCCCGTCGCAAGCGAGCGCCTCGGGCGAATCGAACTGACCCTGGTCGTCACCGCGCTCGCCCCACTCGTCCAGCAAGGTCCCCGCGCTCGTGAACTTCCGCACGCAGTGGGCCTCGGGATCGGCGACGAACACGAGGTCTTCGTCGGCGCACACGCCGCTCGGCGAGCCCTCCTCGCGCCTCCCCATCCCTCCTGCCGGCCAAGTCGTGCGCTTCTGCCCGCACGTGCGGGCGTCGTCGCCCCCGAACTTCGGACTGTCAGCCTGAGCACTCACGATGCGTCCTTCCCCGGCGCGATCGGCATGAGCAGGGTCGCGCCGCATACGCGGCCGGTGAAACCGACGAGACGGAGGTGCTTCCCCGCAGGTCGTGCGGGCAGCATCCAGAGAGATCCACCGGACCACCTTCGGACGCCCCGGCGCGGAGGCCCTCGACCCACCGGACGGCAGCGCCGGGCCTCGCACCGTGCGCCTCGAGATCCATTAAGGCCGCGGACCTTCCCGAAGGGAATAGGCAAGCGGCCCCGGTCGCTTGCCGTGTAGACTCAAGGCATGAGTCCGGTGCCCGGCACATCCTCCCCTCCTGCCGGGCGCCTCAACCTTCTCAGGATCCGCGACTTCCGTAACGTCTTTCTGGCGCAGAGCATCTCGGTATTCGGGGACGGCATCACGCCGGTCGCGCTCACCTTCGCCGTCCTCGGCCTCACCGGCTCGGCCACGGATCTGGGCCTGGTGCTCGCCGCGCAAAGCCTCCCGCTGGCCGCACTTGCTCTTGTCGGCGGCGTGTGGGCGGACAGGCTGCCACGGGCGGCGCTGATGGTCGCCAGCGACCTCATCCGCGCCGCGGTGCAGATCACCGGCGCAGTCCTGCTGCTCAGCGGCGCGGCGCAGATCTGGCAGCTGGCCATCCTGGCAGCAGTCCACGGCGCCGCGGAGGCGTTCTTCAGGCCGGCCGCCGGCGCCATCATGCCGCAAATCGTGCCGGCACCGAGACTTCAGCAGGCCAATGCCCTCATGGGCCTGAGCGACAACTTCGGCTGGATGGTGGGGCCGGCCGTCGCCGGCACGCTGGTCGCGGTCATCGGCGCCGGCGGCGCTATCGCCGTGGACGGCGCGACCTTCCTCGTCAGCGCCGCCTTTCTGGCCACCCTGCGCGTGCCCGCCCTCGCACGAAGCGCGGCCGTCAGGAGCTTCGTCGGCGAGCTGCGCGACGGCTGGCATGAAGTGAAGTCGCGCACCTGGCTCTGGGTGATGCTGCTGCGCGCCTGCCTCGTCCTGTGCATCGTCATCGCGCCGTTCCAGGTGCTCGGGCCCCTCGGCCTGCTGGCGCAAGGCCACACCGCAGCTGCCTGGGGCGTGATCCAGGCAGTGTTCAGCGCCGGCATGCTGGGAGGGGCGGCGATCGCACTGCGCTACAAGCCGCGCCGCCCGATGGTGCTGGTGTGCCTCATGGGCACCACCGCCGTGGCGGCGCCGCTCACGCTCGCCCTGGGCGGCGGGGCATTTGAGCTGGGCGTCGTCTACGGGGCACGCGGCATCGGTATTGGCCTCCTGGTGGCGGTGTGGAACACCACTCTCCAGACCAAGATCCAGGGCGAGGCGCTGGGCCGCGTGACCGCCTGGGACTGGATGTCGTCGATGGCGCTCTGGCCGGCCGGGCTCGCCGTCGCCGGCCCTCTGGCGCAGGCCTTCGGGGTCACCACCGTCTGCTGGGCGTCGGCCGGCCTCGGCCTCGTGGCTTCCGTATGGGTGCTCTTCGTGAGGGACGTGTGGCGGCTGCGTCCGGCGCCTGCCCTCCCAGCGGCCCCGGCGGCCGGAGCTTCGCCGCCGCCCGCCGCGCCGCCGCGCGACTAGCAGTTTCCGGGAGCACCGTGAGGCGCAGCGCCCTCAGCCCGCCGCGGCGCGCTCCCGGCGGCTCCTGCGCCCGCTCGCGTACAGCAGGATGTCGAGAAGGATCCCGACGGCGAAGATGACCGTGCCCCAGCCCTGCAGCCCGCCGAACGAGTTCTGGGCGATCGCATAGGCGATCGTCGTGCACGGCACGAGGAGGAAGCCAATAAGCCCCCAGATGAATGCCAGGCCGATGCGGCTCAGGTAGTCGGTGAAGAGCCACAAGCCGAGCAGGATGATGCGCGGCGACGCCGCCAGGACCCCGACGATCAGACAGCAACCCATGCGTCTCTCCTTCGGATAGCGCTCGCCGACGTTACCGCGCGCTCGCCGCGCTCTCACGCAACGCTACCACGCGGCGATCACGTGGTCGTCGTGATCACGCACCGCAGGAAGATCAGGCGGCATCTGCACAGTACGCGGGGTCGCGGCGCTGAAGGTTTGCCGCCACCACGACCGAACACCCCTGTGTGACCCCGACAGCCCCCGCAGCGACCTCCCCAGCGGAACCGGCGGCGCGGCCGGCGCGCGTCACCGCGCCGCTCGCCAACCCCTTCTTCCGTGCTCTGTTCATCGCCTCGCTCACGTCCAACATCGGCAGCTGGATGCAGACCCTGGCAGCCCAGTGGCAGATGTCCGGCCTCACCACCTCGGCCCTGCTGATCGCCCTCATCAGCGCCGCCAACTCGCTGGCCATCTTCGTGCTCATCGTGCCGGGCGGCGTGCTGGCCGACATCCTCAGCCGCAGACGCCTCCTCATGGTCACCAACGGCTGCCTGTTCGTCACCGCCATCGTCCTCGCCACGCTCACGTTCAGCGGCCTTGCCCGGCCGGGGACACTCCTCGTGCTCGTCTTCGCCGGCGGCCTCTTCAACGCTCTGACAATGCCTGGCTGGCAGGCGATGATCCCCGACCTCGTGGCGCGCGACCAGTTCCGTGCCGCCGTCACCCTCAACGGCGTGAGCACGAACGTGGGCCAGGCCGCTGGACCCGCGCTCGGCGGCCTCGTGGTGTCGTTCGGCGGTCCCGGCGCCGTCTACCTGATCAACGCGGCGTCGTTCCTGGCTATCGTCGTCGTTCTGTGGCGACGGGCGACGGAGCGGCCCGAGCAAGCCCTCCCGGCCGAGCGCTTCTTCGCCGCCGTGCGCGGCGGCCTGCGCTACGTGCGCTTCCGCCCGGAGCTGCGGCCGCTGATGATCCGCGTCGCCAGCTTCAGCTTCTGCGCCAGCTCACTCTTCGCTCTTCTTCCCGTGTACGCACGCCAGCATCTCCACGTCGGGTCGCTGTCGTTTGGTGTGATGATGGCGTTTCTCGGCGTGGGCGGGGTCGGGGCTGTGTTCCTGCTGCCGCGCCTGGGCAAGAGCCTGCCGCGCAGTCGGGTGGTCGCCGGGGGGATGGCGCTGCTCGCCGTGGCGGTCACGTGCCTCGCCCTGAACGACAGCTACTGGATCGCCTGCGTGATCGTCGTCGCCGCGGGCGCCGCCTGGCTCACCCTCTTCACCACGTACCAGGTGGCGGCGACATCGCTGTTGCCGAGCTGGGTGCGGGCGCGCGCCCTTTCGGTGTACCTGATGGCGCTGTTCGGCGGCCTTTCGGCGGGCGCCGCGATCTGGGGTTCGGTCGCCAGCAGTCTCGGGGTGACGACCGCGTATTTCATCGTCGCCGGCACCACCGTCGCGCTGCTCGCCGCCACCTGGCGGCTGCCGGTGCCGCAGGGCAGCGCCTCCGACATCTCCGTCGGCGCGGCTATCCCCTTCCCCATGCACGAGCCGGAAGAGACGCTGGAGCTGGAACACGGACCTGTGGTGATGAATCATCGCTACTCCATCGACCCTCAGGACGCCGACGAGTTCCTCGCGGCCATGGAACAGCTGGGCGCCGCACGCCGCCGGCGTGGCGCCATCTACTGGGCGGTCTACCGGGATCTCAACCGGCCCAACGAATACGTCGAGACGATGGTGACCGAGACGTGGGCCGACCGCCTGCGCTTGCGGGAGCGCACCGGCGATGCGGACCTCGAGCTCTACCAGCGCGCGCTCTCGTTCGACAGAGGCGGCCGCCGGCCCGAGGCGGAGGAGTACCTGGTCGCCGCCGGCGGGCGCTGACGCGCCCGGCGGTTCGCGGCAGACCGCCTGCGTTAGCCTCAATCTTTCACGAACGGCGCGATGCTTCTCGCGGCCGGGCCGCTCAGCCGAGCTCGGGCACGTTTACGCGCAGCCGCCAGCGGCGGACGAACCGCCCTGCGGCAGGGCCGCCGCGCTCAAGAAGTGAGTAGCCGCTGCCGATGAGCGCCCGCCAGCGCGCCAGCAGGGGATCGTCGGGCGGCAGGAGGCCCAGCCGCTCGACAACGTAGCCAAGACGTCTGGGCACAGTACCTCCGGCGAACCGCTCGAGGTACGCGGTCAGGCGCTCCAGGTCCAGTGCCGGCCAGGCAGCGCGCAACGCCGCGGCAACTGCAGACACGCCGCCGCAGAGGTCGCTGCGATCGAGCACGTCGACCACCGTCCGCTCGGGATCGGTCACGCGCATGCGAAGGCCCGGCTCGCCGAGAAGGACGGCCCCGAACATGCGCTCCGGCTTGATGAGCACGAGCTCGAAACGCACGCCCAGGAGCTCCGGCCGCATGGCCTGTTTGCGCTTCGGTGCGATGAAGGTCACCATCAGGCAAGCGCTGCCGGCGGATCCGACCTTGTCGTCGGCCTCCGCACCCGCAGTCCACCCCCACCAGTGCATCGCCGTGCCGTAGGCACCAGCTCCTTCGGGTGCCAGCAGGCTGCCCACGATGAGGGCGTCGCGGAAGCGTTGGTCGTCGCCGCTGCGCATGCGACCATCCTACTCGACGGGACGCCGGCCGCTGCCGCGGCCGGCGGGTGCGGCGCCGTCGACGCCAGGGCGACCGGCTCAGGCCACCGCCCGCCGCCTCTCGGCGTGATGGGCGCGAATCGCCTCCGCCACTTCTTCATCGCAGTAGGGGCACCCGAAAGGCGCGTCCCTGGGCAGAGCCATCAGGAGCTGCAAGTCGACCTCCTGGCCGCACACGAGGCACGTGATCGTGGGTTCCATCGGCACTCCTCCCGTGGGGCCGGCACGCGGACGTGCCAGCTTCTGGGCGCAGTGTCGCCCATCCAGGTTACGGGCGGGCGTGGGTGGCGTTGAGCTTTATGTGGCGCGTCGCGACGACCGCCTTGCCCACCGACCGGATCCAGAAAGGGGATGGGCCGCGACGACTGGGGGTCAGTCGTCGCGGCCCATGTGGGGCCAGCGGCTCCCGGGCTCAGGAGGTCTATCGCCCGGGCTGGTGGGACTCAGGCTCGGTGGGGGCGCACCGTACATCAGCCCGGTCCCGACGGCCGGGGGGGCAGCCGTCGATGCCGTTGTATGGCTCGACGTCATTCTGCGACGCGAATATGAAGTGCGTGTTGCGTCGGCGTTGAGGAAGATGTTGCCGACGCCGACCGGTGAGGCCTGCGGCCGCGAGGCGCCGGCCTCGCTACCCGGCCGGCAGGAAGCTCTCGTAGCCCCGTGCCACGCGCTCACCCGGGTGCGCCCGCTCCCATGCATCGCCGATATCCAGGACCAGGGCGTCGGCGAAGCGCGGACCCGTGATCTGCAGTCCGAAAGGCACCCCGTTGGGCGAGCGACCGGCCGGCACTGAGAGCGCCGGGTGGCCGGTCATGTTCTGGACCTGCGTGTTGTGGGACGAGACGCTGGTGCCCGGCCGCTTCGCGCCGATCTCCCGCCCGTCGCAGTAGAAGCCCTCCTGAGGCGTCGCGGGCGTGACCAGCAAACGGTCGGCGCCGAGCAGCTCGTCGAGGGCGCGCGCGTACGCGAAGCGGCGGCGGCGCGCGGCCAAGTAGTCCGCGACGCTCACAGACAGGCCTTGGCGCATGGCGGCCAGGAACCCCGGGTGAAGGCGCTCCGCGCCCGCCTCGATGGCCTCGCGGCCCATCGCGTTGGCCTGTTCGCAGGCGCACGTGAGCAGCCAGTCCTCGTCGGCATTGCCGATCGCGAAGCCGCCCAGGATCTGGGCGGGGGCGATGGGCTCGACCTGCAGATCCAGATCCTTCTCGATGCTGGTGAGAGCGGCATCGAACTGATCGGCCACCGCGTTGGGCAACGGCCCCCAGTCGACGAACCGCGGCGCCGCCAGCACCAGGGACGGGCGCCGCGGAGGCGCCGCGGAGGCGCGCGCCGCGGCACCCGGCCCGACAAGCCACGCGACCAGCTCGGCCGGAAGGGCCGCGGGGTCGCCCCGAGCAGGACCTGAGGTGATCGCCAGTAGGAGGCGCAGATCGGCCATCGAGAGGGCCAGCGGCCCATCCGTGCTGAAGTCGAGCCACGGCGGAATAGGGTCGCGGCCCACGAGACCATTGGTGGGCTTCAGACCGAAGAGCCCGCAGAACGCCGCCGGGATGCGCACGGAGCCGCCGCCGTCTGTGGCTGTAGCGATGGGGACCATGCCGGCGGCCAGCGCGGCGGCGGAGCCGCCGCTTGAGCCGCCGGGCGACCACTCGAGCGCCCATGGGTTGCGCGTTGAGCCGAAGAGCAGGTTGTCCGTGTAGCCCTCGAAGCAGTGCTCGGGCACATTGGTCTTGCCGATGGGGATCGCGCCGGCCGCTCGCAGGCGCGCCACGCAGAGCGCGTCGCGCGCGGCCGGCGGAGCCTCTGCCAGGAGCAGTGAGCCGTGCGTGGTGCGCAGGCCCGCGAGGTCCTGACTGTCCTTGACCAGGAACGGCACCCCGGCGAGCGGCCCGAGGCGCTCGCCGCGGCGGGCGCGCTCGTCGAGCGCGCCCGCGTCCGCGAGCGCCTCGCCCTCGTCGCGCAACGCCACGACGGCGTTGAGCGCACCGTTGAGATCGTCCACCCGCCTGTAGGCCCGTTCTACGAGCGCTACCGCCGAGACGCTGCCGACCCGCACCATCTCCACCAGTTCCCGCAACACCGCCGCTCCTCCCAGCCGCGCTCTGCTACTCCTCTGCCTCTTCCCGCGCCGCACGAATGTCGCCGAGAGCATCCTCGGCCCAGCGCCGCGCCGCGGGATCCTGAAGCGCATCCTCCAGCGCCCGCACGGCCGCCTCCCCGGTCCTTACGAGCACCTTCACGGCGGCGTCCTTGAGATCGTCGTCGGCAGCGCCGGCCAGCAAGTTGACCAAGCCCCGGATGACGTCTGCTTCACGCATCGCGTTCAGCGTCTCGAGCGCCCGGGCCGGGGTCTGACCACCGTGGTCGTACACGCGCCCGTCGATGGCCTCGAGCAGCGGCCAGACGGCCGGCAGGCCGCGTTCCGCAAGCGTGGCCTCCACGCTGTCCACCAGAGGCCAGGTCAGTTTCGTCATGGGCAGATCGAGCAGGGCGATGAGGGCCTCGTCCGGAGCGTAGTGGTCGTGCTCGCTGAGGAAGTCGTCGATCGCCTCGGCGGCATACTCCTGGTCCTCAGGCGTCTGCGCCTCCTCGAAGGCGTCCGCAAGCTGTCGCGCCAAGCCGATCAGCGCCTCCCCATCGTCTTTGTACTGCCCGCCTGTCATGTCAGCGTCAGCGTATGTCATCCGGGGCGGTCTCGAACAGGCCGAGGTACTCCGCATGCCCCTCGGCCTCCAGCTCTTCTTTGGGAATGAAGCGAAGCGCCGCCGAGTTCATGCAGTAGCGCAGGCCGGAGGGCGCGGGGCCGTCCTTGAATACGTGACCGAGGTGCGACTCAGCAGCCGCGCTGCGCACCTCGCTGCGCGGGAGGAAGAGCTTGAAGTCGGTCCTCGTGGTCACGGCCTCGTCACGCAGCGGGCGCGTGAAGCTCGGCCAGCCCGTTCCCGAGTCGTACTTGTCGCGGCTGCTGAAGAGGGGCTCCCCGCTCACGACGTCCACGTAGATGCCGTCGCGGTGCTCGTCCCAGTACTCGTTGGCGAACGCTGGTTCGGTGCCCTCGCGCTGGGTGACTTCGTATTGAAGAGGCGTGAGGCGCTGCCTCAGGTCCGCGTTGTCGGGGCTCTTGGTCTTCACGGGAAACCTCCCTGGGTCATCGAGCCTTGCGGGCCGACCGGGACGCGGACGCGCGGTGCGCGGTCGACGGGTGCGCCTTCATCCACTCCTCGTGCGGCGGCACCCTCTCACCGACAACGTAGAGGAAGAAGTACGTCCCCATGTCGCCGAGAAAGCGGAACTCGCCGCGCAGCGCCGCGACGGTGGCGGCGAAGTCGGCCCGCGAACGCAGCCAGCCGGTGAAGCCGCCGGGCCCGCCGTCAAGGGTTAGCATCGTCTCGGCATTAGTGATCGTCGCCTCGATCTTGCGCCGATTGCGGATGATGCGCGTGTCCTCAGCGAGACGGTCGACGTCGTCGTCCGAGAAGGCCGCGACCGTTGCCGGGTCGAAGGCCGCGAAGGCTTCGCGGAAGCCGTCCCACTTGGCCTCGACCACCTGCCAGCTCATGCCGCTTTGAAAGACGGCCTTGGTCATGACTTCAAGGTAGTCGGCGAGCTTGGTGGGCTGGATCTGCTGTGGCGCCTGCATCGGGAGCTCCCGCCTGTAAGTTGTTGTCGGTGGGCGGGTCAGCCTGCGGCCGCCCGCCCTGTGCCGACTATTCCCGCACGGGCGGGTTCCCCACGCCTGCGCCGCGGGAGCCACCGAGCGGCGCGCCCCCCGCGACCTGCCCGGCACCGCGTCAGCTTGATCCAGCGAGCCGCCGGCTCGTCGGAGGCGAGTAGCCACGGCACCGGGTCGGCGCCGAGAACGTCGATCCACCAGCCCTCCATCACGCCGGCCAAGCGCGCCTCACCGATCGGTCAGTGGCGGCAGGTGGCGTCTGGCCCGACCGGCGACAGCTCCATTTCGACGAAGGCCTCGACCACGCTGCGCACGTCGGGCCGGTCCTCGCCGGCGAACACGCGGATGCCGGCCTGCAGACAGCCCAGCAGGGGCCGGTGACCAATGCCGGCGACGATCACGGCGTCGACCCTGTTGGTGCCGAGCGTGAGCACCGGCGACATGCAGCCGCCCTGAACGTGGGGGGCGTTCTCAACGAAGTCCACGGCGGCGATCTCGCCGTTGACCAGATCGACGAGCGTGAACGACGGGCTGCGCCCGAAATGTCCGGAGCGGGCGGCGTCGAGCCCGCCCGGCGTTTCGGACGGCACGGCGAGACGGATGCGGTTGGCGGTATGTTCGGTCATGTGGTGCAAGCTTTCTCTCGCGGATGGGGAGTCTGTAGCGTACACGCATCAACGGCGCGGCGCGCCCGCGGGCGCCTCGCCGCGCCGTCCACCCACCCTCCGGAGTGTGCTCGCGGCCGTTGCGGGCTATCCTGCACAAGAGGGACACGCCGAGAGGGAGCTCTTCATGCCCGTTGGTGGATACTGCAGCGTCTGCGCTCGTTGGGTCTGGCTCACGCCCTACGGCGAGTGCCAGAACGGCCATCCGGCCTCGGCGGTGCGCGATGTGCAGCAGCTCAAGCCCCAGACGCAGGCCTCCGTGGTGGTCGATGTTCAGGCACCGACCGCGCGCCGTGCGCGGTTCCGCTGGTGGTGGCGCCACTCTCTGTGGGTCGCCTGGACGTTCACCGCCGGCTTCCTCAACTGGGCCGCGTTCGTCTACATCGGCGTGCGCGCCCGGCACCTGCCCTGGCTGCTGCTGGGGTTCGTCTACCTCACGCCGCTGATCCTGACGATCCTCGCCGTCGGCACGCCTCTGTTCCAGGTGATGATCGCCGTGCAGCTCGTCGTCTCGGCCGTAAGCCTCGTGAACGCGCTGTACCTGCGGCCCTACTACCGCGCGATCATGTTCGGCGACGTACCGCCCCGCGCGCTGCCGGCGCCGCCGCAGCCGCCGTCTCTGCTGGCGGCGAGCAAGCGGCCGGCGCTGCCCAAGGGCATGGACGAGGCGGCGGCCGACGTGCTGCAACCTGCGCGCCGGCAGGTCGACGCCATTCTCGACAGCGCCGGTTCGATCGGCAAGGCAGAGGTGCGGGACGAGGTCGTCGCCCTGTGCGGCACCGCCGACCAGATCATCGCCGAGCTGGCTGCCCAGCCGCGCAAGCTCGACGCCGCGCGCGGCTTTCTGACGTACTATCTGGACGCCGCGCAGCGCATTGTCGAGGGCTACGTCCACCTTCTGAGCCGCGGCTCGTCATCACCGGAGATCGCGAAGACCGTGACCCGCGCCGAAACCTCGCTGCACGTCGTGCAGCAAGCCTTCGACCGCCAGCTCGCCAACGTGCTTGAAGACCGTGCCCTCGACCTCGACAGCGAGATCGAGCTGCTCGAGCGCACGGTGCGCAGCGAGACCATGTACAGCCAGACCGGGGGGCTTTGATGAGCGACGAGATCGAGAAGACGCAGGGGTCGGGCGGCGTCCCGGCCGTGATGCCGGCCGGCGGCCCACCGGCGGGCGGGCTGGACGCGGGCGCGCGCAGCGCGCCAGTCGCCGGCCCACTCAGCGCCGACGACCTGGCCCGCGTGGCCGAGATCGCAAGGAGCGTCGACCTCAGCGACGCGCAGGGCGTGCTCAGCTACGGCCTGCCCGCCCAGAGCCGCATCGCCAATTTCGCCGACTCGCTGCTCGGCGACGTACGCAACAAGGAGGCCGGCGCCGGCGGCGCAGCGCTGACCGACCTTCTCAAGAAGGTCCGCGAGCTCGACGTGGATGCGCTCGGCGGCGGGTCCGGGATGGCCAGGATCCCGATCCTCGGCAAGTTCGCGAGCACCTTCGATCGATTCGCCGCCCGCTACGAGAAGGTGGCCACCAGCATCGACCGCATCGTCGACGCTCTCGAGCGCTCGCGCATGGCGCTGCTCAAAGACATGACCGTGCTCGACAAGATGTTCGAGCTCAACCTCGACTACCTCAAGCAGCTTGACGTGTACATCGCCGCCGGCGAGCAGGCCCTGGAGGAGCTGCATCGAGACAAGCTCCCGGCGCTGGAGGCCGAGGTCGCGGCGAGCCGCGACGTCATGGCCGCGCAGCGGCTGGCGGATCTACAGCAGGCGGCAGCGCGCTTCGAGCGCCGCCTTCACGACCTCAAGCTCACGCGCATGGTCGCCATCCAGACGGCGCCGCAGATCCGCCTCATCCAGGGCAACGACCAGAACCTCGTGGAGAAGATCCAGGCGTCGGTGCTCACCACCATCCCGCTGTGGAAGAACCAGATCGTCATCGCCATAAGCCTCTACCGGCAGCAGAAGGCCGTGGAGCTGCAGAAGCAGGTGACCGACACCACGAACGATCTGCTCTCCAAGAACGCCGAGCTGCTTAAGGCCGGCTCGGCGAAGGTGGGTCGCGAGGTCGAGCGCGGAGTCGTGGACGTGGAGACGCTGCGCAAGGTCAACGCCGACCTGGTGGCCACACTCGAGGAGACCATCGGCATCCAGGAGGAGGGCCGCGCGAAGCGGCTCGAAGCGGAGGGCGAGATCGGGCAGCTGCAGGCGGAGCTCCGGCAGAAGCTGATCGAGCTCCGCGCTCACGCGCCGCAGCTCGGCCCGCCCGGCGGTTCGCCGCGCATGACCGACTGACCGACTTGAAGGCGTACGGCGCGAGAGGCGGCCTGCGCAGGCCGCCTCTCGCGCCGTACGCTCCGTCAGCTCGCCTGTCTGTGGCCATCACTCCCCGGCGCGGTTGCCCGCCTTGGCCTGGCCCCTGGCCCTCTTCTGCTGAACCGACGCCGTGACCGGCGCCTTCCTGGATTACGCCGTCGCCTTGACCCCAGGCGCCTTCTGCGCGGTCGGCATCGTGCTCGTGGTGGCGACCGGCGGCGTGCTGGTCTTCGCCGGCTGACCATTGGCGTTGGCCAAGGCTGAGCTCGCGCCCGCTGCGCCTTCGCCGACCATGAGCACTCCCGCGCCGACGACAGCTGCCACTCCGCGGTTCAACGTCCTCATCTCCGATCCCGTCAGGGAGTCTGATGTCACCTGCTGTCGGTCTCGTGACCGGCCTGGACACGTTGTTGCCCGACGGGATCAACGGGAGATGAACGATTCGGGCGCCGGTCGAGGGCGCCGATCTGCCGCGAGCTCCTACCAGCCCCGCGTGCCCGGCCCGCCCTTGAACGGCCCGGTGATGTCCGCCGTGACCCAGCCGCCGTAGAAGTCGCCCGGCTGGGCGGTGACCTTCTCGTCGTCCACGAAGCACTCGTCCACACGACTCGGGTAGAAGGCCAGGTGGTCGCGGATGGCCGCGTAGCCAGGCGCCGGGTCCGGGTAGTACCAGGCGGCGTCGTGCACGGCCTGCCCCTCGACCTCGAGGTCGCAGTAGCTCGCCTGCCCCTTGAACTCGCAAGACGTGTGCCGCCGGCGCGGGCGCAGCAGCTCGCGACGCACGTCCTCCGGCGGGATGTAGTAGACCGGAGGATGGCTGGCCTCGAGCACGCGCGCAGCGCGCGTCGTGTCCGCGACGGTGACGCCACGGTGCACGACGCGCACCCGGCGCGTGCTCGCCTCCACCCGCGGTGGCCGCGGGTAGTCCCAGACGGACTCGGTCATGGCATCGTCTCCGTGGTGCCTTGTGGGCGTGCCGCTGGCGCGGCGAGGAGAGTGCTGAGGCCGCGCCTGACGGCACCGAGCTCGTCCGCGGAGAGATCCCGCCCCAGCCGCGCGCCGAGAGCTGTCACGAGCAGTGGGGCTGCGTCGGCTACCACATGCCGGCCCGCGCCCGTCAGGCCGGCGTACACGACCCGGCGATCGCTGGGGCAGGCGGCGCGCTCGACCAGGCCGCGCTCCACCAGCCGATCGACCAGCCGTGTGACGCCGCTCTTGCTGAGATTCAGGGAGCGGCTGGCATCTGCCATGCGAAGCCTCCGCTCGGGTGCTTCGTCGAGCCTCATCAGGAGATCGACCTCTTCGGGATGCAGATCGAGCTCGGTGGCGAGCAGTTCGGCGACCGAGCCGCGGACTGCGCTCGTCACATGCAGCAGGTCGCTCCACAGTCCCAGCACCTCGCGCTCACGCGCCGACCACTTGAGGTCGCTGGCGCCGGCGGCAACGACCGGCGAGAGCCCGGTGCTGGATGTCTGTCCATCGGCCATATCCGCCTTGTACCCATGTTTCACGAAAAGTAGTTCCGGAGACAAATGTTGTGCAGTCAAAGAGTTGAGGAGGACCGTCATGGAGATCGCGATCATCGGAGCAGGCAACGTGGGCAGGGCGCTGGCGACGTCGGCGATCCGCGCGGGTCACAGCGTCACCGTGAGCTCGTCGAACGGAGACACGGCCGCCAAGCTGGCCGAAGAGACCGGCGCGCGGGCGGCGAAGTCCAACCGCGCCGCCGCGGAGGGCGCCGACCTCGTGGTGCTCGCGGTGCCGTACACGACCATCGTGGACGTGCTCGACGACGTGGGTCCGGCGCTTGCCGGCAAAATCGTCGTGGACGCCACCAATCCGCTCAAGCCGGACTACTCAGGCTTGGCGACCGAGGGGACCTCGGGCGCCGAGGAGATCCAGGCCCGCATTCCGACGGCGCGAGTGGTGAAGGCGTTCAACACGGCGTTCGCCGCCCGGCAGACCGATCCCCGGATCGCCGGCATGCAGGTGGACGGCTACGTGGCGGCCGACGACGAAGAGGCCAAGGCCATCGTGCTCGAACTGGTCAAAGGCATGGGATTCCACCCCATCGACGCCGGCGACCTCGCCATGGCACGCGCGCTCGAGGCGCTCGCGTGGCTGAACATCTCGCTGCAGATGCGTCACGGATGGAGCTGGCAGTCCGGCTGGAAGCTCGTCGGGCCGGAGGGTGACGCGTCTTGAGCCGCGTTTGGCGTGCCGTCCGCGAACGCTTCACGACCGAGGCCGCGGTGACGGCGAGACCGTCACCGCGGCCTCCTCGCGCCGCAGCAGCGCCGCGCGGCTGAAAGCCACGCGGGACCGGGAGAGCGTGTTCAGGCCGGCGGCGGCCAGGGCGAGCGTGCGCGCGAAGACCTCGGCTCCGACATGGCCCCTGGGCTCCACCGGCGGGAGCCGCGCCCGGGCTTGAGCACATCGTGGACTTCCTCGAGAAAGCGCTCGGCATCCGGCACCTCATGCACCATCCAGAAGGCCAGGGCGAAATCGGCCCGCGTGCCGTCCAGCGCGAGCGCGTCGGCGGCGCACTGATGCAGGCGGATGCGCGCCGCCAGACCCTTGCGCTGGGCGCGCACCCGGACCTTCTCGAGCATGGCCGGCTGGAGATCGACGGCGATGACGCTGCCGCCGTCGCCGACCATCCCGACCAGCGGATGCGTGAAGAAGCCCGGTCCGCAGCCGAGGTCCACGGCGGTGTCGCCGGGTTCGACGAGGCCGCGCGGGATTCGCTTCGGGTCGGTGACCACGCGCCGGACCGGTGAGGAGAGCCAGCCGGCGTGCCCGGCCGGGCACACGTCCCGCGCCGGCCGGCCGGCGCCGGGTGCGGCGCTCATGCTCCGGACTCCTCGACCGCAACCTCCAGCGCCGCGGCCTCACGCTGCCGCGCCTCCACGTGGTGCGGCGCCGTGTAGCGCACGGTCAGAAAGGCGATGGGCGCGCCAACGAGCAGCAGGATGCCGCTCGCCCACAGGGCGACGTGGATACCGGACGTGAAGGCGACGTTGATCGTGTGGCCGAGCGCGGCCGCGTCGACACCGGGGATCTTCTGACCGGACGCCGACTCGCGTCCCTGCCCGGCCATCGCCACGATCTTCTGCGTCACCGCCGGCGGCAGGCGAAACTTGGCCAGCGACGCGCTCAAGTCAGTCGTGAAGCGATGCGTCACGAGGTTGCCGAGCACGGCGATGCCGAAAACGCCGCCCACCTGGCGCATGGTGTTGGAGGTCGCCGACGCCATGCCGGCGCGCGCCGCCGGCACCGTGCCCATCACGGCGGTCGTCATCGGGCTCATGATCAGGCCGATGCCGAGGCCCATGAGCAGCAGCCAGTACCAGAACGACGCGTAGCCTGTGGTCGGCTCGATCCCCGTGAGGAGCAGCAGGGCCGACCCCGTCATGAGCAGCCCGATCGTGATCGGCAAGCGCGCGCCGACGCGCCCCACGATGCGCCCGGAGACGATCGCCGCAGTCATCACCCCAAGAGTGGCCGGCAGCTGCAGCACGCCGGCCTGAGTCGGTGAGTAGCCCTGCACGTTCTGCAGGAACAGGGAGAGGAAGAAGATCACGCCGAAGAAGCCGAAGCTGACGATCACGCCCACGATGTTGGCGCCGCTGAACGTCCAGTTGCGGAAGAACTTGAGCTGCAGCAGCGGGCTCGAGCCGCGGACCTCGATGACCAGGAAAAGAGCCAGGGATACGCCCGCGACGATGAAGCACGTGAGGATGCGCGCGGAGGTCCAGCCGTAGGTGTTGGCCTCGATGAAAGCATAGGTGAGCGCCGCCAGACCGAGGACGACGGTGATCTGACCGGGCAGATCGAGCGTGCGCCCGGCCCGGTCAGACGACTCCGGCACGAAGCGCACGGCCAGGAACAGAGCGATGGCGCCGATCGGCACGTTGATCCAGAAGATACTCTGCCAGCCGAGACTGTCGACCATGGTGCCGCCGATCAGCGGGCCGATGGCCATGGCGAGGCCCGAGATGCCGGCCCACAGGCCGATCGCTCGGGCGCGTTCGCGGGCGTCGGGGAACGTGTTGGTGAGGATCGACAGCGTGCTCGGCAGCATCACGGCGCCGCCCACGCCCTGCAGCAGGCGCGCGGCAATCAGAACGCCTGTCGACGGCGCCAAGGCGCACATCACCGAGCCGCCGGTGAACAGGGCGACGCCAGTCATGAACGCTTTGCGGCGCCCGAACATGTCGCCCAGCGTGCCGCCGGTGAGCAGCAGGCTGGCCAGCGCGAGAACGAAAGCGTCCACGATCCACTGAAGCTCGCTCATGCTGGCGTTGAGCTCGCGCTGGATCGTCGGTAGCGCCAGGTTCACGACGGTGCTGTCCAGCATCACCATGAACAGGGCAAAGCACATCGTGCCCAGGGTGACGCGTTTGGTCTTCTGAAGATCGATCGGCATGGGGTCCTCCGGGTCCGTGCCGCGACCGGTCAACCGGCGTCGGCCGACCAGTCGCTCTTGAGTCCGTTGATGTACACGCGAAGCAGCTGTCGCTGTTTGGAGCGTAGCCTGTCGGCGACCACTGGGCGCTGCTGCTGCTCGAAGATGGCGAGGCCCTGGACGAAAGCCCAGGCGCCGTACGCCATGTAGTCGGGGTCCTCGTCGCCGGAGAGCGTGAAGACGCCGGCCGCCACGCCTTCTTCGAAGACGCCGACCACCGTCTCGCCCATCATCCTGTGTTCGTCCGTGAGCGGCAGCGCGTGGACCGTGGACTCGTGCAGGGCGATCACCGCAACATCTTCGGGATTGTGGCGCGCGAACTCGAGATACGCCATGCCCAGCTCCAGGGCGCGCTCGTCGGGCGGGAGCTCGGCCGCCACCTTGCCGAACTCCACGAGAAGCGCGCCCATGGCCTTGTCGGCGAGCGCCTTGATGACGTCGTCCTTGTTGTCGAAGTACTTGTAGAGCGCGCCGGGGCTGAAGCCGGCGCGGCGCGCGATCTCGCGCAGGGAAAGATCGGCGGCGCCCCGTTCGAGCAGAACCTCGCGCGCCGCCGCCAAGATGTCGTCGCGGGTGTCGCTGCGGCGGCGCTCGAGGCGGCTGCGCCGACGGTCCAGACGCTCCGCGTGATGCTCGTGATCGCGTTGATGCTGGGGCACGTCCCGCCTTGTTAGAGAACGCCGTCCACCTCGGTGAACAGTGTCCGCCCTTCGTGAACGCCGTTCACTATGCGGGTCGCGAACGCCGTTGTCAAGAAGGAGGGCCGTACGCGAAACAGGGGCGGAGAGGCCGCGGAGCCGCCCCGCCCCGCCGTCCGAAAGCTCGCCGCTCCCGAGGGAGGCGCGTGCTAGTTTAGTCGCCAGATGCCGGCGTTGAGATACGTCGCGACGCTCACCCAGGCGAGGTACGGCAGCAGGAGCGCGCCGGCGGCGCGACGCACCCGCCAGAAGGC
>CAIOZS010000007.1 GCA_903862845.1 uncultured Thermoleophilia bacterium
CGGACGATCTTGACGGCCACCTCGTTGCTCTTGGCGCAGCCGACGATGGCGCAGAATCCGGGCATGCGGCCGTCGACGAGCTGGATGCCCCAGGCGCGTAGCTGGATGTCGTCGATCGGCCCGTTGAGCTTCATCTTGTCGCCGTGCACCATGAGGTCGCCGCCGGTGAAACGCTCGCCGTCGGCGCGCGCGTGACTGAGCTTGATGATCTGCGGCTCCTGGCCGCGGGCGAAGCGCACGCCCTCGATGGCCTCCTCGGCGAAGAGGGTGGCGACGCCGCTGTCGAGAGTCTCGCCGAGGTAGGGCAGCCACATGGATTCGGCGGGCACCGGGTGCAGCAGGGCTTTGGCGCGCGCGATGACCTCGGGCAGGTCGCCCAGCTTCTCGACCTTGCGCCCCGTGAAGGCGTACACGACCGGCAAGAAGTAGGCGGTGTTGGTGAACGCCACCGGGGCGTCGGGTCCGAGATCGGCGATCGCGTCTTCGACGATCGCCGCGGCCTCGGCGACTATGGCGTTGGCGCCGCGGATGGCGCGCGTGGCGATGTAGCGCGACATCAGGCGTCTCCCTCGTCGTGCGTGTGGCCGTGCTCGTGGCCGTGGTCGTGCGAGTGCCCGTCCGCGAGCGGATAGACGGGCGATCCCACGGTCTCGACCTCGTCGTGCGCCGCGAGGTACTCGCGGATGGCGGCGAAGTACAGGCTGTCGCCGCTGTCGCCGAACTGCGACGGGTCGTAGGCCGGCAGCTTGAGCGCCGCGCGCTTGGCGTCGATGAGCTCGAGTGAGCGCGCGAACATCTGGTCCCAATCGGGGATGAACTCGAGGTCGCCGCCGACGAGCTGTTCCCAGCCCTCGGTCATGAGCCGGGTGGCCTCGGTGGAGGCCTTCACCGGGCTGCTCACGCCGAAGATCACGTGGGCGCCGGAGGCGGCGAAGTAGGTGCCGATGGCGATCGCCTTCTCGCACATCCACTCGGGGCAGAGGCCCACGGCGGGCAGGTCGTCGATGTCCTCGCCGAGCCCGCCCTCGGTGGCCACCTGGGTGAGCACCGTGAGGATGCGCGAGTTGTCGACGCACGAGCCGAGGTGGAGCACCGGCGGGATGCCGATCGCCTCCATGACCTCGCGCAGGCCGGGACCCGCTGAGTCCAGGATCTCGGGACTCAGGTACCCGGCCTTGGCGCCGGCCGTGGCGGCGCAGCCGGTGACCACCACCATGACGTCCTGCGCGATGAAGCGCTTGATCATCTCGACGATGCCCTCGTCCTGCGTGACGCGCACATTGTTGCAGCCGACGACCCCGGCGAGTCCGCGCACGCGGCCGGCGATGATCGCGTCGTTGAGCGGGCGGAACGAGCCGCGATGGAAGCCGCCCTGCATGTAGTTGAGGTACTCGTGGCTGAAGCCGGCGACCAGCGGCTCGTGGTAGTCGGGGATGTGGATGGGGCCGCGGTTGGGATAGTTGGCGATCGCCATGCGCACGATCTCGGCGGCGGTCTGCGGGGCGCGGTGCTCGTCGAACTCCACGTGCACGGCGCCGGGGATCTTGGCCTTCGGCGAGGTCGTGATGAGCTGCGTATGGAAGCGCTGGGCGAGGGGGCCGAGTGCCTGCATGATGCACTGCACGTCGACGACCATCGCCTCGACGGCGCCGGTGAGCACGGCCAGCTCCTGGTGCAGGAAGTTGCCCGCCGCCGGGATGCCGTAGCGCATGAGGATCTCGTTGCTGGTGCAGCAGATGCCGGCGAGATTGATGCCGGCCGCGCCGGCGGCCTGCGCCTCGGCGATGAGCTCGGGGTCGCGTGACGCCTCGACCAGCATCGCCGACAGGGTCGGCTCGTGCCCGTGCACGATGATGTTGACCTGGTCGTCCTTGAGGACGCCCAGATTGACCTCGGACGAGAGCGGCGACGGCGTGCCGAAGAGGATGTCGCTGATGTCCGTGCTCAGCATGGCGCCGCCCCAGCCGTCGGCCAGGGAGCAGCGCAGGGCGCTCTTGAGGATGTTCTCGGCGTCGAGGTCCACGCCCTCGTGGGTGCGGTGAAGGACCTCGGTGACCTCACGGTCGATGGCGCGAGGGGTGAGCCCGAGCTCGCGCCAGAGCTTCTGACGCTTGAGCGTGGCGCGCTTGGTGTAGATGATCTCGCCGTGCGGCTGGCCGAACTGCGCGAGCGCCGTGTCGGCCACGTCGAGGGCGATCTCGTTGACCTCGCGGCCGGCGGTGGCGATGCCCATGTAGCCGGCCACGGATATCAGCTTCTGTTCGTCCCTGACCTTGTAGCCGGCGGCCTCGCCCTTGGCCACGGCGCGCAGCGTCATGGCCATGTCGCGGCCGTGGTCGGAGTGCGCGGCCACGCCGCCCGCCACCTGCCTCGCGAAGTGGCGGGCGGCGATCGTCGACATGTCGGCGCCGCAGATGCCGGTCTTCTCTTCGGCGTCTTTGCCGACCAGGCGGCACGGGCCCATCGAGCAGATGCGGCAGCAGGCGCCGCTCTCGCCGATGGGGCAGGGCTTCATGTGGTCGGCGCGGCTGAAAGCCGTCTCGATGCCACACTCGTCGGCGTGCGCCAGCATCTCGAGCGCCGCCGGGTCAATGCTCTTGGCGGCGGGCGGCAGGGCGCCGTCCTTCTTCACGTCATCCATTGGTCATCTCCTGGGGCCGGCGCGGGCGCGGCGGCGAGGTCTCAGTACTTGCGGTGGTCTCCCGACATGGCCAGGTCGACGGCGTTGGTGGTGGTGACGCGCACCCCCGCCGTCGCCCAGGCGGGCTTGTCGGTCGGAGGGACTGCTGCTTGCTCGGGTTCGCCGCAGGCATAACCGCCCTCAGTGAGCAGGGCCGTGATGCGCTGCGGGTCGGTGCGCGAGGCGTCGTACTCGACGCGGACGACGCGCTCCAGGGAGCTCGCCGTGGTGGACGTGACGGCGTCGTCCTCCCTGAGGAGGCTGCGCACGACCAGCACGTGGTGGTCGGCCCACATGCCTGGGACCGCGAGGGTCAGCTCTTCCATCGGCCTCTCCTTGTCAAGGCGCATGTGCGGGTGTGAACGGCAAGGGCGCGGAGGATGGCTCTGTTCCGCGCCCTTCAAGATCAGAAAACACTGTACAGGACGGATAATCCAACCGCAATCATTGTGCAGAATGTCACAAAGACGCCTGATCCAGAGGTGTCTTCCTGCCCCGTGAACGCCGGCCCCGGCCCTGACGGATGGGCGCCGGGGCGGCGGCGGCCGGGGGGCGTGCCCGGGATGTACACTACCCACACGCATCACACACACCTCTGAGGAGAGGGATCGGCATGATCAGCACCGGCGACACCGCCTCTGTCCTCAAACAGCGCACATCGCGCTCAGCTTCGCCGCTACGGCCTTCCGTCGCCGCCCACCCCACCTTCGCGTTCGCCACGGCGTGCGCCCACGGCCCGAAAGGATGACGATGAGCACAGAGCACCAGGCCACCATGACCAAGCTCGTCAAAGACGAGAACGTGAAGCACATCCAGCTATGGTTCACGGACATCCTCGGCAACCTCAAGATGGTCGAGATCCCCGACCGCCAGCTCCACAACGTGATAGAGAGCGGCGCTGCCTTCGACGGCTCCTCCATCAGCGGCTACGCCGAGATCGAGGAGTCGGACATCGTGGCGATGCCCGACTGGAGCACCTTCAAGGTGCTTCCCTGGGCGCAGGGCAGTGAGCGCACCGCGTTCGTGTTCTGCGACGTCCTCGACCGCAACTACGAGCCCTTTGAGGGCGATCCGCGCTGGGTGCTGCGTCGCCAGCTCGAGCGCGCCAGGAAGATGGGCCTCGATTTCTACGTGGGCCCGGAGCTCGAGTACTTCTACTTCAAGAGCCCCGAGGAGCGTGAGCTCATCGACAACGGCGGGTACTTCGACGTGCTGCCCGCCGACCTCGGCAACGACCTGCGCAAGCAGACCATGCGCACCCTCGACAAGCTCGGCATCCCCATGGAGGCCTCGCACCACGAGGTGGCTCCGTCGCAGCACGAGATCGACCCGCACTACGACGAGGCCCTCCTGATGGCCGACCGCGTGATGATCACGCGCCTCATCGTCAAGGAGGTCGCGGCCCACAACGGCGTGCACGCGACCTTCATGCCCAAGCCGCTCCACGGAGAGAACGGCAGCGGCATGCACGTGCACCAGTCGCTGTTCCGCGGCGGCGACAACGCCTTCTTCAGCGCCGCCGACCCCGACCACCTCAGCGACATCGCCAAGGGCTTCATCGCCGGGCAGCTCAAGCACATGCGCGAGTTCACGGCGGTGGTCAACCAGTACGTCAACAGCTACAAGCGGCTGGTGCCCGGCTATGAGGCGCCGGTGTACATCAGCTGGGCGCATCGCAACCGCACGGCGCTCATCCGCGTGCCTCTGTACGTGCAGGGCAAAGAGAGCACGGTGCGCGCCGAGCTGCGCAACCCCGACCCGGCGGCCAACCCGTATCTGGCCTTCGCCGTCATGCTGGCCGCCGGCCTCGAAGGCATCGAGCAGGGGTACGAACTGCCGCCGAGCGTCGAGCCCAACATTTACAAGATGAACGCCGAGCAGCGTGACGCCATCGGCCTCGGCGCCCTCCCCAACAACCTCTACGAGGCGATCTGCGCGACCCAGGAGAGCGAGCTCGTGCGCCGCACCCTCGGCGAGCACGTCTTCGAGCGCTTCGTGACCAACAAGCTCAACGAATGGTACGAGTACCGCGAGCAGGTCACCGACTGGGAGGTCAAGAAGTACTTCTCGCTGCTCTGACGCTACGCCGGGACCGTACCCGTCGCGGCCATCGTGCGCACGAGCTTGGCCTGCATCTCCGCCACCTTCTCGGGGTCGAAGTAGGGGCTCCCCGGAGCAGCCATATTGTGCAGCTCGAGCGGGTCCTCGGCAAGATCGTAGAGCTCGTGCTCGGACGTCGCCTGGCGCGCGGGGTCGAAGTACATGGCGAACTTCCAGTCCGCCTCGCGGAGGCAGCGGATGTGGCTGGGCTGCCCCACGACGCTCTCGCCGATGGTCTCGTCGGTGGTGAAGAGCACGGAATCCTGCACCGTCGCGGTGGGGTGCCCGGGGTGGTCGACGGCGTCGCGGATGATGGGGGTGAGGTCGCGGCCCGGCAGCGTCCACCTGTCGCGCTGCGGCACCTGGCCGAGAGTCGCGAGCGTGGGCATCAGGTCGACGAGCGTGGCCAGCGCGCCGGTCTGCACCGGCTTGGGGAAGAGCTTCGGGTTGGAGACTACGAGCGGCACGTGGATGGTCTCCTCGTAGGCGTTGTAGGCCTTCTCGCGCATGCCGCCGTGGGCGAGCCCCATCTCTCCGTGGTCGGACGTGCAAAAGACGATCGTCTTGTCGCGCAGGGCGGGGTTGGCCTCCAGGGCGTCGAGCACCGTGCCGATATGCCGGTCGGATTCCCTGTGCAGGTAGGCGTAGAAGTTCACGTAGTCGAGCCTCTTTCGCGGGTCGAGCAGCGTCCCGATCCCGGCGGCCCACATGATCGTGGAGCGGGCCTGGGCCGCCGGCTTGTAGTTTCCGAAGGGAGGCTCATGGGCGGTCGCGGGGAGCGCGATGCCCTGGGCGAAGCACCCGGGGGCATACTTGCCGTAGTTGTCCGACCCCTGAAACGGCGGGATGTCGCTGTAGCTCGGCGCGTCCCACGTGCTCGGATGCCCCATGACGTCGTGCGGATTGGCGAGCGCGACGATGAGCGCGAACGGCCTCGGGGAGCGAGGGTCGGCGTGCTTGAGGAAGGCTGCCGCCTGGGCCGCGTACTGGGCGTCGTAGTCGGCGTCTCCGCCGCCGAACGTGGTCGCCTGCTGGTCCGTCCCGGAATCGGGCGGCAGCCAGCCGCGAAAGCCGTACTGCCCGAGGTCGCGCGGGCTCTGCACGGCCAGCGTGCCGGTGGGGTCCTTGCTGATGTGCCACTTGCCGCGGTACTGCACGTCGTAGCCGGCCGCGGCCAGCAGGCTCGCCATGTTCTTCGTTGAGGGTTGCAGCGTCGCTTGGCCGACCGCGTCCGTGCCGTACTGCAGCACCTGCGTCACGCCGTGCTGCGCCGGATAGAGGCCGGTGAACAGCGATGCCCGGCTCGGCGAGCACATGGCGGCGCTGCAGAACGCGCGCCTGAAGGTGAGCCCGTGCCTCGACAGGCGCCCACGATTCGGCAGATGCTCATCGGCCCAGCCCTCCGGCCAGTCCCGCGGAAAGCGTTCCTGATCGGTGATGAGGACGAGGAGGTTGGGGCGCCTCGACGGCCGGCCCGCGCCCTCCGCGTTCCGCTCTCCGCGCGCCTCCGCCACGCCGGGAAGCGCCGGCAGCGCCACCGCGGCGGCCACCACGGCCGCGCCCGCCACGAACTGCCGGCGGCTCAAGCCGGCGTCCGAAGGATGGGCTTCGTCGAGTGGATCCTTCGGCATCTCGCCTCCTGTGGTCGTCGCCGGCTCGCGTGGGCATTCGCGCCTGATCGCTGCCGCTAGGATAGTGCTATCGTTCGACCCGAGGAAGGCAGGCGCTCGTGGACCCCGAGATCACCGAAAAACTCCAGCCGCTGCTCGACAAGGGCGTGTGCTGCCTCGATCCCGAGGGCAGGCTGCGCTTCGTGGACCAGGCATCCCGCCCCGGTCCCTTCCTCTTCAAGCTCGTCCCGCACCACACGAGGTGCCTGCTCTGGTTTCACGTCATGGCCCAGACGTTCGGCTTCGTCCCGTCGCCCTGCCATTCGTGCTGGAAGACGGTCGTCTACCCGCGCGACATCGAGGAGCTGTTCAGGCTGCATGACCTGCAGCAGGGCCTCGATCACCTCTCCAAGTGCGGCATGGAGATGCGGCCCTACGTGCCCGCCGACTACTCGGGGTACTTCTATCACTCCTCGCGCGAGGAGGCGCTGGCGGACCATCCGCGCCTCGAGGCCGCCGTTCTCCAGGAGCTCGGGCGGGACGCCAAGGTCTTTCTCAAGCGCGCCTGCACCGAATTCTCCCTCAAGTTCGGCGACCCCAAGGGATGGCAACTGACGCCGGAGCAACTGGCCCTCGAGAAGCGCATCAGCGGCCTCTTCTCGGACGAGGTCTACGACGCGGCACGGTCACCGCAGATCACCCGGGAGGTCCAGAGAGACTGGGTGCTCTGGGCCTACCGCAGGGGCGATCCCGCCTACAAGAAGTACCTGGAGAGCTTCGACATCTTCTCCGACTACGCCCTGGTCCCCGGCGACGGCGACGCCGCGGACCTGCAGTTCGCCGTCCTTCAACTTTAGGCCCAGGCACCCGACTCCTCGAGGAGGAACCATGAAGCACGCCAAGGAAGAGCTCGCAGCGCTCTACGGCGCTCTCGTCAGAAAGGCGCTGTCCGATGCGGAGTTCGAGAAGAGGCTACTGGCCGACCCCGGTCAGGTGCTCAAAGAAGAAGGCTGGGAGATCGAAGAGGGGATGGAGATCCGCGTCGTGCAGAACACGGAGAAGATCCGCTACCTCACCCTGCCCGCCGGGCCGAACCTCAGCGACGAAGAGCTGGAAAACGTCGCGGCCGCCGGTTCGCGCGTGAGCTACGTGAGCCAGCTCATCAGCTACGTCAAACCGTAGCCGGCTCTACGCGCAGGACGAAGGTGGGCGCAAACTGGCGGAGGGGGTGGGATTCGAACCCACGAACGACTTGCGCCGTTGCCGGTTTTCAAG
>CAIOZS010000008.1 GCA_903862845.1 uncultured Thermoleophilia bacterium
CGGGCGGCCGTGAGGCCGCCCGCCGTCCCGTCACTTCTCGAACGCGACTTCGCTGAGGTCCTTCACGACGACGTCGGCGCCGTGCCGGCGGAGCTCCTCCGCCTGACCGAGACGGTCGACGCCGATGACGAGGCCGAAGCCGCCGCGGCGGCCCGCCTCGACGCCGGCGAGGGCGTCCTCGACGACGGCCGCCCTCGCCGGCGCCACGCCCAGGCGCCGCGCCGTCTCGAGGTACATCGCGGGGTCGGGCTTGCCGGGCAGGCCCAGCTCCTCACCGGCCACGCCGTCGACGCGGACCTCGAACAGGTCGGTGAGCCCCGTGACAGCGAGGATCATCGCCGTGTTCTTGCTCGACGACATCAGCCCGACGCGCATGCCCGCCTTGCGCAGCCGATGGATGAGCGCCACGGTAGACGGATACGTCTTGATGCCGTGTTCCTTGACCTCGGCGTTGAAGAACACGTTCTTGCTGTTGCCGAGGCCGCACACGGTCTCCAGTCCGGGCGGGTCTGAGGGCTGACCCCAGGGCAGCTCGATGCCGCGCGCAGCGAGGAAGTCGCGGACGCCGTCGTAGCGCGGCTTGCCGTCGACGTAGAGGCGGTAGTCGGTCTTCTCGTCGAACGCCCGGAAGTCGTGGCCCTCGTGGGCGGCGCGCGTCCTGAGGTACGAGTCGAACAGCGCCTTCCAGGCCGCGGCGTGCACGCTCGAGGTCTGCGTGACGACGCCGTCGAGGTCGAATACGACGGCGTCGAGGCGGGCGTGCGAGATGATCGCCGGCGAGCTGTCCACGTGCCTCCTCGGGAAATGACTGCGGTCAAGTGACATGATAGCCGCAGCGGGGGGCTTTCGTATGCATCGACGCGCGCGGATCACTGCACCCGGCGCCAGGTATCGCCTCCGGGGCCTCTCTGCCGATACACTGGGCTGGTGAGCGGGTGACCCGTGTTCGGGTGTGCCCGGATGACTGTGCCTGGAGGGCGCCGAGTGAGGTCACACGTTGCGGCCGTGGACGCCGAGACCATCACGCTCTACAAGCTCCTCAAGTGGGGGCTCGCTGTAGAGGTGCCGATCGTGATCATGATGGTCACCAGCGCCGTGGTGACCGGCTCTGCCGCGCTCGTCGCCATGGCCGCCCAGTCCGGGGTCGCCCTCGTCATCAACGGCTTCGCCGTGTACGCGATGAGCCAGGTGATGCGTGAGAATGCCTACAACTTCCCGTACGGAGCGGGCAAGCTCGAGAACTTCTCCGCCTTCCTCTGCGGGGTCCTGTACGTCCCGTCGGGGCTCTACGTCCTCTTCGACTCCATCGAGCGGCTGATCCATGCGCCCGAGGTGGGCTACCTCCTCGGCCTGATTCCCGTGTCGATAACGTTTCTGAGCGGCGCCGTGCTCTTCGTCTTCGCCTCCCGCCTGAGGCACCGCACGAACAATCCCTCGCCGCTGCTCATCTCGTACAGGGCGGACTACCTCATCGGCATGCTCACCGACGGCGGCATCATCATCGCCTTCGCGCTGGCGACGGTGCTCGTCGATCTCGGCGAACCGGCCATCGGCGACCGCATCGACCCGGCGGTGGCCCTCGTGATCGCTTTGTACATGCTCTGGATCGGCGTGTCGCTGGTGCGGCACAACTTCCGCGCCCTCATGGACCTGCCGCTCTCCGAGGAGGAGCAGCTCACGATCACGCGCGTGATCGGCCACCACTACGCCGACTACGACCTCGTCGGCACCCTCTACACGCGCTCCAGCGGCACGCGCCGCTTCGTGGAGGTCGAGCTGGGCTTCGACGGCGAGAAGAGCGTGGAGCATGTGCACGTGCTCAGCCGGCACATGGAGAAGGCCTTGGCCGAGGAGCTGCCCGGCCTGCACTTCCGCATCGTGCCCGTGTGGGAGCCCGATGAGTGAGGGCGGGCTCTGCCGCGGAGCTCCCGCCGCTGCCCTAGGCAGCTCGGCGCTCCCGATGTAGCATCTCCTCACAGGAGAGGTCCGTCTGACCGGGGTGAGGGAGCCACCTCGGCTGCACGGTGGCCTTGCGTGCCGATGAGGGGGAACCATGAGCCACGCAGTGGTCCGCAGCCGCCGTCGCCGTCTGCGCGTCGGCGTCGCCTTGTGTGCCCTGCTGCTGGCCGCCGGTCTCTCGTGGGGTATCGGCATCGCGCTGGCCGGTCACTCGCCGGAGCCGGGCGCCTCAGGAGGCACGCTCAGGGTCCAGTTCGGCACGACTTTCGACGCCGACAACCTCAACCCGTTCGTCGGCTACAGCGGCACCTCCTACGAGATCTTCCACCTCAACTACGACTTCCTCGTGGGCTACGACACCGACCTGTCGCCGCGCCCCGAGCTGGCGACGAGCTGGGAGACCTCGCCCGACGGCAAGGTCTGGACCTTCCACCTGCGGCGGGGCGTCAAATGGCAAGACGGCCTGCCCTTCACGGCCGCGGACGTCGTCTTCACCTACACCTACATCATCAGGAACAATCTCACCGCCTTCACCAGCTACACGAACAACATCGAGAAGGTCCAGGCGCTCGACGACCTCACCGTCAAGATGACCTGCAGCGAGCCCAAGGCCAACATGCTGCGGCTGTGGATCCCCATCCTTCCCGAGCACATCTGGAGCAAGGTCCCCGGCAAGCGCGCCGGCAAGGACTTCGTGAGCAAGCCGCCGATCATCGGCACCGGTCCCTTCCAGACCGTCGCCGTGAAGAAGGGGAGCTACATCAAGCTCGCCAAGAACCCGGAGTACTGGGACAAGGGCAAGCCGACCATCAACGAGCTCGTCATCGCCATCTACCAGAACGCCGACACCATGACCCAGGACCTCAAGACCGGCACCCTCGACTACGCCATGGGCATCCCCGCGGCGCAGTTCACGGCGCTCGCCGCGGAACCGTCTCTGGCGACCAACGCGGCCCACCTGCGCTACTTCGACGAGCTGTGCATGAACTGCTACGACAGCCCGGACTCGCTGGGCAACCCGGTGTTGCGTGATCCCAAGTTCCGCCAAGCGATCAGCTGGGCGGTCGACAAGCAGAAGATCGTCGACTTCGCCTACGGCGGCTACGCCACCGTCGGGCAGAGCATCATCACTCCCGACGTGCCCACGTACGCGTGGTCGCCGGCGCCGGCCGAGACCTTCGGCTTCGACCTCGAGAAGGCCAAGCGCCTGCTGGATGAAGCGGGCTACAAGGACACGAACGGCGACGGCGTGCGCGACTACAAGGGCAAGCCCATCGTCCTGCGTCTGTGGGCGCGCTCCGACGACGTCGCCAGCCAGAACAGCGGCAAGCTGGTCTCCGGCTGGTTCACCGACATCGGCCTCAAGATCAGCCTCCAGACGCTCGATTCGGGGGCGATCAGCGATGCCCTCTACAACCAGAAGGGCAGCACCTACGCCCCCGACTACGACATCTACATCTGGGGTTGGGGCGAGTACGTCGACCCCGACTACATCCTCAACGTGTTCACCACCAGCCAGATCGATGGCTGGAACGATCCGGTCTGGTCGAACCCCGAGTACGACAAGCTCTACGAGCGGCAGGCGCGGACGATCGACCCGGCGCAGCGCAAGCCGCTGGTCGACCGCATGCAGCAGATCTTCTACAGCCAGGCGCCGTACATCGTGACCAATTACGAGCAGCAGCTCGAGGCCTACAACACCGACAAGTGGGAAGGCTGGACGCGCGTGCCCGAGGGCAGCGGCCCCGTGGCGTTCGTCAACGACAATATCGACACGTACCTGAATCTCAGGCCCAGGGCCGCCGCCGCGGAAGTCAGCGGCAGCAGTAGCAACAACAGCCTGATCTACGTGGTCGTGGCCCTGGCCGTGGCGCTCGCGGCCATCGTGGCGGTGCTGTGGCTGCGGCGCGGGCGCGGGCGGGCGCTGGAGGAATAGGGCCGGGCGCGCGGCCCTACGGCCGTGAGGCCGCGCCGCCGGCCGCCGGCATGACCGCGCACAGGCGCACGCGGCCCACGAAGGCCGCCGCCGCCTCGGCGAGAGACTGCCGGCCCGCGAGCAGGGCGCGCAGGTCGAGCACGTTCGGCGCCTCACGATGACTCTGCACCCAGGAGTGTACGAGCAGCATCTCGTCGAGGCTGCTTGCCGGCAAGGGCGGCGACGGCGGAGCGGCCGCGGCGAGCGCGGTGAGGAAGTCGCGCGCGGCGTCCTCACCGAAGGCCCCGCGGCCGACCACGCGCTCAACGGCAATACGGCCGCCTCTCACGCCCCAGAGCGCGACCCAGCCGGCACGCTTCGCGGGGCAGGCGATGGCGACGTCGCTGCGCTGCGCGGCGCGCAGGCGGCGCACGGTGCGCAGGGCGCGCTCCAGCGCCTCGCGCTGCTTCTGCAGGCGCGCCGCCTGCTCGAATGCCAGGGCCTGCACCATGCCCGCCTGGCGCTCCTGCAGGCGCTCGTCGAGATCTTCGCCGTCCCCCTCGAGGACGCGGCGCACGGCGGCGACTGCGGCCTCATACTCCCCGCCCAGCGGCCGGCTGCAGGGCGCCAGGCAGGCGCCGGTGCCGGCCCGCGGGCAGGCGTGGCCGCGCGTGCCGGCCGCCGCGGACGTCGCCGGCGGCGGCAGGTGCGCGCAGGTGCGCAGAGGGTACGCGACGTTCAGGCACTCGACGAAGCGCCGGGCGAGGCCGGCCTTGCGGAACGGCCCGGCGTAGTACGAGCCGTCGTCGCGCAGGTTGGGCGTGGCGTACAGACGCGGGTAGGCGTCGGCGCTCAGCTTGACGTAGTGGTAGCTGAGCACCCGCGTGCCGTGCGAGTTGTACAGCGGCCTGTGCCTGGCGATGAGGCGCTGCTCGAGCAGCAGGGCGCCGAGCTCGGAGCCGGTCTCGACGACCTCGAAGCGGTCGAGCAGCTCGAGCGCCTGGCGCGCGCCGTAGGCCTGGCGCTGCAGAAAGTGGTCGCGGGCGCGGCGCCGCAGGTTCTCGGCCTTGCCGATGTAGAGGGCGGCGCCTTTCTCGTCGCGCATCACGTAGACGCCGGGCGTGGTGGGCAGCGTCTCCGTGAGCGAGATCTTGTGGTAGTTGCGGCGCGCCCCGGGCTCGCAGAAGCGCGCGACCTCCTCGAGGGTGCTCATGCCCTGCTCCTGCAGCCAACTGAGGAAGAGGAGCAGGAGCTCGGCCGTGGCCTGGGCATCCTGCAGGGCCCGGTGCACGGGCTTCACCTTCGTGTCGAAGCGGTAGCTCAGCGCGCTCAGCGAGCAGCGCTGCTGCGGGCAGAGCTTGCGCGCCAGGCGCAGCGTATCGAGCGCCGGGCGCGGGAAGGTGCGGCGCTGCAGGCGGCCCAGCTCGTAGTCGAGAAAGCCGAGGTCGAAGTGTGCGTTGTGGGCGACGAGCACGGAGCCCGCGGCGAAGTCAACGAAGCGCGGCAGCACCACATCGATGGGCGGTGCGTCGGCGACGGTGGCGTCGTCGATTCCGGTGATGCCGGTGATCATCTGGGGGATGCGGACGCCGGGGTTGACGAGCGCCGAGAAGGTGTCGACCTCGCGGCCGCCCTCGAGGCGCACGGCGCCGATCTCGGTGATCTTGGCGAACCCCGGCGTGGCGCCGGTGGTCTCGAGGTCGACTACGGTGAAGGCCACGTCGGCTAGGTCGCGGCGCCGGGCGCGCCACGTGGCGAGGCCGACGTGCACGTCGCTCTCCCACGAGAAGCGCTCGTCGCCGTGCACGATGTCGGCGACCAGCTTGCGCATGAGCTCGGGAGGGCAGTTGGCGACGGGGAAGAGGTGCGGCCAGACTTCGCGGTAGTCGAGGGCTTCGCCCGCCTGCTCGAGCAGAGCGAAGAAATCGTCGACCGTGGTGAAGGCGAGCTGCACGACTCCATGCTAAACCCGCAGGGCGACGGATGCACGGGGCGCTCGCGACGCGCCCGCGGCCCTGCCGCGATTCGCCACCGGCGGCGGCGGGCATCCTGAGCACAGCGCGCCGCCGCCCGGTGGCCGCCCTTCGTCGAACGGAGCGTCGATGTCCACACCCGATACCCGCGAGCCCGGGCCCGATCTCCAGGACGGGCTCGACTGGATCCAGGTTGAGCGGCCGCTCAGCCTGCGCGATCTGCGCGGCAAGCTGGTACTGCTCGATTTCTGGACCTACGGCTGAATCAACTGCATCCACGTACTCCCGCAGTTGCGGGAGCTGGAAGCGAGGTTCGCCGACGAGCTCGTCGTGATCGGCGTGCACAGCGGCAAGTTCCGCGCCGAGCGCGTGACCGCCAACATCGCCGCCGCCGCGCAGCGCCTGCGCGTCGCGCACGCCATCGTCAACGACCGGCGGTTCCGCATCTGGCGCGCCTACGGTGTCGACGCCTGGCCGACGGTGGTGCTGCTGGATCCGGCCGGCGGCATCGTGGGCGCCGTGCCCGGCGAGTTCCTCGCCGGGCAGCTCGTGCCGGTGATCGAAGACGTGATCGCGGCGTTCGACCGTGCGGACGCTCCCGGCGGCGTGCCGCTGCGCCGGGGGCCGTGGCCGCTCAGGCTGCCGCCTGAGCCGCACGGCCTGCTCGCCTTCCCCGGCAAGGTGCTGGCTGCGCCGGGCGGCCGCCTTTTCGTCGCGGACAGCGGGCACGATCGCATCCTTGAGCTTCAGGTGGAGGGTGAGAGTAGTCAGGAGGGTGGCACGCGGGCGAGGATCGTGCGCGTCGTCGGCTCTGGCCGCCGAGGCGCGATGGACGGCGCCGCCGACGAGGCCTCGTTCGATCATCCGCAAGGACTGGCGCTGGCTCCCGGCCGTCTGACGGAGGCCGGCCTGAAGCGCGAGGTCGGCGCCGAGACGCTGTTCGTGGCCGACGCCGGGAACCATACGGTGCGCGCAGTCGCTCTCCCGACGGGCGCGGTCGTGACCATCGCCGGCACGGGCTACCAGGCGAGGCGGTCCAACGAGGCCGGCATGGGGCGCCGCGCGGCGCTCAGCTCGCCGTGGGACGTCGAGCTGCTTGCTGCCGCGCCTCCCGGGGCCGCGGGCCCCGGCCTTACGGCTCCGGACGCGCTGGTCATCGCCATGGCCGGCGCGCACCAGCTTTGGCGCCTCGATCTCGTCACGAGTGCCGTGGAGCCGTGGATCGGCACGGGCCGCGAGGACCTGAGCGACGGGCCGTCCTTGCGCTGCACGCTCGCTCAGCCCATGGGCACGCAGCTCGTGGGTCGGCGCCTGTACTTCGCCGACAGTGAGTCGAGCGCCATCCGGTCCGCCGACCTCGACGGTCGCGACGGGCCGGAGGTCGAGACGCTCGTGGGCAAAGGGCTCTTCGAGTTCGGCGACGAGGACGGGCAGGGCGGGCACGTGCGACTGCAGCATCCGTACGATCTCGCCGCCGGGCCGGGGCCATGCGGCGCGGAGGCGCTGTACGTGGCCGACACGTACAACGACAGGATCAAGCGTGTGGACCCGGCGACGAGACGCAGCGACGTTTTCGTGGGGAGCGGCAAGGCCGGCCACGAGGATGGCGACGCGGGCGCGGCCCGTTTCTGGGGGCCGCAGGGCGTCGCCGTCGCCGACGGCCGGCTGTACGTGGCCGACACCAACAACCACGCCGTGCGCGTCGTCGGCCTCGACAACGTGACGCCCGTCGTGCGCACCCTCGAGATCGTCGGCTGAGGGCGGGCGGGGCCCTTCGTGCCCCGCCCCGGTCGCGCTTGCGTCGCGGCGGCCCTTGCCGTCGCCCACGGGGCGGGGGACAATCGCTCGACCGCAAGTCGTGAGCACGATCGTGGGGGCCTCATGTCGTACTGCTCATCGTGTGGACGGCCGCTGACCGGCGAGGGCCGCTTCTGCGCGGCCTGCGGGGCGCCGCAGGCGGCCACGCCGCCTTCCGCACCGCCGCCCCCAGCGGGAGCTGTGCCGGGCGCTCCGCCCGCGGCCGGCGGGGCAGCGCCGCCCGTCGGCCAGGCGCCGCCGCCGGTGTTGCCTCGGCGCCGGCCCTTCCCCGGCTGGGCGGTCGCGTTCTTCGTCATCCTCATCATCAGTGCGGCGTCGTTGCTCGCCGTCTTCGTGCTGCCGCTGCTGATCCTCGGCAGCGTCTTCTCCGCCGTCGAGAGAGCCCTGCCCACCGACGTCCACGCCGCTGAGGTGCGCAGCGGCGTGCGCACCATCCAGATGGGCATCGAGGTGTGGCGCGCCGACCACGCGAGCGGCCGCTATCCGCCCGTCGCCGTGGTGACTCCCGAGGGGCTGGGCAGGTACGTCGAGCCCTGGCCACAGGACCCGTACGCCGGCGGGCCGATGCTCCCCACGGGGGCGCGCGGAGGCTACACGTACACGCGCGCCGCCGACGGTCTGAGCTTCGCGCTCGGCGGCTACGGCGCTGATGGGGCGGTGGTCCTCACGGTCCCGTAGGCGGCCGCTCGTTAGGCTCCGCGGAGGAGTGGGTAGGAGATTCGCAGAGTCCCGTGGAACCTGCCTCCACCGCTGCCTGCGTGCCGCCGCGGAGGCCCTGCGCAAGGAGTCACCCTTTGGACGTCGACAAGATGCACAACGAGGTGCTGCGCGCCTTCAACGATTCCTGCCTCATGGCGGCGCGGCAGCCATATCGCGGCCGTGGCTTCCGTCCGGCCGCGGACGCCTACTTCGAGGAAGACACCCGCGAGATCGTGGTGCGGTTCGAGCTGACCGGTCTGGCAATGGACGACATCGAGCTGCTCGTCGACCGCCGCGAGCTCGTGGTCCGCGGCGAGCGTGCCTTCCCCACGCGAGAGGGCCGCGTCTATCAGCAGGTGGAGATGGACTATGGTCCCTTCGAGCGCCGCGTGCGGCTTATGGTCGACGTCGACCCCGACGTCACGACGGCGACCTACGAGGCCGGCGTGCTCGAGGTCAGGCTCACGCTCATCGAGCGCGGCGCCGGCGCTCGCAAGGTCGACATCCGCACGGGGGGAGGCGACGAATGAGCGACCCCCAGGACATCCAGGTCGACGCGGCGCAGGAGATCCCGGGTACCCTGCCGGTACTGCCGCTGCGCGACACGGTGGTCTTCCCCGACACGATGATCCCTCTCACCATCGGTCAGGAGCGCTCCATCAAGCTCATCGACGACGTGCTCGCCGGCGACCGGCTGCTCGCCCTGGTGACGAGCAAGGACGCCGAGGTCGAGGTGCCGGGCCCCGAGCTTCTGCACCCCATCGGCACGGTGGGTCTCGCCCACAAGATGATCAAGCTGCCCGACGGCACCATGCGCATCCTCGTCCAGGGGCTGCAGCGCGTGCACATCGACAAGTACGTGCAGGAGGAGCCGTACCTCACCGCCGAGATCTCCAAGGTCGACGACGTCGTCGACGAGAGCAAAGAGATCGACGCCCTGCGCGCCAGCCTGCTGAGCGTGTTCAGCAAGATCGTCGCGCTCGTGCCGTACTTGCCCGAGGAGCTCGAGATGGCGGCCGCCAACGTCGAGGATCCCGGGCCCCTGGCCTTCCTCATCGCCAGCACCATGCGCATCAAGGCCGCGGACAAACAGGCACTGCTCGAGGAAAACGACGTCGAAAAGCGCATGCGCGCCCTCATCGGCATCCTCACGCGCGAGCTCGACGTGCTCGAGCTGGGCTCCAAGATCCAGAGTGACGTGCGTAGCGAGATCGACAAGGGGCAGCGCGAGTATTTTCTGCGCCAGCAGATGCGCGCCATCCAGCAGGAGCTCGGCGAGACCAACGATCAGGAAGCCGAGATCACGGAGCTGCGCCAGAAGGTCGACGAGCTGAAGCTCCCGGAAGAGGCCGACAAGGCCGCCCGCCGGGAGCTCGACCGGCTCGCCAACATCTCGCCGCAGAGCGCCGAGTACCCCGTGATCCGCACCTACCTCGACTGGATCGTCACCCTGCCCTGGACGCAGAGCAGCGCCGACAATCTCGACGTGGCGCACGCCCGTGAGATCCTCGACCGCGACCACTACGACCTCGAGAAGGTCAAGGACCGTATTCTCGAGTTCCTCGCGGTGCGCAAGCTCAAGGCCGACCTTCACGGGCCGATCCTGTGCTTCGTCGGCCCGCCCGGCGTCGGCAAGACGAGTCTCGGCCACAGCATCGCCGAGGCCATGGGCCGCAAGTTCGAGCGCATCAGCGTCGGCGGCGTGCGCGACGAGGCCGAGATCCGCGGGCATCGCCGCACCTACGTGGGGGCGATGCCCGGCATCATCATCCGCGCCATGCGCGACGCCGGCACCGACAACCCACTCTTCATGATCGACGAGATCGACAAGACCGGCGCCGACTGGCGCGGCGACCCGTCGAGCGCCCTGCTCGAGGTGCTCGACCCCGAGCAGAACATCACGTTTCGCGACCACTACATGGACCTGCCTTTCGACCTCAGCAAGGTGCTGTTCATTACCACGGCGAACCAGCTCGAGCCCATCCCGGCGCCGCTGCGCGACCGCATGGAGATCCTCTTCCTCGCCGGATACACCATCGAGGAGAAGCTGAACATCGCGCGCAACTACCTTGTGCCGCGGCAGATCGAGGCCAACGGCCTCAAGCCCAGGCAGGTGACGTTCCGCGACGAGGCGGTCGTCGAGATCATCACGAGCTACACCCACGAAGCCGGGGTGCGTAACCTGGAGCGCGAGATCGGCAGCGTCTGCCGCAAGCTCGCCCGCGAGGTGGTCGAGGCCAAGAACGGCGGCCGCAAACGCTTCACCGTCAACGTCCCGCGCGTGCACGACCTGCTGGGGCGGCCGCGGATCACCGCCGAGGTCAAGCGGCGCACCAGCGACCCGGGCGTGGCCACGGGCCTGGCCGTGACGCCGGTGGGCGGCGACATCCTCTTCATCGAGGCCACGGCTATGCCGGGCGGCGGCCATCTCACGGTCACCGGCCAGCTCGGCGACGTGATGAAAGAATCCGCCATGGCCGCCATGAGCTACGTGCGCACGCACTCGCGCGAGCTCGGCCTCGAGGACGACTACTTCCAGAAGCACGACATCCACATCCACGTGCCGGCGGGGGCGATCCCCAAGGACGGCCCCAGCGCCGGCGTAACGATGGCCACGGCGATCTGCTCGCTGGTAACGGGCACGCCGGTGAGCAGCGAGGTCGCCATGACCGGCGAGGTCACCCTCACCGGCCAGGTGCTGCCCATCGGCGGGCTCAAGGAGAAGACCCTGGCCGCGCAGCGCGCCGGCATCACCACGGTGATCATGCCGAGCCGCAACGAGGCCGATCTGGAGGACGTGCCCGAGGAGCTGCGCAAAGGCATGACCTTCGTTCCTGTCGACCGCGTGGCGCAGGTGTGGGAGGCAGCCATGGGCCTGCGCCTCGACGGCAAGGGCGCCGAGCTGGCCGAGGCCAACGACCTGCTCGAGGAGGCCAGCGAACTGCTGCAGCAGGCGCGCCGCAAGGCAGGCGTCCACGGCGCCGCGGCCGTCGAGAGCCCAGCCGCGAAGGCGCCGGACAGGAAGGCGGCGGCTAAGAAGGCGCCGGTCAGGAAGGCGGCGGCCAAGAAGGCGCCGGCCATCGCCGAGGCGCCGCCGCCGCCGGCCAAGGGCGGCGCCAAGAAGACGACGGCCGCCCGCGGGCGCGGCGGCCGCAAGAGGTAGCCGCCCGCGGGCGCTCAATCTTGCGGCTGCTCCGGCCGATACCAGTGTCGTCCGGCGTGCGCGCGTCGCGGCGGCGGGTCATACTTGCAGTTGAGCCGGCGTAAGGGCGCGCGGACCTGCGCGTCGGCGCCGTTACCAGGAGGTGGGGAGTGGCCGCCGGAGAGTCGCCGCAAAAGGGCGCCATCATCGAGCGGGTGTTCGCCGCCAACCTCGACGCGATCCCCGACGTCATCGCTCTCATCGCCGGGGAGGCCGGCGCCTGGGGGCTTCACCCCCAACGGCTGATGCAGCTTGAGCTGGCGGTGGAAGAGGCCGTCGTCAACATCTGCCTGTACGCCTACGAGGTGCCGCCCGGCGAGCTGCTTGTGCGCATCGAGCCGGGGGCGGCGCGCTTCGTCGTCGAGCTGATCGACGAGGGCGTGCCGTTCGATCCGCTGGCCGTCCAGGAGCCGGACATGCGCGCCGGCGTCGAAGATCGCGCCATCGGCGGCCTTGGCATCTTTCTCGTGCGCCGCGTGATGGACGAGGTGGCGTACCTGCGCGACGGGTCGCGCAATATCCTCAAGCTCGTCATTCGGCGCACGTGAGGCGACCCGTCCTCAGCGCGGTCGCGGCGGCGTGCTGCATCGTCGTCGCTCTCGCCTTTGCCCTGCACTCGGGCGGCCAGAACGCCGCCGGGGCCGGCCCGACCGAGAGGGTCACGCTGCTGCTCCAGTGGGAGCCTCAAGCCCAGTTCGCCGGCTACTACATGGCGCTCGAGAAAGGCTTCTACCGGGACCACGGCCTGGACGTCGTGATCATGCCCGGCGGCCCCACCATCCACCCCTTCGACGCTCTGAAGCGCGGCAAGGTCGATTTCGTTACGTCCCCCCTCAGCGGCGCGCTCACCGCAGCGGCGAACGGCGTGCCCTTCGTCGACATCGCTCAGGTGGTGAATCGCTCGAACCTCATGATTGTCGCGCGAAGAAGCATCGTCAAGGACCAGGCCGATCTCAACGGCAAACGCGTGAGCCTCTGGGGGACGAGCTTCAGCGCCGCGTATCGCGCCTACTTCGACGCGGCCGGCATCGAGCCCCGGATCGTGCCGCAGTACTACTCGGTGAACCTGTTCTTGCAGGGCGGCGTCGCCGCCTGCGCGGCCATGGAGTACAACGAGTACCACAGCATCCTGCAGGCCGGCATGGACCCCCGCGAGCTCACCACGTTCTCCATGCGCGAACTCGGCTTCGGCTTTCCCGAGGACGGCATCTACACGTTGGCCGCCACGGCTCGGGAGCGCCCCGACGTCTGCCGCGAGCTCGCGGCCGCCTCGCTGGAGGGCTGGGAGTACTGCCGGCGGCATCCGGACGAGGCGCTGGATAGCGTCATGAAGCATGCCGCCGCCGCCCACTTGCCCACGAACCGCGTACATCAGCGCTGGATGCTCGACCACATCCTTGCGGCCATCTTTCCCGGGGAGCACGACGCCTGGCAGGCCGGCGTGCTCGCCAGAGCCGACTACCAGCGGGCGAAGGCGATCCTGATCCGCGAAGGCATGATCGCCGGCGCTCCCTCCTACGCACAGTTCGTCGCGCCGGGCGCGCGCAGTGCTCCGTAGTCTCCCCATCGCGTGGCGCATCACGGTGCTCGTCCTGCTCGGGGCGAGCCTCGTGCTCGGCGCGGTCAGCGCCTACTCGTACTGGTCGGCGCGCGACTTCCTCGAGCAGCAGAAGCGCGCCGAGATCCGCGCCACCGCCCAGGCTACCGCGAACCGTATCGAGACGGTCGGCGTCGCGGTGGAGAAGATCGTCCAGGGCCTCGCCTTCTCGGTGGAAGACACCGACCCGGGGCTGCGGCGCGCCCGCGTGCTCCTGCGCCACACGGTGGCCAGCAACGAGGAGGTGTTCGGGTCCGGCATCGGCTACGAGCCGTCCATCTACGGCCGCCTGGCCCCCTACGCGTACCAGCCGTCGGACATCTACGGCAGCCCCGAGGTACAGGGTGCGAATCCGAACGGCAAGATCGTCGTGACCGACCTCGGCCGCGGGGGCCGCGTCTACCAGGCGGGGGACTGGTTCCAGTTGCCGGTGCAGATGCGCCGCGCGGTGTGGACCGAGCCGTACTACGACGAGGGCGGCGGCAACATCGTGATGGCGACCTACGCCGTCCCCGTCCACCTCGGCAACGACCCCGTCCCGGTCTCCGCGGTGGTCGGCGGCGACGTGTCTCTGTTCTGGCTCACGCGGCTGCTGGAGGGTCTCGACCTCGGCGACACCGGCTACGCCTTCCTGATCAGCCAGACGGGCGCCTTCATCGCGCACCCGAACCAGGACTTCATCTTGAACGAGTCCATCTTCAGCGTGGCCGAGGCGCGCGACGACCCGCAACTGAGGGCCATCGGGCGCAGCATGATCGCCGGCAAGGCCGGCTACGTGGCATTCGACGGCGTCATGTCGCTCACCCCCGACGAACGTTCGTGGCTCGCCTACAGGCCGGTCCCATCGACGGGCTGGTCGCTCGGCATCGTCTTCCCCGACCGCGAGATCAGCGCCGACGTGGTGGCCCTGAGCCGCATCCAGTGGGGGATCGCCCTGCTCGGCATCGTGGCCCTGCTGCTCGTGGCGCTGTTCATCGCCGCTTCGATCACCCGCCCGCTGCGCGCCCTCGACGCGGCCACGCGGACGCTGGCGCAGGGCGCCCTCGACGCGCCCCTGCCGCAGGCCAGGGGGCGCGACGAGATCGCCCACCTCACGACCTCGTTCGGGCAGATGCGTGACAGCCTTCGGGCGTACATCGACGAGCTGCGCGAGACGACCGCGGCGCGGGAACGCATCGAGAGCGAGCTGCGCATCGCCGCGTCCATCCAGATGAGCCTCGTGCCGCGCACCTTCCCGCCGTATCCGCAGCGCGCTGATCTGGAGCTGAACGCGCTGCTCGAGCCCGCCCGCGAGGTCGGCGGCGACTTCTACGATTTCTTCCTCTTGGACAACGACCATCTGTGTCTGGCGATTGCCGACGTGTCGGGCAAGGGCGTCCCGGCGGCGCTGCTGATGGCGGTGACGCGTTCCTTCCTGCGCTCGTTCGCGCGCGAGAGTGACAGCCCGGGGGAGGTCCTCGCGACGCTCAACGAAGAGCTCGCCGCCGACAACGAGGAGTGCATGTTCGTGACCATGTTCCTGGCCGTCGTGGACCTGCGCTCTGGGGCGGTGACCTACGCGAGCGCCGGCCACAACCGGCCGTTCGTGATCGGCAGCGCCTGCGGCGTGACCCAGTTGCCCCGCGTCAGGGGCGTGGCGCTCGGCGCGAAAGCCGGGATCGTCTACGACGAGGGCCTGCTGACGCTCGCGCCCGGCGACGTCCTCTATCTGTACACCGACGGGGTCAGCGAGGCCATGAACGCGCGCGACGAGGTGTACGGGGAAGAACGGCTGGGTGAAGACCTCGGGCGTCTCTGCGCGGGCTCGTGCGACGACGTCCTGCAAGGCGTGCTTGACGTCCTCAGCGCGCACGCCGCGGGCGTCGAGCAGTGGGACGACATCACCATGGTGGCGTTCAGATACCTCGGCCCCCCGACCTCGGGGGGTGATGGAGTCGTATGATCCGGCGGCGACCGCGGCGGCCCTCTGCTTGCCGTCGCCGCCGGCCTCAAGCAAGATAGGCTCGTGTGCGGGCGCCCGCCGTCCGGCACAGGGAAAGGGGAGCGCATGGATGTGCAAGTCATAGGTGAGGTGACGGTGGTCACGCTGCCGGCGAGGGTCGACACGACCAGCGCGCGGGACGTCGAGGCCGAGTTCAACGAGCTGCTCGACGGCGGCGCGCGCAAGGTGGTCGCCGACTTCGGCGCCAACGAGTACGTCTCGAGCGCCGGCCTGCGCGTGTTTCTGGCAGTCCTCAAGTTCATGGAGAAGAACGAAGGCCGCATCGTGCTCTGTGCCATGCAGCCCTTCGTCATCGACGTCTTCCAGATATCGGGGTTCTCCGAGCTGTTCGCGATCGCCGGCACCCGCGAGGAGGCGCTCGCCCTCTTCGCCTAGGCGTCGTGCGTGCGCCGGAAGCCGACCATCGTGATGTCGTCGTACTGCTCGGCGCCGGCGGTGAACGCATCCATCGCCGCGCGGACGGCCGCCATCATGTGCGCGGCGCCGTCCTGCGCCCCGGCGGCGCTGAGGGCGGCCTCCAGGCGCTCCTCGCCGAACATGCGTTCCTTGGCGTCCATGGCCTCCGTGACGCCGTCCGTGTAAAGCAGGAGGCCGTCGCCACACTCGAGCTGCGCCGTGTTCACGCCGAAGGCGACCCTCGAGGACACGCCGAGCCCGGCGCCGGCGGTCTGCGGCAGGGGCTCCACGCCGCCGCCGGCGCGCACGATGTACGGCGGCGGGTGCCCGCCGCTCGAGTAGGCCAGCGCGCCCGTCCTCACGTCGTAGACCGCGAAGAAGAGCGTGACGAACATCGCCGCGTCGTTGTCGTGGCACAGCGGTGCATTGACCCGGGCCAGCACCTCGTCAGGCAGAGGGGTGCGATGGCCCACGGCGCGCAGGAGGGTGATCGTCACGGCCATGAACAGCGAGGCCGGCACGCCCTTGCCGGACACGTCGCCGATCGCGAGGCAGAGGTGGTCGTCGTCCAGCAGAAAGAAGTCGTAGAGGTCGCCGCCGACCTCGTGGGCCGACTCCAGCGACGCGTGCAGGTCGAACTCCTCGCGTTCGGGGAACGGCGGGAAGATGGCCGGCACGATGCCGAGCTGGATCTCGCGGGCCACGTTGAGCTCGCCCTCCATGCGTTCCTTCTGGATCCGCGTGACGCGCTCGCGCTCTTCGTTGCGCACGATGAGGATGAACACGCCCATACCGATCGCATTGACGATGATCATGGGCACGATGACCTGGCGCACCAGGGTCAGCGCCGCGTCGAAGGGCTTCGCCATGAGCAGATTGATGCCCATGAGGCACGACTCCGTGAAGAGCGCCAGCAGCATCGCCGCCCACACCGGAGCCACGCGGCGCTTGAAGAGGAGGTAGACGACGCCGCCGGAGAACCCGGCCGCCACCGCCCCCAGCGCCGACGGCACGGCCACGAACCCGCCCATCGCGAGCCGTTGTGCGGCACCGATGAGGCCGGCGCCGATACCGACCCACGGGCCGCCCAGCAGGCCGCCGAGCGCTGCGCCCATGTCGCGCGTGTTGGCGATGCCGCCGAGGATCTCCACGCCGGCCAGGGTGCCCCAGATCGAGAACGCGCCGAAGATGAGAATGAGAATCCCACGGCCCTGCCAGCTCAGGCGCTGGTCGAGCACCTGGCGGTACAGGCGCGTGCGCGTGAACAGGTACGCCACCATGATGACCACGGCCATGCTCTTGATGAGCTGCACGAAGAGGTCGATGGACAGCACGGCGAGCTCCGGCGGCCTGTCTACCCGGCGTGCGGGTCGTGGGCGCGGATGTAGGCGAG
>CAIOZS010000009.1 GCA_903862845.1 uncultured Thermoleophilia bacterium
CAGAACGAAGAAACCCCCGGGGTCGCAACCCCGGGGGGCCCGCGAGTCCTGCTCGCGGGGGTGACTCGCTGAGTATGCGACGAGGTCGCCGCCGGGTCAACGGCGTGACTGAAACGTCAACGCAGCGGTGGACGATGAACAGAGGCTACGGCTGGCTCACGACGAACATCCCCGGCAGCCCGGGGTCGATGCCGGCGACGCACTCCTCCGCGTCGGCGGCGGCGTGGCGGGCGGCGCCGCAGAGCGCCGCTGTGGCGGCGAGGAGGCGCTGGGCGTCCTTGGCCGCGGCGAACTCGTTGCTCGTGTAGGAGACGACAAGCTCGAGGCCGAGCTGGCCGGCTGCGGCGGCGGCCAGCGCGGAGCGCCGCCGCAGCTCGCGCACCTGACGCCAGAGCGACGCGAGATCGGCCTGCGCCCGCTCGCGCGAGCCCGTGAGCGGCGGAGCGGCTGCGCCGTCGCCGCCCGCGTCCACGCCCTCCTCCCCGTGCCCCGCGCCCTGCGCATGCGGTTCCTCGATGGTGTCTTCGTAGTAGTCGATGAGCCGCACAAGACGGGCGGCGAGCGCCTTCGGCACGCCGCCCTCCACCAGGTCTTCGGTCTCGAGCTCCCCGGCGCAGAGCTCCGGACAGTCCGGATCGATGCAGATCCACAGGCAGCCGTCCGCGTCCCCCTGGCTCAGGTTGGGAAGCATCGGCTCGCCGCAGGAGTCGCAGGTGAGGGCGAAGGGCTCGGACATGGGGACCTCCCTGGGGCGCGGGTGACAGCCGTAAGCAAGACTATGCCACGATCAAATTAGGATCGTCGACGCTGACGCCCGCCCGCACGAGCATGGGGCGAGGAACTGATGGTCGGAGCGTCAGACTCTGGCGTGTTCCCGCCAGTAGTCCCAGCGCCAAGTGAGCGCCTCCGGGTGAGGTGTCTTGCCGAGGTCCGCGAGACTGCCCACGGCAATGCGCAGGCTCCGCGCGTCCGGACCCGCCGCCGTGAACCGAACGCCCAACGTCTCTGGTTCAATGCCGAAGAGGTGCGCGTCGAAAGCACGATGATGGGTCGCGCGCATCACGAGACCGTTTCGCGGGTCATTGCTTCCCCGATCGGCAACGGGGACGACGTGGGGAGTGTCAAGAACGTCCAACACGCGGATCTCGCACAGCGAGCACGTTGGACCGTATCGTCGAAGCACGTCGAAACGGAAGCGAGCCTGTCCCATTCTCTGAGCTGTCGTCCGCGCGCGCTTCTCGGTGGGCTCGATGGCCAAGAAGGGCGCCTCATCGTCCGGCAACTGCCTTGCCAGCGGCGGCTCGTCCCCGAACACAACCAGGAACTGACCGGCGTGGTCGTCCCACTCTTCGACCCACCCCGGCCGCACCTTTCGCAGGTCTCGATGCGAGGCCGAGCGTGAAATCACGAACACCGGGACTCGCAGGCGAGCAGCGTTCTTCGTGGCGGCGACCTGCGCGTCATCCCAGCCTCTCGTTTCAGTGCTTGGGTAGTGGTAGATGACACCGTCATCAGAGAGATCATCGTCATAGACCGTACCGGTGTGCAGGAGTGCGACAGTCACACCCGCGCTGTCATCTGAGATGTCGCGAGTCCTCACTTTGTCCACCCAGATCCCACGTGCCCCGCCGTAGACTCGCAGCTGCTGAAGCGTTCGCGGACCCACCGAGTCAGGTCCGCCATATGCCTGCAGCTCACCCCACTAAGCGAAACGCAAGGCTCGTTCGTCATCGATAGCGCGTTGGTTCATGTGCGCTCCCGTCTTCGTGCCGGCGGACTGCAGGCTCTGCCTGGCGAAAGTCACGCTGTGGCATCCTTCGGCTGGCCCAGGTGCACGTGGGCGACATCCTGAGTCGGTGACAGGCGGCACACGCTGCTCAGCGCGCCGTTCAGCATGAAGAGCCGAGGATTTCTGCGATACGTGAACACGCCGTAGGGGTGATACGCGACATCCTTGGATTCCGAGACGCTCAGCTCGTTACGGCTTACGAAGAAGGGCGTCTCCTTCCCGAATCCGGTGGTCTTCACTTCGATGAGCCGATCCTCACCGCCAGGCTCAAATGAGAGGATGTCGAAGCCGAGGCCATCTCCTTGCGTGACCGACACGTGCTCAATCTGTCGCGCAAGCCTGATGCAGCCGGCGGCGACAAGGCGTGCCTTCTCGAAGGCCAGGGCAAAATCCTCGCCCATCCGACCCAGAGAGCGGTTGCGCGCCTCGCGCTCAAGGTAGTTGATCGAGGCGCGGACGACCAGCTTCGTGGGCGAGGTTTCCGCATGACGCTGGCCCTCTACGCTTGACGGAGCAGGTGGTTGAGCGAGTCGATGCAGAATGTCGCCAAAGTCGACAGGTTCTGCGTCTGAATCCACTGTCGCGGCCACCGCGGGCTCGATCTCACGGTTGTTGACGAGCCGGGCTCGCACGGCGTCAGCAAGCAGCTGCTGGTAGTTCCGTCTGGGCTTGTAGCCCTCGACATAGGGGAGGCCCAAGCCAATCAGCACCGCACTGATGTTCTGATGCTTGAACTCGACGGAACCGTCCGAACGGTCGTCGAGCAGCTTCGCGAGCGCGTGGCGATGAGCAGTCTTGTTGTACTCCTCGCCGCGGAGTTCCTTGAGCAACATGGCGAAGTAGTCAGTGATGACTGCTTCGACCTCGAACTCAGACCAATCCCCGGCCATGGCACCCCTCAAGCAATGTGCACATCGTCGGAGCGCAGTCTGTCACATCCCGGTGACGAATCGGAGCGACTCTCGATCACCGCCAACCGTGACGGGTCAGAGTCGCGAGTCGTCAGACCCCCCCGTCGCCGGGAGGACTAGCTGATGAGCTCCCCCCAAAGCGCCATCGAGCTGGTCTTCACCTCAAGCTGCGTGAGCCGAGCGACCACGTCCTTGGGGAACTCGGCCAGAAGCTGGTGGAGCGGGCGGCGGCTCCAGGCGAGAGCATCCAGCAGGATGTCGGAGAACTGGGTGTACACCGTCACGTACACGCCGGTCTCCTCCCACGCCTCCTTCGACAGGAGCAGCACCTTCGCGTCGACCGATGCGAGACCGGCGATCATGGCGTGCGGGAAGCCCGCGGCCGACGCGGAGCGCACGAAGTGCACCGCATCCGAGTACGTGATCGGCTTGGCCTTCACCTCGACGGCGACGACCGGCTCCAGCTTGTGGAACGCCTGCACGTCGCCGGGCAGCTTGCGGGAGGGGTCGAAGACCCTCGCCGTGCGGACATCGTCGAACACGAGATCGACGGCCGCGGCCACCAGAGCTTGTGCCCTCTTGCCGCTCTCGGCGCTCCTGTCCAGGAAGTGACCGCAGGCGTCCTTGAGCCTGACCAGATCGGCGCTGGTGTGACCCAGATCGATGGGCACCGCCTGCTCCTTCGCGGCGATGCGCGGCCGCAGGAAGGCGGCGAGAGCCTGCACCGCCTCCTCCTCGCGAAGGTAGTGGACAGCCTCGAGGCACTCGACCAGGTACCGCATCTCCTCGGGGTGCTTGACACGCGGCATGGCGTTCACGCTGTCGGAAGAGAAGAAGGGCTGGTTGTTCAGGGGCTCACGGCCGGTGGTGCGAAGGTCGAATCCGTAGTCGATCGACGCCGGCACCAGCACCTCGTGAGCCAGTCCGCGAGCGGAGTAGGCCTTGTTGCCGGCCCGGGCCTTCAGCGTGAGGGCGTCGACGGTGTCGTCGGTCGCGGTCGCCAGGAGCGCGGTGCCCAGGACGACGAGGCAGGTCTTGTCCTCGAACCGGGAGACTCGCTCGGTACGCGCGGTCCAGTCCGCAGGCACCACGGCATCTGACCGCGCCAGCTCCAAAGCCCTCTCAAGCTGCCTGCGGGCTCGCTTCTTGTCGATCCTCAGCCCCATTAGACTGTCGCGCGCGAGGCTCCGACGGTGAGGACCGCATCCCGGTCGTCCGGCCGCTCGTCCCGCTGCTCGGCCGGCCGGCTCAGCACGCCGAGCTGTTCGGCGAGCGCGCCGACGACCGCCATGCCCAGCTGCAGCGGGACCGCGTTGCCGAGCTGACGGCGGATCGTGGCCCCGTCGCCCTTGACGAGGAAATCATCGGGAAGCGACATCAGTCTGAGCAGTTCGGCCTGGCTGAGCCGGCGCGCCCGCGGGATGCCCTCGTCGTTGCGCACGTTCTCCCAGTGAAACGGCCCGACCCACGGGCCGGGCTGCGCCTGAAGGGTGCTGGAGGGTCGATCCGGATCGAGGCGCAGGAGAAACGTCCAGTAGCGGCTGCGCCACTTGAACACGTCGCGGCCACCGTAGCGCTCGGTATGCCAGAGGTAGTTCTGGCCGGGCGGTACCTCTGCAAGCAGGTCGGCGAACGTTCCTTCGACGATCTCACCGGGCGCGGAGGGACCCGACAGCAACGGCCCGATGGCGCTCCCTGCCGTGACATAGGGTTTCTTGGTCGGGTCGAAGGTGCGCGTGTGCTCGCTCCACCCCGAGTGGGTGGGCTCGGGAAAGCGGAAGTCGCCGCCATCCCGCCGGCCGACGATAAACACACGCCGGCGCAGCTGAGGATCGCCGTAGTCGGCCGCCATGAGCACTCTGTACGTGGGCCGATACCCCGCACCGGTGAGCTGCTCGAGCACCCGGCTCAGCTGCGCCTTGTGCGTGGCGTAGGTGAGCCCCTGGACGTTCTCGAGGATGAACGCCCGAGGCTGAGCTTCGGCCACGATGCGGGCGTATTCGTCGAGCAGGGACGCGTTGGGATCGGTGCTGCTGCGTTTCTCCTCCAGCCAGAAGCCGGATTTGGAGAACGGCGTGCACGGAGGGCCGCCGACCACAAGCTCAGCCTCACCCTTGGCCACGCCCGCCGTGTCCAGGAGCTCGTGCGTGGAGAGCTCCCGGATGTCGCCGCAGATCGTCGGGACACCGGGGAAGTTGGCCTGAAGAGAGCGCAGAGCACGCGCGTCGTAGTCGGTCGCCGCCGCGACCGTGAACGGACCTTCTGTGCGCGCCCCGTTGGCGCCGATCGGTTCTGCGCAGCGTTCGACCGCCAGATCGAGGCAGCCGGCGCCGGAAAACAAGCTGAGAACCGGGAGCTGGGCGGCCATCAGGCGATGAACCGGTGTATTGCGGGTGAGTGCGTCACATCCGTTGTAGGCTAACACCCCGAGAGGACGGAAGGAACGCGCACGAGGTGGACGTTGAAGCCGAGTGATCCCGGGTACCCCATGCCATCCAGCGAAGCCGTCTCGAACGTCATGCGAGGCAACCGCAAGACCGGCTCGCGACCCGAGGCCAGTCTGCGCCGCGAGCTTCACGCGAGAGGCCTCAGGTATCGCAAGAATCCGTCGCTGCGCACGAGCGTCGGCGTCGTGAGACCCGACCTCGCCTTCGCCGGACCGAAGGTCGCGGTCTTCGTGGACGGATGCTTCTGGCACTCCTGCCCGGTTCACGGGAACACGCCGGGCACGAACCGCGAGTACTGGGAGCCGAAGCTCCGCAGAAACCGCGAGCGCGATCGACAGGTGACGGAGGCCCTCACGGCCGATGGCTGGGTGGTGGTCCGGGTCTGGGAGCACGAACCGCCGGCCAGCGCGGCCGCGGCGGTCGTCACGGCCGTGCGGGCCGGGGCCATGGAGGCATCCCAACGACGCCCTCAGACGTAGACTCGCGGGCGACCGGGCGAGCCGCCATGGTGACGCCGCGGGCACAGGCCGCTTGCGCGCCTTGCGACCTCCGGCTACCACCTCCGCATGACCCGCGACCTCGACCAGGCCATGGACTGCTTCGACGCCCGCTACGCCGAGGCCCCAGACGCGCGCTGCGGCCTCGTCGCCTCGTCTCGCGACAAGATCCTCGCGGAGTGGGTTGTGCCCGATGCGCCTCGGCCCCTGGTGCGGAGACGGCGAGGAGAGCCGTCGTTCCTGCCGTCGCCTGCGCGAGTGCGTCACCGAGCTCGACGCCACCGCCGCGCGGCTGCAAGGGCACGGGGTGACGGTTCTCTAGGCCGCGTCCGCGCCGCTCGCCGGGGCTGCCCGGCCGCCTCGCGATTGTCACTCTGTGCGCGCTCCCCGCGCCGGCCTACGATGATCGCATGCATTACCTCTTCCTTGATGAGCCCGACCAGGGCACGACCATGGCCGCCCTCAGGGCCAACGACGACATCCTGCGGGCGTGCGAAGACGAGCGCTGCGAGCTCAAGGCCGCGCGCAGTCACTTCGACTTTCCCAAGCTCGCCGACTACTGCGCCGCCCTGTCGAACGAAGGCGGAGGCGTCCTGGTACTTGGCGTCAGCGACGCTCCTCCCCGGCGCGTCGTGGGCACGCATGCGTTCCGCAGCCTCCAGAAGACCGGCGCCGACGTCACGCAGCAGTTGCGCATCAAGATCGCTGCTGTCGAAAGCAGCATCGACGGCAAGCGCGTCATCACCTTCCGCGTGCCCGCTCATCCCATCGGCCAGCCGATCGCGTTCAACGGCGGATACCTCATGCGCGGTGGCGAGGGCCTCGTGCCCATGACCACGGATCAGCTCAAGCGGATCATGGACGAGACGGTGAGCGACTACTCGGCCACTCTCGCAAAGGGCGCGACCCTCGACGATCTGCATCCGGACGCGATCGGCACGCTCCGCGACTTGTGGGCGCGGAGAAGCGGTGATCCCTCGGTCGCGTCGCTGTCCGACGTGCAGGTGATGGAGGACCTCGGCCTCACGATCGATGGTGAGCCCACGGTGGCGGCGCTCGTCCTGCTCGCGCGTCCGGAGTCGCTGATGCGGCTTCTGGCGCAGGCGGAGGTCGTTTTCGAATACCGGAGTCAGCCGAGCAGTCTGCGCTACCAGCAGAGACGGGAGTTCCATCGCAAAGCTGAGTTGCTGCTTGGGCTGGAGCTCGTCGGCGTGCTCCTCGCCTGGGGGACAGACCTCGTGCGGGAGGGTGACGCGTGGTCGAACGCGCGCGACAAGCGCCATGCGTGCTCCGCGCACGTGCGCGACGGGGCTGTCATCTTCGTCCTGCCGGTGGCCGAGCTCGACCCCACTGCCGCCCCGCTGCAGGGGCACGGGGTGAAGGTGTTCGGCTGACCCCGCGCTCCGGCTGCCAACGTCGGTCCGATTCCTTGTGGGCCCGCGCATGATCGGGGCGCAGCAAGCAGGTCGGCGGCGGGCTGACCTCCCAGGCCTTCCTGGTAGTATCGCGACGTCTTCATGGGGGCCGCAAGGTGAGGAACATCATCGCCGTGAGAGCGCTCGTTCTCGCGGCAGCCGGTCTGCTCGTCGGCTGCGGGAACCCGGCGTCGACCCGAAGCGCGAGTGGGGGCGATGCGGTCCAGCAGCCGTCCGCGGCTTCGAGCGCCAAGGCACGCGACCTCCCCGTCGCCGCAGCCACCATCTCAGACCGGGGCGGGCCTTCCTGGAGCGGCCGACTGGGCGACACCGTCCAGGTCGACTGGTACGACCAGACAAGCGGCGAGACGCACAGCGAGCGGGTCGCGGTCCTCGCTGTCAAACGGCTTCCGAATCCGCAGGGCGACAGCGCCCCCAACGAGTTTGGCGACTTCATCGGCCCCTACGAGTGGAAGTACGGCATCAAGGTGCGGCTCACGAGCCTCGACAAGAGCACGGCGCGCTCACCCGTCGCCTACCAGTTCCTCCAGTTGAGCGACGGCACGTACACCAAGGACAGTCCGTGGGGCCTTGGGGAGGCCGGTGGGCCGGACCCCTCCCGCGTGGGCAAGAGCTCGGTCGGCTGGCTCTCCATGCGGGTCGAGCGCGGCTTCGAGCCGGCCAAGGTGGTCATGCCGATCAGCGCGTGGCATGCCACGTGGTCGCTGCACTGACGCCGGCCGGAGTGCTGCTCGCCTGGAGGACGGACGTCGTGCACGTCGCCGCCCGCGGAGGCGATTGTCACTCTGTGCGCGCTCCCTGCACCCGCCTACCATGGCGGCATGCACCATCTCTTCCTCGATGAATCGGGCGACCACAGCCTGGCGCACATCGATGCTGGCTATCCCGTGTTTGTACTCGGTGGGATCCTCGTCGCGGACGACTCGACCCTTGAGGGCATCGAGCAAGCCGTCGCCGCGTTCAAGCGCGACTTCTTCGGAAACGCCGACATCGTGCTGCACACCGCGGACATCACGCGGAACCGCCAAGGCTTCGAAAGCCTCGCCGACCCGGGGACCCGTGATCGCTTCCATTGCCGCCTCAACGCCTTGCTCGCAGCGCTCGAGTTCAGCGTCGTTGCCTGCGTCATCCGCAAACGGGCTCTCCTTGAACGACACGGGGGGCTGGCCGTCGACCCGTACATGCTCAGCCTGGGGATCGTCGTCGAGCGCTTCTGCTTCGAGCTCGTTGGCAGCGGACCGCAAGGCCGGATCCTCGTCGAGCGTCGCAACGAGCGACTCGATCGCGAGCTCACCATCGCCTGGGACGTGCTGCGCCTGAACGGCACACGGTACGTCCGGCCGGAGGTCCGGCGGCGACGTATCGCCGCGCTCGAGTTCGCGACCAAGGCGACTGGAGGCGCCGGGCTCGAGATCGCCGACCTCGTGGTCACGCCGCTGGGCCGCTGGATCGCGGGTATGCCGCCGAAGCCCCATCTCGACATCGTCCGCAGCAAGCTGCGCCGCGGACCGAAGGGAGACTGGGAAGGCGCCGGACTCGTCGTCCTGCCCAAAGAAAGTGGCCGGGGACCGCTACGCAATACCCGACCAAGGCAAGTGTAGGCCCGCGTCATCGCTCTGTCAAAGCAGCGCTCGGCCGAACGTAAACCGCGCCGCGCGCCTTGGCGCGAGGACGGCGGCTCCGCTATTCTGCGTACCGTCCTGAGGTCCGGCGGCCGTGGGAGGTGAACGCCCTGTGGATGGACCCATCGCCCGTACGTGGCACGGCCTCACCGCGGCCGTCGCGCTCGTCGCGGTCGCCCTGGGCATCGCTCAGGGAGGCGTCCAGGCGCCCGCCTACTACGCCGCGTTCGCCTCGCAGGCCGCCCGCGACGCCAACGTGCTCGCGTTCTTCACGATCCAGTCGAACCTCATCGTCGCGGTCACCGCGCTGCTGCTTGCCCTGCGTCTGCACCGGTCCGCGCTGCTCTTCCGGGTCTTCCGCTTCGACGGCGTCGCGATGATCGTGCTCACGGCGCTGGTCTACCACACCATGCTGGCCGGTCTGGCCCACCCGCACGGCTGGAACGCCGTTGACAATCTGCTCCTGCACACGGTGGTCCCGGCGCTCGCCGTGGTCGGCTGGCTCGTGTTCGGACCGCGCGGACTCGTGTCGTGGAGGGTGGTGTGGCTGTCGCTGGTCTACCCGATCCTCTGGCTGGTCGTCACCCTTCTGCGGGGAGCGGCCATCGGCTGGTACCCGTACCCGTTCATGGACCCCCGCGAGCACGGGTATGCGATCGTGTCGCTGACCCTGGTCGGGATCGTGGCCGTCTTCATCGCGCTCGCGGCGCTGCTGCTCGCGATCGACCGGGGGCTCGGGCGCCTGGTGCGCCGCGGCGCGAGCGGCTGAGGGGCGCCTGGTAGCGGGAGTGCCCGACCGCCCGGAACCTGACCGAGCTCTCCTCGATCCAATGTGACGCAGGAACCCCCCGGAGATCCCGGACCGTTCAGCGCGAGGGCGCCAGTGCGCCGGCCCTCACGCCAGAAGCGCGGCGATCTCCGCCTGGGCGCGCGGATCGGCGTCCCGCGCCTCGACAGCGAGGTTGACCTGCATCGTCGCCTCGGCCACCTCGAGCAACTCGGGTGGGATGGGGTAGCGCTTCTCCCGGGCGAGCCACCGCAGCACGCCGGCGAGCCGCCAGATCGTGGACCTGCCCGCGTGCACGGGCACGGGCTCGGGCGCGTCGCAAGCGACGATGAGCTTGCGCACGTTCTGCCGCGTGACGCCGAGCAGCAACGCCACGTCGGTGAGGCCCACGAGGTCGGGAGACGCTTCGATGAGCGCGGCATCGGGAAGCGCCGAGCGCACGTCAGCGACGGCGCTGCCGACGGCGCGCGCCGCGTCCTCGGCCTCCCTGGTGAACTCGAGCGCCAGACGCCCGCGCCTGCCCACACCGACGACCGCGTCGTCACAACCGGCAGCTCCGAGGCGCTCGATGACAACCTCCGTATCGGCGTCCCCGACGCCGAGTGCGAAGGTCAGCGTGAAGGTGTACTCGGTCAACAGTCAGTCCTCATCGTCGCCGGGGGCGCGGCGGGTCCCGACGCACCCGTCCACGACTCTCCGGAGCTGCCGGGCGTGATTCTCCGGGCTGCGAGGTGTGCCCCAGACCACCGCCACGCAGAACTCGCCGCAGCGGCAGTCGGGATCGTTGTGCGGGCAGTACATCTTGCCCCAGCCATGCGCCCGTGCGCCCAGGGGCTCGACACGCCAGCCGCCACGTTCCGCGTGCCTGAGCGCACTCTCGATGTGAGCATCTGGATGCCGCCTTCTTGGCACGTCACTTCCTCATGAGTATCGGCAGGTCGGCTGCGGTTGTCAAGTGACAACCATGAAACCGCCTGTTCGCAGCGACCTTCGTGATCCGCCGACCGTCCGCGTCCGCGAGCTCATCCGGGAGCTGAGCGGCCGCGAAGTGGCCGCATCGGACCGTCCGCACGAAGTCGGCTTGCTTGGCGAACACGCAGGCACCCACACGGGCCCTTCTGGGGCCGTGCTGGCCTTCTCTGCCCCTGGATGGGTCGAGCGGCGCGGTGAAGTACTCGACGAACTGCACGTCGTTGCGGGGAAGCGCCACTCTGCAGAACGCGACCCTGTCCAGCCACTTGTACTGCTGGAACCGCGCCCGCCGAAAGGCGGCGTAGTGGACGTTGAAGCCGTCCGTGTAGACGCGGGTGCGCGGACGGCGTGGCGACACGTCATCCCCCCAGTTGACGATGGTCCGAGAAAAGCAGAAGCCGCCCGGAGGCGGCTTCGCGCCCCGCGTCAGGCGCGGGGACAGTGCGTCCATTATGCGCGCCGACCGCCGAAGGTCAAGCGCTCGCTGCGGCGAAACGTCAACCAAGGGGAGCGCGCCGACGCGCCGGGGCCGCTGGACGCTCCAGCAGTCCTTCAACGACCGCTTCGTCGTCCCCATCGAGGCCAAGGGCGAGCCCAGCCGCTGGGTGACGCTGCGCGCGCTCGAGGTGCTGAGCACACCCTGAACGGCTCCCCCTTGACAGGCTCGCCCCGTATGGGCCTAGCTACGCATGGCGGGCATCCGCTGGTGAGGGGCAAACGAGGGGAGAGCGATCATGGCCAGACCGAACGTGCGCGGCGCGATGCTTCTCGCGGTGGTGGTCCTCGGGGTCCTGCTGGTCACGCCCGACTTGTGTCAGGCGCACGTCCGAACACGCTACCGCGCCGACTACAAGGCCAAGCTCGCCGACCTCAAGGAGCTCTTCAACGCACAGGCGCTCCACTACGACAACTTGAAGCAGGGCGCGCTCGACACGGTGGACGACATGACGCCGTTGGTGGGCGACCCGGACAAGCACGACGAGCTCCTCGCTGAGGAGGAATGGGCGCACGACGTCTGGCTCACGATCGCGCCCATCCCCAAGGCTTACACGAAGGAGTGGAACGAGATGGCGCTGGCCTTCAGGAATCGGGCGGCGCTGTACTTCGCGAAGCGGGCACAGCAGGAGGAATTCAAGTACCAGGCCGCCTTTATGAAGATGGCAGGCGAGCTGCTGGCCTCCCAGGCCATGGAGCACATCGTCGACGCGTATTGGTGGCTGGGCGGCGACCCGCCCGACCTCGCCTACGTGACGGGCACGGCGATCCCCGAGGGCGACGACGACGCGGCTTTGGCCCACGAGGAGTTTGAAGTGAAAACCGGGAAGCTGAGCAAGATGCTCTAAGGGCGACTGCTCGGCGCTCGCTTGCCAGACGATCTACGAGAGTGGTCACGATGGATCACGGGGTGAAGACGCCGGCCAACTCGCCGGCCTCCGCCAGTGTCAACCAGCCGGCGGCCATCCGCGCATTGACGCCCAGCGTCGGCGATGGAATCATCAGAATCGTTCCTCGGCAGCTGGCTCCGGCTCCTTGGTCCCCCGGTCACGATCCCGGGGGTTTCTTCTTTCTGGGGGCAATGTCAACGCCAGTTCGGGTGTACGTACAATGGGTAGACGCAGAAGAGTACGACGCGTATGCTCGTCTTCCACTCCTGGAAAGGAGCAGCCGTGAAACCAGTCGCCTCGAGCGTGTCCGTCACGAAAGACCAGCGCCTCAACATCCGCGCGAGCGCAGAGGTCAAGCGCCTCGTCGAAGAGGCCGCGCGCGCCACGCACATGACCGCCAGTGCGTTTGTCCTGCAGGCAGCGTTGCGCTCGGCGCAGGACGTCCTTGCCGACCAGACCAGATTCGTCCTCACCCCAGACCAGTGGTCTGCGTTCACGGCCGTGCTGAACCGGCCGGCGCGCGAGATCGGTGCTCTCCAGCGGGCAGCCTCGAAGCCGTCGCCGTTCAGTGAGCGCTGAGGCGCTCTTCGGGCCCGAGCCGCTGGAGCCGCGGCACGACGTCTCCTCGTTCGACTGCGGCGCGCCGGCGCTCAATGACTACCTGATCGACGGCGCCCTCACGGACGCCCGGGCCGGCAAGTCGCAGACCCAGGTGGCTTGCCGGGGCGACTCGGTCGTCGCGTACTACTCCCTGGCGGCCGGCAGCGTCGAGGCGAGCGCGGCGACGGAGCGGGCCGCCACGGGGCAGGGCCGCCAGCCGATCCCGGTCATCGTGCTCGCCAGGCTCGCGGTCGACCTGACCGAGCGGGGCCACGGGCTGGGAGAGCAGATGCTGGTCCAGGCGCTCGCGCGCTCGGCGGACGCGGCCTGGCTCATCGGCGTCCGCGCCGTGTTGGTGCACGCGAAGGACGCGACGGCGAGAGGGTTCTACGAACGGTACGTCTTCGAGCCGTCACCGACTCATCCGCTGCACCTTCTCCTCCTGATGAAGGACATCCGCACGTCGCTCGGCGTATGACCCACGTGCGCGACGCCTTCCAGCTGCGCGTCAACGCCTATCGCGTGCTGCTCACGCGGGGGCGCGACGGAGCGGTCATCTTCGTGCCCCCGCGCGGCGCGCCGTAGGTGCACCGCACAGGGGTCGGTCATCTTCGTCCCGCCGGGTGGCCGAGCTTGACGCCACGGCCCGCCCGGCTGCAGGGGCACGGGTGAAGGTGCTCTGAGCCGCGTCGGCGCCGCCCCCGGTCGCCGCGACGCCTCTCGATTGTGACTCTGCCCACCGTATGCACGCTTTGCTGGCATCGGGGCACTTCGGGGGCCATACACCGCGGCAACGCCGGTCCCCATCTCGAGCTGGAGGTATCGCATGCGTGTCGACCTCGCCGTTCTTGCCGACTACGCCACCTGGATGCAGAGGAGGACCATGACCAGGGACCTTGAGTACTACCGCCTCCAGCCCTACTCACGCACCTTCGAGATCCGCACCGAGGGCAGCGAAAGGTATCTCCTCTACCGGATCAAGGGGATTCCCACGATCGCCGGCGATGGCGCGACCAAGGACCACGCCCTGCGCAACCTCCGCGCAGCCTTCGACGACTACATCACCTGGGCTCTCGACGAGGGTCTGGAGATCCCCGATGCGGACCGCCTCGTAGTGCTCGAACCCACGCCTGCCGCCCCCGCTCACGAGGTGGGCGCCGATGGCAGCATCGACGCCGACGCGCCCCGCACCGCCGGACCGGCGACCCGACGTCTGACGGCCGCTGCTGCCTGACGCGACCTGGGGGCCTCCCTTCTCCGATTGCGTCGTTGGCACGCAATGCGACTCCGGCGGTCCGCAAACAGTCCTCAATGACGGAGAGAGGCAGCCTGACTACGCTGCCGATGGAGTTGGCGATCTGCCCAAAGAGCAAGGCCGGGACCCGCTGCGCAGTTCCCGACCTCTGCAGGGAGTATCGGCAGGGCGCGACGAAGTGTCAAGAAGGCGCATTGACTGGCCCTCTGCCTGGTTGCACCGTGATCGGGTCATCGCCAGCGAGGCTGGGGCTTCCTGGTTCCCCCGAGGACACGATCCCGGGGTTTCTTCGTCTTCGGAGCCAATGTCGACGTAGGACCCCTGGAAGAAGCAGAAGCCGCCCGAGGGCGGCTTCGCGCCCCGAGCACATGCCCGGGGACAGTTGTGGCCGGGGACCGCTGCGCAATACCCGACCACGGTGAGCGTAGACCCGCCCGGCCGAGCTGTCAAAGCGCCACAAGCCGCTCATCGCAGCGCCTCCATTGTCACTATGCCCACCGTCCGAGTGCTCTGCAAGCATCAAGCGCGACGAGACGGCCGCCCGCGTCGGCGGCGGTCGGCTCTCCCCTATCGGAGGTGTCGCGTGCCCGACGAGCTCCCCGCGCCGGTCGAAGGACAAGCGCTCATCTACGCGACCGCGGACGGCACGGTGCGCGTCGAGGTTCTCAACGAGGACGAGACATTCTGGCTCTCCCAACGCAGGATGGCCGAGCTGTTCGGCGTCGACGTCCGGACGATCAATGAACACCTGAAAGGCATCTACGACAGCGGAGAGCTCACTCGGGAGTCAACTATCCGGAAGATCCGGAGAGTTCAACGGGAAGGCTCGCGGGACGTCAGCCGGTCGATCGACTTCTACAACCTCGACGCCGTAATCTCCGTCGGCTACCGCGTCAACAGCCGCCAGGCCACGCAGTTCCGCATCTGGGCCACGCAGACCCTCAAGGAGCTCATCGTCAAGGCGTCCTGTCCCAGCGCGGTGACGGTGGCATTGACGCCCACCCTCCTTGGTGCGAGCATGCTGCGGCAGGAATCCGACGACGACAGGAGAGAGCATGACCGAAGACCAGCATCCCGATGGCCCTGTCGAAGAGAGCGCGCACAGGCAGGTGACGCGGCGCCAAGTGCTCAAGGGTGCCGCGGTCCTAGGCGCCGCTGCTACAGCCGCCGGCTCCTTGTTGACCAGCGACGCGCTCGCCGGTGGCGAGCGAGGCGCGGGGCAAGTGACCCCTGCCGGCGAGTACAGCTTCCCCTCGCTGGGCTACCCGATGCCCGGCGACATGCGGCCGGACGCGCCGGAGCTGGCCGCTCGCGGTCCGTACCATGTGGGCGTACGCGGCTTCACCGTCACCAACCCCGGCCAGGTCGACATGGCGCACTACGATGGCACCGGCACCGCCCCCACCTACAACCGGCCGTTGCCGTTGATGGTGTGGTACCCGGCCACCATCCCGAACAAGGTGGCCGAGCTGACCACCTACTCAGACTTCCTCGGCAGCGGTCCCGGCTCAGCCGACACCCGCCCCATCATCCCGTTCAAGTTCCCGGGCCGCGCCCGGCGCAACGCCAAGCCCAACGCCAGTGGGGGCCCCTATCCGCTGCTGATCGTCTCGCACGGCTACCCCGGCTCGGACGTGCTGCTCACCAACATTACCGAGAACATGGCCTCCAAGGGATACGTGGTCGTGGCCATCAGCCACACCGATTCCACGCACGCCGATGCGACCAACTTCTCCAGCACGCTGCGTAACCGGATGCTCGACGACAACTTCGTGTTGAAGACGATCGCGGACCTCGGCAAGAGCGGCTCAGGGAGCTTCCTGTCGGGGATTGTGAACGCCGACAAGACGGCCGTCCTCGGCTACTCCATGGGCGGCTACGGGGCGGTCGTTGCCGCCGGCGCGGGCGTGACTTCGGGATTCGCCAACTTCGCCGACTTCAAGGCCGGCACGTACTTGCAGACCCTTCTCGCCGGCAGCGCGGACTACGCCGCCCTGCTGGACCCGCGCATCAAGGCAATCGTGCTGGCGGGCCCTTGGGGCGGCACGCAGGGAGCGTGGGATGTCGCCGGTCTCGCGGGCATCAAGATCCCCATGCTGTGCATCGTCGGCGACCAGGACCAGACCGCTCCTTACGCGGGCGCGAAGTTCATCTTCGACAACGCGGTCAAGTCCGACCGCTACATGCTCATCCATCAGCAGGGTGACCACGAGGTCATCGCCAACCCCGCGCCGCCCATCACGTTCACGCGCTGGCGCGAATACACGCACTATCAGGAGCCGGCGCTGGACAACACGCGCACCAACAACGTCAACCAGCACTTCGTCACGGCGTTCCTGGACCAGACGTTCAAGGGCAAGAACTACGCCGGCACGGGGGACTACCTCAACCCCATCTACCCGGACTCCAACGACAGCAACAACTACGGCAACGCCGACTACTACTCCGGGTGGCCCACGAGCACCATCTGGAGGGGCTTCCCCGTCTGGTCGGCGGTCGGTCTGCAGTTGCGGCATTCGGCGGCGACGTGAGGCCAGGCGGCGGCACGACCGTCACCTTCTGACTCCTGACGAATGAGAGCCGGCCCGGCTCCATTTCGCCGCCCACCCTCAGTGAGCCGAATCGCGCCCGACGCTCGAGGAGAGGCGTCCGCGAGATCGAGCAGGATCTCCGCCACCTTGCCCGGCACGGTGAGCGTCGCACCGTGCCCTGCGGCGAGTTCGCGCACGTCCCATCCTGCTCCCCGCGCCTTCGCGGCGACTGGCGCGTACGCGGGCGTGGTCGGAGCGGCTCCCGCACTACTCCGTGAGGAACTGCTCAGGGATCCTGTACCCGCGGGCAGCCAGCATCGATGTCAACTGGCCGGGGTCGTCGGTGATGATCCCGGCCACGTCTGCACCGGAGCGGATCATAGTGGCGGCCGCCGGGGCATCCGGCAGCCCGTAGGCCTACCGGATGCCGCCGGCGCTGTCGGCGACTCAGGTGCAGGTCCAGCAACGCCCTCGGTCGGTCCCTCGCCAAGAAGGACCGCTGCTCGCCCCAAGGTCCATGACCGCTGCCCACCCGGACCGCTGTCGAGCCCCGGCGAGCAGTCGGTATTCCTCAGAGGACGCCTTCCAGGCTGGTGCCCTTGAGGACGCG
>CAIOZS010000010.1 GCA_903862845.1 uncultured Thermoleophilia bacterium
GAGTCCCAGGATGATCCACTCCTCAAGGACCTCTTGGAGCTGGTCGCGACACTCTTCGAGGCTGGCGGCCTGCGCCCAGACGCCGTCGAGCCCCTGGATGGTCCCGAAATAGCCTCCGTCGTCGGGCAGGAGCTCGTAGTGAGCTTGGCGCAAGGCAGCGGTGATGTACGCGGTGAGCATGGCCGCCTCTCTCGGTCCGGATCCGGGTGGCGTCTCCGGGTAGCTCAATTCGGACCTCCTCACTCTACTCGTCATTTGACGTCGGATGCGCTGCGAAGACTGCCGGCGGGCGTGGTGATCGAGCGGCGCTCAGCAAGGTGCATCGTCAGTAGAGTGCGCGGCCCGCCAGCGTCCGTACAGGATGACGACCGCTTCCGGCGGTTGACGTCTTGCCCCCGCCTCCTTTCCGTGGGTCCTTGTCGCCGGGGGGCTTCTTCCTGACTCACGGGGGGCCCGTCGGACGGTGCGCCGGCTGCGCTGTCTCGGGGTGGTCCCGAGAGTCGAACCGTACACGACGGCGGGGACGGAAGAGCGTGCCCCGCGCCTCAGCGCCCGCGTCTACCCACGGATGAGCTTCGCCTTCAGCGCAGTGAGCTCCGCGTCGGTCAGGTCGCCGCTGTCGCGGAGCTTCACAAGCCTCTCAATCTCGTCAGCCGTGCTGCCCGCACCCGCGCCGCCACCTCGAGCGCCCCGCGGCGATCGCGCGGCAGACGGCGAAGCCGCCGCGGCATCAGCCGCCACGAGGCCTTCGATCAGGTAGGCGAGCACGGCTCCGTTCAGTGCGGCCGCGTGATCGCGGCCTTCCATGCTGAAAGAGAACTGCTCGCTGCTCAGGCCGCAGAACATCTCCATGCGCTGCTTGTTGGAGCGGTGGATGGCGATGGCATCCCGGTAGGGCTCGATGCCGACGATCATGGTGAGGCTGGCGCTCGCGGTGCGCTTGCTGCCCATGAAGATGTACCGCTTGTCGGTGAGCACGAAGCTGCCTGAGCCCACGTTACGAAGCTTCCGCGAGGGGCGCGAGTCCGCCCGGCCAGTCCCCTGGGTTCATCACCGACCCCAGTCCCGGAGCACCGTCACGCTGCGCCCGTCCACGGCGCATCCGGAAGGCGGCACACCAGCCGATCGTGCACGAGTGCGCCCGCCTCGTCGACGCTGTACCCATCACCGTCGCGAAGCAGCGGCAGGACGTCATCGCGAAAGGCGGCAGAGGCGAGCTTGCCGCCGAGATTCTCCTCGTACATCGCACGGGTGACCGCACCGCCGTCTGACCGGATGTAGCTCCGGAAGCACTCGACGATGCCCTCAGCGTCGGCATCGAGAACCGCCAACGCGGCCCACAGGTCGTACAGGTCGCGCCCCTTCTTGCGCTGATAGAGCGCGCGCATCTTGGTACCCAGCAGCTCCTCGACATCGTAGGTGGTGATCGGAGCAGTGGCCTCGAGCCACCGGCTGACGACGGCGTACTGATGGGTGCGCAGCCCACGACAGGTGAAGTGCTCGCGCGTGTTGATCTCTACCTTCACGCGCATGCGCTGGGTAGGCAGCGTCGTGGTCTCGAAGCGGTAGAGGAGCTTGACGCCATCTGCGCTCTGCGCCCTCCACTCGGTGATGTACGCGCGCGGGATCACCGATCGAGCTCGATGATCTCGTTGCTCACGACCCGCCACGGCGGAGGCCCCGCATCGCGCGGACCGTCCTTCGCGCGGGGATCGAGAAGCACCGGGCGCACGCGCCTGGCGGCCAGCGCCCGCGCCAGAGGGTCGGCAAGCTGTTGCCGGCCGATGAGGTCCAGGAGATAGCCCAGCCGCTGGACCTCCGGAGTCGGCCGGCCCGTGGCGAGCCCGCGCAGCGCGTCTGACCGCATAGCCTCGGAGAGGTCCGCGAGGACCGTCGCCACGTTGCCGAGCCCCCCCGACGCCTCGGGGAAGCGCACGAGGTCGAACGCCGTCGCCTCGGGCGTGGAGACGCGCATATAGCCGGTGTCGGTTTGCACGCGCACGACGGGCGCCGCCTCCACGTCGCGGCTCACGTGGAAGTCGATGCGCACGCGCCCGGCGCCGGCCGGTCGCATGGGTCTGTCGGTGACGACCTGAAAACGCATCGGCTGCTGGTGGGCCGCGCCGTGGACGGCGGCGGCGCTCAGCAAAGCCACGTAGTAGGGCCGCCCCGTGAGACGCATGAGATCATCGATGAACCAGCTTGCCGGAGGGCACCCCGCCTCGCGGTACTCGGGCGGGACGATGACGTCGAAGCCCTTGCGCGGCGTGGCGACGCGGCCGCCGACGCGGAGGCGACGCAGCGCCTCGCCCGCGGCGCGAGGAGACGAGGTGACGGCGTCCCGGGCCTCAGCATCGGTGAAGGAGTATCGGCCCTGCGCCTGCAGATCGTCGAGAAACCTCCGTATGTCAACTGTATCTGCCATTGCGTTTGCAGAAACTACCAGATTCTGCGTGTTTCTGCAAACGCTATGGCTTCTTAATGAGCGTCAGCCGCGGTGTCATGCCGGTATGCGCCCGCGGTGGCTCCGTGGACTCTGCTGGGTTGAAGATGTCGGCCAGACTGGAGGTCGAAGACCGGACCGGGCGTGCCTGAGTCGGCGCTCGATGAGGCCCTCGCAGGCGAGCCGCGGCAGGTTCTCCGGGAGGCCGTCGAGAGGGCCATAGGAGCGGACGCCTTCAGCGGGCCTCGCGAGTCTCCATGCAGGCTTCGTAGGTAGCGCGGTCGATCGGGATCCAGTCCGTGCGCTCCACGCCGCGGGCGTTTCTCGTGCCCGGGCCGACCGGGTAGGCGCTGGCGATTCTGATCCAGCGCTGCCGCTCGCGGGCGATCGCCCGCACCTCGTCGGCCAGCTCGGCGAAGTCCTGGTCCTGGCTGAACAGGAGCACGACGTCGCAGGACCCGGCGAGCACGGCGCGCACCACGTCGAGGGCGATGCGCACGTCGATGCCCTTCTCTTCGAGGACCGTGAACGTGGCGGTCGTGCCGTCGTCGAGACGGGCGTGCTTGCGCCGGCGCCGCAGCGGTCGCGCGGTGACCACCACGCCGTCGGCACGCATCCTGCGCAGCCTCAACGTCCAATGGTGGTGCAGCCGCGGGTTCTCCTGACGATTCGACATGCCCGTGTAGAAACGTGTCTCGGTCAGGTCCCAGCCACGCTGCAGCGCGATGGCTTGAGCGAGACGAGGCACGCCATAGGAAGGGGTGGTGAAGCCGAACGCATCGCGCGCGGCGGCGAAGAGGTTCTGGCCGTCGAAGAAGGCGATCGCACGCTTCGGCGCCGACCCGGCGTTCATCGGCGGCCACAAAGAAGAACCCCGCTGGGGGCCTTGCGGCGCTGCCAGCGGGGAGTATAGGAGACTAGCGTAGCAGAACGGCCGCCCCAGTCAAGGTTGACGTTGTGGCCCACGCCTCCAGGCGCGGCCAGCGGTTGAGATGTGCGTGATCGGGGCGTCGGCGTCATGCCTGCGAGCGTAGCTGACAGGCGACACGGCTGCGAGGCTCACGAACCGCCGGCGTGGTGGACGTTGACTCACGCGGACGGGTGACGTTGCTGCGCCGCGGTAGCGGGCGGCCGAACGACAGGGAAGGTGGCGTCCCGGAACCGGGAACCCGACTGACGGCATAGCCGTGGGTCAGGTGGCCGATTTCATCGCCTGGCGCACACACGGCGCTCGCGACGACGGGGTTCGCCCGTTCCGCCCGCGAGAGAGCGTCCCCGTTCTCGAGCAAACGCTCGGCGGCTGCGTCGGGCAGAGCCCCTTCCCGGTAGCGACTGCCGTCCTGCGGCAAGCCCTTCACCGAGCTCCCGGCGACGGCGGTCATGTGCGGATGGATGGTGCGAGAGGAAGAGGACGCTCTTGCCGGCGGCGTGGCTGCGTCGCGCCGCCTCGAACCGCTCCTCCGTGTAGTGGAGGATCTCCTCGTCGACGCGCTTCGCGCGAGCCTTCGGGCTCTCGAAGAGCTCGAAGTCGGGGCGCAGAGCCTGGACGATCTCGTCGCAGTGCTCCGGTGAGGGCTCACCCACAGCCTGGTCGAACCAGGGCATGCGCAGCTCGGCGGCGCGCCGACGCGCCTGTTGCACGACCGAAGTGAGGCAGTCGGCGATCGCGCGCTGGTCGAGCCTGATCTTGTCGACGACCTGCCGGGGGTTCCACTCCTCGCTCTCATCGGTGAGCTCGATGAACGGAAAGCAGACCGCCGACCAGAAGAGGACGTCCGCAAGATGCGGACGATGCCTGACCAGCCGCTCTCGCACGCTGTGCATGGCTTCCGCCGCCTGCTTGAACGGGCTGCGCGCGCGGCCCTCGATGTCCCCGCCGTAGTACCAGAGACCGTGCTCGCGGCGAAGTCGCCGGCAACCCTTGACCTCCAGTACGAGCACGCCAAGCCCGGGCGCCACGATCAGGAAGTCGATCTCGCCCTCCATCTGACGCCGGTGGCGGGCGATGTCCTGCGAATGGAGGACCGTCCACACGGGATGGGCCTCGTCGGCGGCGAGATGCTCGAAGATGAGCTGCTCGCCCTCACTCGGCGTCTGGGGATCGATCGTGAGCGGGATCAGGTGCACGGCCGCTCGCCAGTCCCTGCCGTCAGAAGAGGTCATGCTCGACGGGTGCCCGGCTCTGCTCCTCATCGCCGCGCTCGGGGCAGTCCGCAGCGGTGATCTCGCAGAAGCGGCATTCCGAGAGGCTCGGCACCTTGACGGCCGGCGCGTCGCCGCCGACTCGCTCGATCGTGCCGCGGATGAGCCGCTTGAGCTCATCGGTGAGCTGGCTGGGCGCGATGCGCACTGACGCGTCCCGGTACTGGATCTCGCCGGCCAGCGGCACGCCCCGACAGGCTGGATGGGTGAGCGGCAGGACGCGCATGTAGGTGAGCACCTGGAAGGAATCCGAGCCCCGCTGCTTGCCCGACTTGCAGTCGATCACAAGGCCCTCTCCCCCGCGCGCCGCCACGAGGTCGGGCACGCCGCCGAGGGTCGCGGCCTGCCCTTTCAAAGTGAACTTGTTCTGATCCTCGACGAAGACGGTGTAGCCCTCGGCCTTCAGGGCCGCGGCGCGCGCCCGGACCATCTCGCCGTGGGCGGCCTTCCAGGCGGCGAGGTTGAAGTCGGTCGGCATCTTCTCGAAGCCGCTGAAGTGGGCGCGGAACCAGGCCGACCACTCGCACTGCTTGTCGGCGGCGAGCAGGCCCGTGATCCAGGTCACCCAGATGTAGGAGCTGCCCCTCGGAACGGTCATGTCATGCCCCCGTCGATGATCCCCTCCTTGGGAACCTTTATCGCTCACAATCAGGCCTTGCAGGCGGGCTGGGGTGGCCGCCTCGTCGGCCGGCACGGCTAGGAAGCCTGACCTAGTGGCCACCTCCGGGAGCTCCATAACGTGCTGCACCCGCGGCCACGCGACCGTCTCGTAGCGCAAACCGGCCTGAAGCGGCGCGTCGGTGATGGTCGCGCCCTCGTGGTCGCAGAGTGACCATCGGCGACCACGTGGATGACGGCGTTCCCTTGCCGGCGTCATGTATCGCAAGCGGCTCGCTGGGTATCGCGCGATGGTTTGCACGGTAGCCGGGAAGGCTCGGGGGCGACAATCGCCGCGGAATGCTTGCCTCTCGGCGCCGGGCGGCTATACTTTAAGCAGAGGTCGGGAACTGCGAAGCGGGTCCCGGCCTTACCCTTTGGGGAGGATCACGAGCCCCGCTCCCATGTACTCGCCATCTCGGCGCCTGAGCTTCTCGCGGACGATCTCGAAGTCCTCACGCGGTGGAGGCCCGGCGACGAAGCGACCGATGGGCGACACGACGAGGTCGGCGAGCTCGAGCCCCGCGATCCTGCTCTTCTTGTCGCGGAGGTGCAGACCGGCGACACGCTGCTTGATGACTGACGGCGGCAGGTAGGCCGTGCCACCGACCTCCAGCGCCGCCCAGGCGAGCCGCAGAGCGGCATCGAAGCCCCGGCCCCTTCTCTCTGCGACGATGCGGCCGCGCGAGTCGCCGCTGTCGGCGATCTCGAAACAGAAGCGCTCGACCAAGACGCTCATGCTCAGCATGTAGGGGTCGAGCGCAGCCAGTTCGTACGCGGCCACATGCGCGTCCTTCTTGATGGCGCAGGCGGCGACCTTGTAGTCCAGCTCGCGCATGACGTCGTTGAGAGCGGCGCAGAAGCGGCGCCGAAGCGCGACGTCCTTGAGCGCCGCGAACGCCCCCTGCGTGCGCACGATGTCCGCGGCGCGCAGGGTCACGTCAGACGTGCCCAGCACGTCCAGCTTGAACCGCTCCAGCCTGCCCGTCAGCTCGCCCTCAGCGTAGCCCGCATCGACAACGACCCCGCCGAGCACGAAGACC
>CAIOZS010000011.1 GCA_903862845.1 uncultured Thermoleophilia bacterium
CCGGGGCGGCTTCTGCCGCCCCGGCCCTTCGTGTGCGACCGCGAGCCGGGGGAGGCTCGCGGGCCGGGCAGGCCCGGGGGGAGGACCTGCCCGGCCCGGGCGCTCGCCCGGCCTACTCGTACTGGATCGCCTCCAGGATCCGCGTGCCGGCGGCGCGGCGCGCCGGGAGCACCGCGGCAATCACGCCGACGACCACGGCGAGGACGAGGAACACGCCGAGCTGCGTCCACGGCAGGCTGAAGGTCAGCCCGTCGCCGCCCAGCTGGGTGACGATCACGTAGGCCATGGCGATGCCGACCGCCGTGCCCAGCACCCCGCCGATCACGGCGGTGATGATGCTCTCGTAGCGGACCATCTGGCGGAGCTGCCGCCGGGTGGCGCCGATGGCGCGCAGCATGCCGATCTCGCGCGTCCGCTCGTGGACGCTGAGCACGAGGGTGTTGACGATACCGAAGACCGAGATGAGGACGCTCATGGCCAGCAAGCCGTAGAACATCATCAGGATCTGGTCGACCATCTTGTTGATCGTGGCGAGGTACTCGCTCCTCGTCATGACCTTCTGCGTCGGGAAGGCGGAGAGCGCCTTCTCGACCGCGTCCTGGGTCGCGCTGACGTTGGCGCCGTCCCGGGTGCGCACCAAGGTGAGGACGGATGCGGTGGGCAGGCCCAGGCTCTTGAAGGCGTTGAGGCTGGTGATCATGCCGGTGAACGCCATCTGGTCGCGGTAGAAGCCGAGCACGGTGAGCTGGGCCTTCTTGCCGCCCTGCGTGGTGACGGCGATCGTGTCGCCGGCCTTGAGCTTGGCGGCGAGCGGCGCGCCGTCCTCGAGCAGGACGTGATGCGCGTCGAGCTTGGCGAAGAGGGAGTCGCTGCCGCCTTGCTGCCAGTCGAGCGCCCAGACGCGAGCGAAGAGGGCGGGGTCGACGGCGTAGGCGCTCATGACGCCGCCCTTCTTGACCTGGAGGTCGGCGTAGCCCGTGCCGGCCGCCGTGTCGACGCCCTGCACGGCGTCCAGCGAGCGGATGGTCTTCTGCGGCACGCCCATGAACGCAGTGCGGTCCTGCACGACCAGCTCGGCGCGCGTGGACTTGTCGATCGCGCCGCCGAACGAGCCCTTCATCGCCTGGGCGAACACGGCGATGAACACGACCAGTGCGAGGCCGATCATGAGCGCCGCGGCCGTGGCGGCCGTGCGGCTCGGGTTACGGCCGGCGTTGTCGCGGGCCAGGCGGCCGCTGGTCGGGGCCAGCCTCTGGAGCGGCCAGCCGATGATGCGCGCCGCCGGGCGCACTATGTACTTGGCCAGCATGGCGATGGCGACGAAGAGCAGGAGCGCGCCGAGGCCCATGGAGAGCAGGCGGTTGCTGGTCCCGCCGCCGCTGAAGATGCCATAGGCGAGCGAGGCGCCACCGAGTGCGGCGACGGCCAAGGCGATCGCCGTGCTGAAGCGGGTGAACCGGGTCGGCGGCAGAGCCGCGCCCTCCTGCAGGGCGGCCACCGGTGGCACGCGCGTCGCCCGCAGCGCGGGGGCCAAGGCGGACACCAGCGTCACGCCGACGCCGACGAGCGCGGCGATGAGGATCGTCCGCGGCTGGAGCGCGATGCCGGCAGTCGGGATGTCGGCCCCCATGGCCTTGAAGAGCAGGTTGATGGCCTTGGCCACGCCGAGGCCGGCGGCGATACCGACGGCCGAGGCGAGGACGCCCAGCGTGAGCGCCTCGGCGACCACGGAGCGGAGCACCTGGCGGCGGCTGGCGCCGAGGGCGCGCAGCATGGCGAACTCGCGGCGCCGCTGCGCCACGGTGATGCTGAAGGCGTTGAAGATGATAAACGCGCCGACGAAGACGGAGACGCCGGCGAACGCCAGGAGCATCGGCGTCAGGAAGGTGTTGATGGAGGCGGCCTGCTCGTTGGTCGCGTCGGTGGCCGCCTGCTCGCCGGTCTTGACGCTCACCGTCGCCGGCAGCTCGGCTTGGACGCGCGTGGCGAGCTGTGCGGGCGTGACGCCGGGGTCGGCGGAGATCGAGACGCCGCTCAGCTTGCCCGGCTCACCGCCCCAGCGCTGCACGTCCTGCAGGCGGCCGGCGATCACGATCGTGCCGCCCATGGAGCCGGAGTCGCCCCACATGAACACGCCCGTGACCTTGACGTGCTGCAGGCCGGCCGGGGCGGCGACGTCGAAGCTGTCGCCCGGCTTCAGGCCTTCCTTTTCGGCGAAGCTCTTGATGATGCTGACTTCGTTGGCCGCCTGCGCGCCGCGCCCGGCGATGAGCCGTGCCTGGTTGAAGGGCGGGCCCGGGTTCGTGGTCAGCAGCGTCGGGGAGCCGCCGGTCTGGACGGTCTTGCCGTCCACGATCGCGGCGCCCAGCGTCTGGTACGTGCCGGCGGCCCTGGCGACGCCCGGCACTCCCTGGATCTGCGCGAGCATCGTGTTGTTCAGCGTCTGTGGGGTGGTACCGGAGCTGTCCATCGCGGTGAATGCCGTCTTCGGCGCCACCTGCACGGCGGTGCCCTTGAACGACGTCTTGAAGATGTCGGCGAAGCCGTTGTGGATCTGGTCGGTCAGCACGTACGTGCCGGTGATCATCGCCACGCCGAGCAGGATCGCCAGGACGGTGAGGACCGTCCGGAGCGGCCGGCTGGCCAGGCTGCGGAAGGCGAGGCGGGTCATCGGGTCACCTCGAGGTTCTTGATGGTGTCGTAGATGGCGTCGCGGGTCATGCGGTTCTCGTCCAGCTCGATGCGGCCGTCCTTGAGGAAGACGACGCGGTCGGCGATGCTCGCCGCGCCTGCGTCGTGCGTGACCATGATCACGGTCTGGCCGAACTCGTCGACGCTGCGGCGGAGCAGGTCCAGGACCTCGCCGCCGGTGCGCGAGTCGAGGTTGCCGGTCGGCTCGTCGGCGAACAGCACGGCCGGCCGGGTGATGAGCGCGCGGGCGACGGCGACGCGCTGCTGCTGGCCGCCGGAGAGCTCGGACGGACGGTGGGTCAGACGGTCCTGCAGGCCGACTGCCTCGATGACGGCGCGTCGCCAGGCCTCGTCGGCCTTGCGGCGCGCGAGCGACAGCGGCAGGACGATGTTCTCGTCCGCGGTCAGCGTGGCCAGCAGATTGAAGCTCTGGAAGATGAAGCCGATCTTGTCGCGGCGCAGCTGAGTCAGCTTCCTCTCCTTCAGGCGCGTGATCTCCGTTCCGTCGATCTGGACGCGGCCGCCGGTGGGCTGGTCGAGGCCGGCGAGGATGTGCATCAGGGTGCTCTTGCCGGAGCCGGACGGCCCCATGATGGCCGTGAGCCGACCCTCGGTGATGTCGATGTCGACGTTGCGCAGGGCGTGGACCTTGGCGTCGCCCTTGCCGTAGGTGCGGGTGAGGCCGCGAGCGGTCACGACCGCGCGGCCCGGCGTGGCAAACGCGCGCTCGAGCTCTTCGATGCTGGGGGCGAGCCTCTCGCGCTCTTCGGTGATGATCGACTGCATGATTCCTCCTCCGGGGATGACTGAACGAAGGCTACGCGCGGCCGGCGGGCGGCGAATCGCCCGGAGGTGGTCAATGCGGAGGGACGTCAGAGGGAGATCGGGGTGGGCACGGCTACCCCGGAGGGGAGAGTCGCGGCTGGGCGGGGGTAGAGGCCGGCGGGCGGCGGCGGCACTCGCGGCCTCGCCGCCCGCCGACGTTCGTACCCCCGCTGAGGTAGGTCTAGGAGCGCACGCCCGCGAGGAAGCCGTCGGCGGCTCGCTCCGCCCTGTCGCGGATCCCGCGCAGCATGCGCTCCTCCATGAGGAAGTGCACGGGTTCGAGGAGCAACGGCTTGGTGAGTCTCGCCACGAGCGTGTCCGCCCAGGCCGCGCGACTGCGGATGATGAGGCGCGTGGCGTCCTCGCCCAGCGGCTCGAGGTAGAAGCCCCAGCTCCAGGCGAGCTCTCCGCGGAAGAAGCTGCCCGGCTCCTGCGGCGGCTTGCCGGGCGCTCCGCTGCGGATCACGAAGGCGCGCTCCGGCTCGAGGACGGCGACGGTCATCTTCATGGAGCCGTCCGGGTCGAGGGTCACGAAGTCCTCGCCGACGCGGAGATCCTGCCATTCTGGACGGATGGCATCGGCGCTGTGGATATCCAGGCCCATGAGGTTCTCGAGGACGTCGTAGGTGTAGAAGCCGCCTCGGTTCTGGCCGAGCTGGACGAGCCACGGCCACACGGCGGCGGCCGGCGCCCTCACAGTGATGGCGTGCGTGGTCACGTAGAGAGGGTTGGCGACGAGGTCGTCACCGCGCAGCGGCCGCACGACCTCGTCGCACGTCGCGCCCCAAGCCAGGAGGCGCGGGCGCACTGCGGCCCACGCGCCGGCGCCCGCCGCCGCCACGGCCGCGCCGGCGAGCATCATCTTTCGCAGTCCGTCTGCCACTGTCAGTCTCCCTCGTCTGCCGCGGCCGCCTGATCGCGGTCGATCTCCCCTATGACCGTCGCGAATGCGGCGGCCACGACTGCCGCGCCCGTGGCGGTGAAGTGGACGCCGTCGGTGGTAAAGGGCCCGCCGCCGACGTCTTTGGCTGCGCCGAACGCAGGGCGCAGGTCCAGCACCCGCACGGCGTCGCGGGCGCCGACCAGCGAGGCGATGACGTCGCCCAGCTCCTCGGCGTGCTCCTGCCCGACGGAGCCGTCTGCTTCGAGCACTATCGGCCGCACGCACACGATTCGTGAGGCCCGTGCGGCCGTCCAGTCCACGAGCGTCTGGTAGTCGTCGCCGATGCGCGTCAGCCGCTCAGCCCAGCCGCTGCCGACCCCGGCGCCGACCGCATCCCACGCACCCATCACCGCGTCGTTGGCCCCCACCCAGATGAACGCCAAATCGACCCCGCCGAGGCCGCGATGCGTCACGCGGCGCAGCAGGTCGACGACGGTGTCGCCGGCGCGCCCCAGATTCAGCAGCTCGTGCCCCGGCAGCCGCTCCTGCAGCAGCGGGTAGTAGGCGGCGCCGGGCCACCCCTCAGTAAGACTGTCGCCGAGGAATGCGATCTGCATGATCGGAGTCTACGTCCAAGGGTGCCGCGGTGTACGCTTCCGTGGCGCGCCGGATCCCTCGGCCCAGGCATCGACGATGAAGGAACGCTACCGTCATACGCAGATCGGATGGACGTTGATCGTCCTCGTGGTCGCCGTCGTCCTGGCGGAGCTGACGATCGTGGCGTTCAGCTCGCCGCAGGGCACGCTGGCTCTCGCGTTCTCGGGCGCGCTGGTCGCGGTCGTGGCCGTGGTGCTCGCGCTGTTCTCGACACTCACGGTGACGGCGGACGACCACGCGCTGAGGCTGTGGTTCGGCCTTGGCCTGCTGCGCCGCGAAGTCCTGCTCGCCGACGTCACTGCCGTCCGCAAGGTTCGCAACCACTGGTATGTGGGCTGGGGCGTACGCATCATCCCCCGAGGCCGCGTTTACAACGTGGGTGGACTCGACGCCGTGGAGCTGGAGATGGAAAGCGGCCGCGTGGTCCGCGTCGGGACGGATCAGCCCGACGCGCTTCTCGCGGCCGTCAAGGCGGCGTGCGACATGAAGGAGGCAGGATGAGGAAGACCGGCCCTCACGCCCCGGCATGAGCCCCGCGCACCATACGTGCGACGACGCCCAAGGCGTGCCAGCTCCGGGCGCCGCCGAGGTCCTCATGACGCGCCTCATGCTTCACTGGCTGCTCGGCGGGACCTATCGCCGATTCGTGGATTCCATGGGTCTGCGCGGCGACGAGCGCGTGCTCGACTTCGGTAGTGGCAGCGGGGCCGCCGCCCGCCACATTGCGAAGCGCCTCCAGGCGGGCGGCGGACGGCTGACCTGCGTGGACATCTCGCCGAGCTGGCAGCGTGCTCTGCACAAGACCCTGCGCCGCTACCAGAACGTCGAGTACGCGCTCGGGGACATGCGCGAGCTCGGCTTGCCGGAGGGCGGCTTCGATGTCGTGCTCGTCCACTGGATGCTGCACGACGTTCCGGGCGCCGACCGACCGTCGGTCCTCGCCGTTCTGGCGAGCCTCCTCCGGCCCGGTGGACGCCTGTTCATCCGTGAGCCGGCGCGGCCCAGCGAGGGCATCGCCACCGCTGCCGTGCGTAGTCTGTTGGGCGCCGCCGGACTTCGTGAGCTGCGCGGCACCGAGGGCTCGGCATTCTTCCTCGGCCTCAACTACAGCGGGGTGTGGCAGAGGCAGGCGGGCTGAATCCGGTTTCACGCGGCGACGGGGTAGAGTAGTCCCGACCACAAGGAGGGGCCATGAGCGGCGAAACGCAATTGTTCAGCGCGCGCGCTGTGCGCTGGATCGATATCGGCGTTGTGGTGTGGGTCGTGGCATGGGTGGCGCTCGGGGTGCTCGTGTGGCACGACATCCGCGCTCAGACGCAGCTCAGCGGCGACGTGATCAAGGTGGGCACCGCCGTCAAGGACACGGGGCAGGCTCTCGGCGTCGTGGGTGGTCTGCCGCTGATCGGCGGCAGCATCGGCGACTTCGCTGCGAAAATCGAGAAGATGGGCGCCGAGGTCGCGGCCAGTGGCGAGGACAGTGGGGCCGGCATCAAACGCATCGCCGTGGTGGCGGGCCTTGGGGTGGGCATCCTGCCGGCCGCCATGATTCTCTTCCTCTACCTGCCGGTGCGGGTGCGCTGGCGCCGCTACGTGCGCGCGGTGGCCAAGGCGCTGCCGGGCTCCGCCGGCGACCCGGCGTTCGAACAATACCTGGCGCGGAGGGCCACGGACACGCTGCCGTGGGACCGCCTGAGGGCGCTCAGCGACGATCCGTGGCGGGCGATCGCCGGCGGCGACTACCGCGCCCTGGCCGACGCCGAGCTCGCGCGGCTGGGGTTGCGCCGGCCGTAGGATGCCGCGCGGCGCGTTCGGCCGTGGAGCGTGCCCGCGGCGAGGCAGTCGCAGCCCTGCCTACGGCGGCCGTGGCTGCGGTGGTAGAGTCCGACTGACGCCCGACTCACCCGCAGGAGGTCCCGTGCGCAGGCTCGCGCTTCTCGCTTTCGCTCTCGTCTTGGCCGCCGCCTGCGCCGGCCTCGCGTCCGGCCCTGCGGCGGCCAAGGACTTCTCGATCACCGCGGTCAACATCGACGCCACGGTGCGGCCCAACGGCGACCTGCGCGTGCACGAGTCACGCACCCTCGACTTCTCGGGGAGCTTCTCGTTCGTCTACTGGGATCTGAGCACGAAGGGATCGAGCGGTATCGACGTCACGGGCGCCAGCGGGCCGGCCTTCGACGGCACGGGGAACATGCAGTACAAGCCGACCCAGGACCCGACGGCCAGACCGCCGGGCACGTACTTCGTGTCAGATCTGGGCGGCACAGTGCGCGTGCAGCTCTTCTTCAGCGTGACCGACTCCGCCTCCCAGTTCAGCGTCGACTACATCGCTCGCGCCGCCGCCAAGCGCTGGAACGACATCGCCGAGCTCTATTGGCAGTTTGTCGGCGACCAGGCGACGGTGCCCGCCGACCACGTGCGCATCACGGTCCACCTGCCCGCCGGCGTCGCCCGCGACGAGGTCCGCGCCTGGGCGCACGGTCCGCTTTGGGGCAACGTGACCATTCAACCCGACGCGAGCGTGGTCATGACCGTCGATCCCCTGCCCGCCGGGACGTTCGTGGAGGGCCGCATCCTGTTCCCTGCTGCGGCCCTCGCCAGAGCAAAGCCGATGGCCGGGGCACGACTGGCCGCCGTCCTCGCCGAAGAGAAGAAGTGGGCCGGCCAGGCCAACAAGGACCGCCTCTGGGCGCGCGTCAAGGTCGCCGCCTGGAGCGTGGTCGGCATCGGGTTCCCGCTCGTCGCACTGATCCTCGTGATCGTGCTCTACATCAAGTACGGCCGCGAGCCCAAGACGCAGTTCCAGGCCCAGTACTGGCGCGACATCCCTCAGCCGCCGCTTCCCCCGGCGCTCGTGGGCTTCATCTGGCGCATGGGCACTGTCGGGCGCGACGACGCCACGGCCACGCTGCTCGACCTCGTCAACCGCAAGGTCATCGACATCCAGCGCGTCACCGTCCACAAGGACCGCCTGCTCGGCAAGGACGACACCATCTCCTACCAGCTCACGCTGCACGACGAGCGCCTCGAAGAGCTGCTGCCCTGCGAGCGGCACCTGGTCAAGTTCCTGTTCCACCAGATTGCCGGCGGCTCGACGCTGGTGCTCAGCGAGCTCAAGGATCTCGCCAAGAGTCACCGCTCGGCGTTCGCCAAGGGCTACAGCACGTGGACGAGCATGGTCACCAAGGAGGGCGAACGGCGCAAGTACCTCGACGCCCAGGCCGACCGCATGGCGTTCACCGGGGCGGCGCTCGCCTTCGTCGGTGCCGTCGCGGCCGGCGCCGCGGCGATCTTCAGCGGCGGGCTCTGGTTCTTCGCCGGCATCCCGGTGTGCGTAGTGCTGGTCTACGCGTCGCGCACGATCAAGCGGCGATCTCAGGAGGCCGCTGAACTGCACGCCCAGTACGCGGCCCTCGAGCGGTATCTCAAGGACTTCGGCCGCCTGCAGGAGAAACCGCCCGACGCCGTCGTCCTCTGGGAGGCCTTCCTCGTGTACGCCGTCGTGTTTGGCATCGCCGACGAGGTCGTGAAAGCGATGACCGTCAAGGTGCCGAACGTGATCGACGATCCGGCGTTCCGCACGGGGTATTTCATCTGGTTCGCGTCGCCCGGCGACGGCGGCATGGCGGCCTTCAACGAGATGCACCAGAGCTTCAACGAAGCGGTGTCGGTGGCGACGTCGTCCTCGTCGTCGGGCTCGGGCGGCGGCGGCGGCTTCTCGGGCGGCGGCGGGGGCGGCGGCGGGGGCGGTGGGTTCGGCGCCGGCTGAGGCCGCCGCCCAGCCCGCCGGCGAGCCGCCATGAGCCGCCTCACCATCCTCGCCCCATTCGTCTTCGGCCTGCTTCTGGCCGTCACCGGCCTGCTCGGCCTGACCGGCCGGTTGCCGAAGAACGACTGGTTCGGCATGCGCCTGCACGTCGTCATGGCCAGCGACGCCGCCTGGCGCGCCGGCCACCGGGCGGGCGGCCCGTGGCTGATCGCCGGCGGGCTCGTGGCTCTCGCCGCCGGCGTGGCGATTCTCGTCCTTCGCCCGGGCGCCGTGACCGGCGATCGGATCGCGACTGCGAGCTTGGCCGCCGCGTTCTTGCTTGCCGCCGTCGCCGCATGGCGGGCGCAGGCGGCGGCGCGGCGCGTCTCCTGACGCTCCCCGCTGGGGGCGATCCGCACGGCAGGCACCGGGGACGTTTGCACTGTCGCCGCATGGTTTACCCGCCCCCCGCCGAGGGAAGAAGGTCGCCGAGAGGTCTCCGTTTGCGCTGCTACCATAGGGGTCCGCTGCAGCGACCGGCCTGACAAACCAGCGGCGCGGCCGTTCGACGGCCGCGCCCACCCACGAGGAGGAGCACGAGGACATGGCAGACGCATTCAAGAACACCCCGCCGGCGCCAGAGGACAAGGGTGCGATGACCGCCCAGAACATCGCCGCCGCGCTGGCCGGCGAGAGCCAGGCCTCGCAGAAGTATCTGGCCTTCGCCGACGTCGCCGACGCCGAGGGCTACCCCAACGTCGCGCGCCTCTTTCAGGCCGTGGCCTACGCCGAGAGCACGCACGCCCGCAACCACCTCAGCGTGCTCGGCGGCATCGGCACCACGGCCGAGAACCTCAAGGGCGCGTTCGACGGCGAGAGCTTCGAGATCGCCGAGATGTACCCCGCCTTCGACGCGGTCGCGAAGCTGCAGGAGAACAAGAGCGCGCAGACGAGCATCCGCTACGCGCTCAAGGCCGAGGTGGACCACCAGGGCATCTACGACGGCACGCTCAAGGGCGTGGAAGGCAAGAAGGACCTCGATGCCAAGCCTGTACGCGTGTGCCCCATCTGCGGCCACACCGTGATCGGCGACGCCCCCGACGAGTGCCCGCAGTGCGGCACGGCCGGTTCGTACTTCAGGGAGTTCTGATGGACGAGGCCTTCGAGAAGCGCCTTCCCAATCCCGAGGATCTGGGTGCGATGACGGAGGAGAGCCTCAAGGCCGCCTTCGCCGGCGAGAGCCAGGCGGCCGAGAGGTACCTGGTCTTCGCCGAGCAAGCCGACGAGGAGGGCTACCCGCACGTCGCCAGGCTCTTCCGCGCCATCTCCTTCGCGGAGACGCGTCACGCGCGCAACCACCTGCGCGTCATGAAGGGCATCGGCGCGACCGCCGAGAACCTCGCCGCGGCGTTCGGCGGCGAGAGCTTCGAGGTCGACGAGATGTACCCGGCGTACGGTGAGATCGCCAAGGCGCAGGGCAACGCGCAGGCGAGCCGCTCCATCAGGTACGCCGTCAAGGCCGAGATGGACCACAAGCGGATGTACGGCGAGGCGCGCGAGAAGGTGCTTGTCGGCCAGGATCTCGACGCCCGGCCCGTGAGCGTGTGTCTCATCTGCGGCCATACGGTGATCGGCAACGTGCCGGACAAATGCCCGGTGTGTGCGGCCGCCAAGGAGTACTACAAGACCTTCTAGACGCGCCGCCCGCGTCCGCAGACGGATCCCCTGACGGCCCCGACGGGGCCGGCCCGCTGTGCGGCGGCCGGCCCCGTCGCCCGGGCGGGGGGCGCTTCGCCGCCCGCCCTCCGGCCCTTTGATAGACTCACGCAGACACGCGCGGGCCCCGCCCGCGGCACCGTCAGGAGGTTCCCGACGTGGGCTACAACTTCGGTGTCGGCCGCGAAGCGCCGACCTTCACCATCAGCGCCGTCGACGGCAACGAGATCAACCTCAGGCAGTATCGCGGTGACTGGTTCGCGGTGCTCACCTTCGTCCCCACGCAGGCCGCCGGGACCGTCGCGGCGCTCGCGCAGCTCAGCGCGGCGGCAGACACGCTCTGGGGTCTGCGCGGCCAGCTGCTCGGCATTTGCGATGCCGGCCGCGACGAGGTGAAGAAGCTCGCCGAGGACGTCGAAGGCCTCTCGTTCCCGCTGCTCCCCGACGACGGGCGCGTGGCGCAGTCCTACGGCGCCCTCAAGAAGAGCGGCGAGGTGCGGCCGATGACGTTCATCGTCGACCGCGCCGGCAAGATCGTCTGGACGGGAGAGGGCGCGTCCGCGCTCAAGCCGGCCACGCTGGTGGCCGCGTTCCGCCAGGTCGCCCGCTGACCTTTCGTTCGCTTCCACGCTTCGCGGGGAAGACAGGACAGGCAGTACCCGAGAAGGAGCGCCCCCGATGATCGTCGGTCAGACAATGTTCAGCGTCCTCAAAGGCACGGAACACCGTGCCGAGGCCGCCCTCCGGGAGCTCGCCCATTGGGCCGGCGACGCTTCCGGCCACAGCAGCCACCGCATCCTGCGTTCGTTCGGCATGTCCCCACTCGCCAGCGCGCTTCACGACGAGGGCCGCGAGTCGGCTCTCGGCGACGTCCATTTCGTCTTCGAGACGCAGTGGGAGTCACTCGAGGCCCACGACGACTTCTACGGTGGCGAGCCTGTGCAGCGCATCTACGGGACGCTGCACTCGATCCTCACCAGTGGCCCGTTTGAGGTGCTCTACGACGGCGTCGTCGAGCAGCCGCGGCACGATAATGTGGCCATTTAGCCGCAAGCGGGCGGGCGGCGCAGCCGGCCCCGCGTCGGTGCCCACCATCGATGTCAACGAGGCGTTCACGCGGAGCAAGCGCGGCGCCAAGCTCATCGACGTGCGCTCGGCGCGCGAGTTCGCGCACGGCGGGCACCCCAAGGGCGCGCGGAGCGTGCCGCCGGAGCTGATCAAGAAGGACAGCACGGGTTTCAAGCGCGACGACGAGCTGCTCGTGATCTGCCTCAGCGGACATCGCAGCCCGCGGCAAGCCAAGCGCCTCGCGAGCATGGGGTTCGCGAACGTGAGCAACGTGCACGGCGGCCTGATGGCCTGGAAGAAGGCGGGGTTGCCGCTCAAGAACTGAGGCTTGGGGCGCGCCACGCGCGCCCGGGTCAGACGCGTCAGCCACCGCCGGCGGCCTTCTCGGCACAGGCCGACGAGATTGTCGACATGACGATGTCACGGACGGGCGCACTGAACCTCGCGGAGCCCCGGTGAACGGCTTCGGCCTCGAGGCCCGCGCACGGCTGCTCGCGCGTCGCGGCGACGCAGGGCAGACCGACGCTCGCGCGCTTGTCGCCCGGCTTCTGGATGAGCCTCCCGGGTGCTGTGACGCTCACCGACTTGGCTCTGCAGCGCGGCGATATCGCCGAGGCAATCCTCCCGAACCGCTCGCGCCGCTGCCGAAGTCTGCGCGCCGGGATGCAGGCGAACTGGTGCCCGAGGTCCTCACGAACGCCAGCTCGGTCTGCCGCGAGATCGCCTCCAGCAGCGCCGCCGTCCAGCGGGGCTCGGCGGCGCATCGAGGTCGCGGCTCTGAGCCTTGGACTCCGCAGGCAGCTCGGGCGACCGCCTTCTCGCAGGTCCTCGGCAACCCTTCTGCGAGCGTCCCCGACGTGCGCCGCGCAGACTGTCCGGCCGCCGGCCGCCTGACGAATCACCCGCGATGACCATCCCCTTCCGTCCGGCTCCGCGTTCAGCCTCCGGATCGACGAGCGGTGAGAAGGCGGACATGGCGCGCCGCACGCGCCGCAGCCGCCGCAGCCGTGGGAGCCGCCGCGGCGGGGTAGTGCTGTGAGGGAAGATAAGAAGAGTCGTCGGATCCTTGTCTTCCCCCTCAACGATCAAGCCTGCGGACGGCTGCGGGCGACGCGACAGTCAAGGAATCCTTGTCTTCCCCTTTCGCACTTGCCTCGCGCCGGGGCCGCGGGGCTGCCGGGGCCGACCGCGCCCCCCCGCGGGGTGCCCCCTTCGTGGCTCACCGGCGCCTGAGCGACGGGGATGGTCATGTCACCCGATTCGGATGACCCCCTCCGCGGCCGCCCCATGTATGCTGAGCTCACATTCCGTGCGGCGAACCTGGGGGGCAACAATGGGGACCATCGGCACGAAGGCACGCGGGCGCTCGCGCCTGGCGCTCACCGCAGTGCTCCTCCTCGCGGTCCTGGC
>CAIOZS010000012.1 GCA_903862845.1 uncultured Thermoleophilia bacterium
ACACGCGGCACCCCGAGCGCCTCCAGATCGCGCGGCCGCACAGCACCCTGCGCGCGCACGATCTCGAGGACTTGCTGTTGACGATCGCTCATGCCTCTCATTGTTGCAATACATCGGCTATTGTCAAGAAGTGCCGATGTTATGCAACAGTGCGGCGTCATCCTCATGACTCTACGGCGCCTACCCCGCTCTGCCCAGAGTGACGTTCGGCAAGCAGAGGTGACGTTTGACATCGCCGCCTGATCCTCAGGCGGCCGCCAGCACTCGCCGGCCACGACAGTCCCCTCAACCAGACCCCCCTCGGTCCCGGTCCCGATCCCGTCCGGCATGGCGCTGCCGGCATCGAACAGCGCGAGGCGGCAGAACACTTGAAACGCGGCCCCGAAAGACCGAGCGCGCTGTGCTTGCGGGCGTCGCCAGGGTCGGAGGTCAGTGCGCTCCGGGCCAGGGACACCAACGCCACGTGGTCCCGCCGTCGCTGCTCGCGAACGCATCACCGTCCTGGGCCAGCACCCACACATGAGCGGAATCGACACAGAGGACCTCACTGAGTGGCTCTGCACTTTCGGCGAGGACACCCTGCGCGACCCAGGTCTTGCCTCCGTTCGTGGTGCGCCAGACGAACCCCCCACTCGCGATGGAGCCCACCTGAGAACTGCAGAAGCTGACGTCGTAGAGCTCGGAGCCGAGGTTCTTGCGGCTCCACGTCTTGCCGCCATCGGTCGTCTTCGCTACCGTCCCCTTGTCACTCACTGCCCAGCCGGTCGTTGCCGTGGGGAAGTCGATGGACCTCCACCAAGTGCCCGAGGGCAGGCGGCGGCGCACCCAGTGACTGCCGCCGTCACTCGTGGCCCAAATCGCCTCCCCCTTGATGTCGGACGCCAGAACGTAGCAGCTACGAACGCTCGGGCAGGAAACCTGGTCAACGTAGCCGATGAGGCGCTTCTGGCCGCGCCAGGTGCGACCCGCATCGGTCGTCCTGATGATGGAGCACCTCGAGTCGCCCGCAGTGCCGAGCTGAGTGCAGCCCCATCCCACCCGGCTTGTGGCGAAACTCGCGTCAGTAAGCCAGCCCTCGGCCCCTGGCCTGATGGTCTTCCACGTGGTCCCCGCGTCCGTCGTGCGCAGCAGTGTGCTGTGGCCTTGGCGCACCCAGATGCCCGAGGTGGGCGTGGCGAAGGCGAGGAAGCCGCCGCCGAACATGCCGCCTGTGAAGGCGCATGCCCGTGTGCCCAGTCGCTTCCACGATTCGGCGGCATCGGTCGTGCGCCACGCGATCGCTTTGGCAGTTGAGGGGTTCGAGCTGGAACCGGTGTAGGTGGTCCGCCAGCCGTGCTCTGCGTCGACGAAGCAGAGGGTCCCTCCAGCAGAGACCTGTTCGGCACCGGCCATGGCAAGCATGGTCCAGCCGACGATGACCAGCCCCAGTCCCAACGCAAGCATCCGTAGCCTACTCATGCTGTCCCTCTCCTGATTCTGGCGGTGTCGGCGCACCGCCACCGCGATGACTGCAGAGTCGACGGCGCCCGCCTACGGTACAGCCTTGCCCGTTCTGCTGCCAGGGATGACGGTGGATCAGACGAGTTGGTGTCGAGGACGTAGGTGGCGGACATCAGATCCTGCTCGCGACCTTCTCTTCGAGCTTCGCGATGTTGCGCGCTTTGACGCCCAGGTGCTCAGCGAGATCGGCGTCGCTGATGATCCCGGCGCGGTACCGGGAGAAGGCCAGTCGGAGGTACGCGTCACCGAGGTAAGCCGCCTGGTTGTTGTAGTAGTCGCCACCATCGCCGGCGCGACCCGCTTCGCTGTCGGTTGCCCAGCCCTGAACGCAGTCGCGATAGGACACCGCGTCGATCCAGCCTCTGTCGAGAACGCGGCGCAGGATGACCTCGCGGCTCACGTTGAAGGTGCGCGCGACGGCGGCAACGGAGGCCGCGGGATCGTCTCGATCGATGCTCTCCCAAGGAAAGGCGTCGCTCGGAACCAAGACCTCCGCGGCAAGCTGGTTGCAGGCGACCTCGATGGACTGCCGGGAGCCTGACATGCGATCGACGAAGCGGCCATCGGCGGTCGTGATGCTGCTCAGGCCGTAGAGCAGATGCGCGACCTCGTGGAACAGGGTGAAGATCTGTCTTGAGAACGGAGTGCTGTTGTTCACCATGATGATGGGGAGCTCAACGTCAGTGAGGCAGAATCCGGAGACCTCGCGCTGCTTGAAGGATCTCTTGAACACAAAGACGCCGGCATCCTCCACGCAGCCCCGCCACGCCGCCATTGCCTCCGCCGTCGTGCGCCACGACCGCTGCTCCTCCAGAGTCACGCCGAGGTAGTTGCGCAGCCGGCGAGCTGCGGAGATGACGTCGGAGGAGCGGTCCAGCCGGAGATCGCGCCACAGACGCCGATCCGACGGGTTCAAGCCACCAGTCAGTTCTCTGAGCGACGTCTGGTATGAGCGGCCAAGCCGCACGGCGAACCGCGCATCAGCACCGAGGCCGGTGATAGCGAAGTCCGGCAGAGTACGGAACTCCTGTTGAGCGGCCAGTTCCTCCGGGGGCTCCGGCAGGAAGAAGAGGGCGACTGGGCGATGGAAGAGACCCTCGGCCAGCTTCTCAAGCTGTCTGTAGGTGGGCCAAGCGTCGCCGGCTTCCCACGCGGCAACGTCGTCGACACCCTTGTGCGTGTAGTGCGCCACGTCGGACAGGGACAGGCCCACTCGCTCGCGCGCCCACGTGAGAAGATCGGGATTGAGTGCTGTCGCCCTATCGCTCATGAGCCCAATCTACCATTTGCTGACGACGGCAGACGGGGCGTTCACCGTGTCGCAGACTGGCGACGCGCACGTCGATGCCGTGCCACTCGGCGTAGGCTGCGGATCGCCGTCGCAAGCATCCTGGGCGATCTGCGGTGCATGGCGCTCGGTCCCTACATCAGAACGACCGGCCGCAAGAAGAAGTCGGTTTCGTTGTCGACCAACTCCACGCGGAAGCTCTCTCGCATGTCAGACAGCCGATTGTTGACCCACTCCACCGGGGGCATCAAGACCCCAGGCATCGGAGTCATGGGACTACTGGGGTGCGTTGATGCGTACTCCCCACTCAGACGGCAGAGCAGCCTGAGACTGCGATCGTACTCAGCGGAGCTGGCGCCGCGCCCGCCTTGACCGTAGCCCTCGCTCCCGGTCAGTCCGAAGGACGCCAAGATCTCCGCAGAGAGCTTCTTCAGCGGACTTGCACCACCGGCTCCGCCGCGACCGTCGGCACGACCAGCATCCCCTCCGTCGCCGCCGATGACGACCGAGCCCTCGCCGCTCGCGTCACCGCCGCCACCGTCGCCTCCGCGCCCCCCTCCTGGTCCACCAGCCTTGCCGCCTCTGCCTCCGACAACAAGGCTGTTCCTGCCAGCGGCGTTGCCACCTCCGCCTCTTCCGCCTTGCCCGTCCAGTTGAGCCGTGGCCCCGCAGTGTTCCTTGTTGGCGATCGCTCTCTCAAGCTCTGTCTTGTACCGCGAGAGCTCGCGCGGCGTCATGCCCTTTGCCTGGCTGGTCGTGGCGTCGTACTCAGCGTGATGGTCGAGGCAGAGGAAGGCGAGGTTGCCTTCCGCTGAGTTGGATCGATCTCGATCGATGTGCGCGAGTTGTCCCTGCTTGCGGTCCAAGTCCCCGTTGAGGCCATGGCACAATGCGCACCTGCGGGCGCACGAGGTGAGAACTCGCTCCTGAGCCTCACTCGTTGCCTTCTTGCGCCGCTCTGCAGAACCCATGGCTCCTCCCTACTGCCGGCTCGCCTCGTTACGGGGGCGAATTCTGTCCGCTACCATGGTCACCGTAGCACCAGGGCCGGACGGGTCGGCGTGATGGCTTTGGCTACGGCATGCGAGACTGTGCCGCCGCGTCTCGTCAGCAGTCTGTCGGCCGTTTTGCCGAATCGACTGTTGCGCGCCTGGGCGCGCACCATCGGGAATCGCCAGGTGCAGGGACAAGGCTTGGAGGCGGCGACCGGAGTCGAACCGGTGATGAAGGTTTTGCAGTGTGAACCACGGTGGTTTGTCTCCGACGCCGGCGCCCATCATCCGCGTGGGCTTCGCCTCGTCGACGAGGCGGTCGACGACGTCGGCGCGCGCCTCCATGCGGGCATAACGCTCGCGTGCTTCGCGCTCGCCCATGGGCAGCGACTTGGAGTCGACGCGATGGTAGTACCGAGACTGGCCCTTGCCGGACACCATCACCGGGGAGAGCGACTGCTCAACCTCCACCACGAGGCAATAGCCACCGCCCTCGATGGGGATGGGAACGGCATCGAAGGCGACGGCCGGGAGGCAACGACCCACGAGCGTGTCGATCAGCTGATCACGATATGCCGGGTCGGTGAGCGGGGTAACTTCCACCGAGCTCAGCAGACCAGCTCAGTCGTCGCCCTCCAGCAGGCTCATGATGAGGCGGATCATGAGGTCCCTCTGCCCCGGCTCGCTCTCGGCGATCAGCAGCGCCAAGGCGACCATCGCGTTGTCGGCAATGCGCTGCGCACCGTCGGCGCGCGCGAGGAGGTCGTTGCGAGAGAGATACTCAAGGAACAGCAGCGCGCCGATGCGCTTGTTGCCGTCGGAGAACGGGTGATCCTTGATGAGGAAGTACAGCAGATTCGCCGCGCGCAGCTGGACCGAGGGGTAGAGCGGCCGCCCATCGAACGTCTGCTCGATGGCGCCGAGGATCGCAGCGAGCTGTTCGCCGCGCGCCTGGCCGAACAGGCTGCCGGCCTGCCCGCGACCGGCCAGGGCGGTTTGCAGGTCGGCAATAAGATCGTGGGCAACTGCGAGCGTGAGCCGGAATGCCTCGGTCTCGGGACGCGGCGGAGCCTCTGCCAGCCGGCCCTCGTCGTACTCGAGGAGCAGCCGCCAGGCGCGCGTGTAGTGCTGGACCACGTCGAGGACCGCCGCGCCTTCACCCGTCACGAGCGCGTGTCGCGTGAGCGTGCTGGCCAACAGGCTGATAGCCTGCTCGATCTCACCGAAGCCCTTCTCGCGGAGGCGCGTCTCACTGAGCGTATAGCCACGCAGGAGATGGTCGCGCAGGGTCCGTGTCGCCCAGATGCGGAACTGGGTGCCGCGCACGGAGTTGACGCGGTAGCCCACGGAGATGACGGCATCGAGGCTGTAGAGAGTCAGTGGCTTGTCGGAGAATGCATTATGCACTCTTTGCATATTGCTTTCGGCCGACAGCTCGTCGTCGGCGAACGCCTTGCGAACGTGACGCGAGATCACCGACTGGTCGCGGCCGAACAGCTCGACCATCTGCTTCTGCGTGAGCCAGATCGATTCGTGCTCGAGCCGCACGTCGAGGTGCACCTCACCGTCAGGAGACTCGAAGAGGACGACCTCACCGCCGTTGTGCTCAGGGGTATCGTTCATGCCGTCTTGGAGCGTAACGAGGGTCGCGGCGCGGCACAAGGATGACGACTGCGCGGCTGGGTGACACTCACTGCCTCACTCTCCGACCAGCTTCCGCCTGCGCCATGGCCTCCTGCGAGCACCCGCCCGACCACGACGAGCCCCTCGACCTCGTTGCCGTCGATCTCGATCTCGTCCGGCATGCCCGCGCCGGCGATCAGCCCGAGGCGGCGCTTCTGCGCGTAGGTCTTCTCGTGGCAGCGCGTAGGCCCCCGCCGCCTCATTGCGGATCTGCTCGAAGGTGAGCTCCTCGCTGCGCGCGATGTCGCGGATCGCCTTCATGAGCCTGCCGACGTTGCGACGCCGGAGGATGCGATGCGCGCCGCGCGCGTCAACCGTCACCTGGCCGTAGCTGCGGCTGAGCGTAAGCTCCGCCTGCGTCTCCGGGTCGAGGCCGTCAAGGAAGCGCTCGTGGATCTCGAAGCGGTACTTGACCGCGGGCAGGAAAACGATGACCGCGAGGCTGTTCCCCCGGTAGTACACCGGCACCCGGCCCTCGCGGAACGCCAGTTCGACCTCCCCACGTGAGCTCCCCGGGAACCGCGGCGGCCTCGGCGTTCGTAGTCCCGCCGACGCCCTGTGATCCGCCATGCGCCGTCCGCACATCTCCGCGCCCTCAGGTCCCGTGGACGGCGTACGCAGGACAACGTAGGCTTCTGCCGCAGTGTCACACACGCGGCATACTCAGTGTTTGCCGGACGAGACGGTACTCGCGACCACAAAGAGGGCGGAGTGATTGTCTTCACACCCACCAAGATGCTCGATGTGCCGCTCTCGAAGGGGCAGATCGATCCGCGGGTGATTCGACAGGAGTTCTGGCCGGGTGTGTCGCCACTCGGAGACAAGGCAGGCTGCTACATCTTCGCGGTTCCTCAGAAGTATGGTCTCGCTGGCCTCCTTCCGATCTACGTGGGCAAGTCGGTGAGACCGCTCATGCAAGAGTGCTTCACGCCGGAGAAGATCGCGAAGCTCAACCACTACCTTCTTCATCACCCGGCGACCTCGCTGTCACTCTTGCTCCTCATCCATCCGCCGAACAAGCACGGCCTGAATCGAACGGCCATCAGCGACCTCGAGAAGTCGCTCATCAAGATGGCCGTGTCAGTGAACCCGAACCTCATCAACAAGAGGAACACACGCCCCGATGGCTGGGGCATTTCTGGCGTCATTCGCGGTGGGCCAGGCAAGCCATCCGAGGGCGCCAGGCAACTCAGAGCGCTTCTCGACATGGACGGCGAAGGCAAGATCCGCAAGTCGCGCGTCAAGACAGCCCCGGACGACGAAGATGCCGCTCCGATTCCGTCCGAGGCCAGCTAACAACGGCATCCAACAGATGGCCGTTTCCGGCGTCCACAGCTGATGCCGCCCACGACAGATCACACAGGAGGGGGAGCATGCGCGAGAGCTCACTGCTGATATGGATGCGGTCGTCAAGAGCAAGTAGGTCTGGCGGCCGGGTGGCATGGGTCAGCGACGGTTGATCAGCCTGATATCCGCGGGTTGGGTACCGCACGACTTGCTTCCGTCGGCAGCTGCCTCTGTCTAGCCTCGCGGGTCGCCTCCTCGCGGAGCGCCGCATAGGAGATGCGAGGGTTCTGCTCACTGGGGCGCACCCGGCCGCCAAGCTCTCAGGCCGCGCGCAGCGGCTGTTCGGTGGCGATCGCCCAGACGAAGCCCGCCAGCTCGCGGGCCACGCTGGCGGCGATCTTGTTGGAGTGCTTGCCGCGCGCGCCCATGCGCTGCCAGCGCTTGTGGAGGCGCAGCTGCGCCTGCTCACGCACGGGCCACGACGGCGGCCGGCTGACCGGCCTGACGGCGCGCCAGATGCGCGGAGCGCGCCGGCCGGCGACGCTGGTTGTGGGCCGCCTCGATCAGCAGCCGGCGGGCGTGGTTGTTGCCGGCCCGAGTGATCGAGCCCTGCCGGCG
>CAIOZS010000013.1 GCA_903862845.1 uncultured Thermoleophilia bacterium
GCAGGTGGTCCTGCAGAACAACAGATCGTAGGACCATGTGACCGGTCGGCAGACAGACAGGGAGAGGACGTACAGTAGATTCGTCAAGCGTCCCGAGCGCCTGACGGCAAGCGGCCCATCAGGCAGAAAGAACCAGTCAGGAAACCAAGGAAAGTGGAGGCGCGAGATGTCGGTCGAGAACGCCAAGAACTATCTGCGCAGATTGGCGACAGACAAAGAGTTCATCGCCACCGTCAAGGCGGCGGGAAGCTCGGAGGAGCGCGTCGCCGTGATCCACGCCGCGGGCTACGACTTCACGCTCGCCGAGCTCGCCGAAGCGCGCAGCTTCGAGCTCAGCGACGAGGAGAGCCGCAAGATCGCCCTCTCCGATGAGGATCTTGCCGCGATCGCCGGAGGCGGCGGCTGCGGCTGGACGCACGAGTCGGAGGGACATTGCGGGTTTACGCACGAGAATGAGACGTGCGGCTCAATGGAGGCCCTGTGAATTCTGGCCTCTGACAAGGAGCTCATCGCCACCGTCAAGGCGGCGACGAGCTCGGAGCGGCTTGCCGTGATCCGCCGCGGTGCGTGTGGCTCGGGCGCGGGGCGCCGCGCCGGTCAGAGGGCCGGCGCAGACCCGCGCCCGGCACTGCTCGAAGCCATGATCGAATGTTTCGGTGTCTGTCGTTTCATATCATAAGTAATCATCGTAACATGTGACCAAGCGGAACGAACCAGTCGAGAAACGAGGGTAAGGGAGGCACAGCATGTCGCTCGAGGACGCCAAGAACTATCTGCGTAGATTGGCCACAGACAAAGAGTTCGTGGCCACCGTCAAGGCGGCGACGAGCTCGGGGGAGCGCGTCGCCGTGATCCACGCCGCGGGCTACGACTTCGACCTCAAGGAGCTCGCCGAAGCACGCAGCTTCGAGCTCAGCGACGAGGAGAGCCGCAAGATCGCCCTCTCGGATGAGGAGCTCGCCGCGATCGCCGGAGGCGGCGGCTGCGGCTACACGCACGAGTCGGAGGGGCACTGCGGTAAGACGCACGAGGGTGAGGGAGCTTGTTACTTGGAGCTCCGCCCTAGTTGAGTGGCCCACCAGCACTCCACGTCCTCGACGAGCCGGGGGGTCGTCGTTGCTGAGATCCGCCGCGTTCCGGCAATGGTGTCCAGCTTCGTCAGTTGGGTCAGTCCGGTGAAGAACCGCTCGGCCTCCGCCGACGTCCCCTCGTACCTGCCGTGGGCGAGCAGTTCGTTCATGTGGGCGGCGCACGGAGGCCCGACGAAAGGGCCGTGCGCCGCTGCGGAGCGCCCCGGAAGGGCGCAAGGAGGCTGAGCCATGACGCCGGCGAGACCCGGTAAGCCGTACAAGCAGGCGCCTCCCGAGGAAACCGTGGCGCGCCTCCGGGGGATTCTCGACGAGGTCGGCATCACCACCGTCGAGATCGATGAGCGCGACCGCCATACCTTTCACTCCAGTCGCGTGGAGACCGTGGACCTCATGTACCCGCAGCTTCGCATGGGCGCCAACGGCAAGGGGATGACGCGCGCCTACTCGAGCGCCAGCGCCCATGCCGAGCTCCTCGAGCGCCTGCAGAACGGCAACCTCGCGCACCCCAGCCACCTCCACGTGACTAGCGAGGCATACTTCCGGGCCTACCCCGGGGCGGCGCGCCGGCGAGCTGCGCTTGCGCAGCGCGCGCCGCTCACGAGCTTTCACGCCGATCCCCGCGAGGTGATGCTGCCGGTCGGCGAGGCGGTCAGCCGCTGCTCCGCGAGTCTCAGCGGCCTGCTGCGCACCCACGACCCCGTCGCGCAGCGCTCCGTGCTGGAGGAGCGGCTCGGGCTGCAGGAGGTTCTGTGCGTCCCCTTCTACGACCCGGCGCGGCGCGAGGAGGTGCTCGTGCCGATCCGCCTTCTGGAGATCGAGTGCGCCTCCAACGGCATGTGCGCCGGCAACACGCCTCACGAGGCGCTCGTGCAGGGCGTCTGCGAGCTCTTTGAGCGGCACGCCCTGACGCGCATCTTTCTCGAGCAGCCGCGCCTGCCGGAGATCCCGCGCGCGTATTTCGGCGACGCCGAGATCGTCGCCCGGATCGCGCGCCTCGAGGCCGCCGAAGGCTGGCGGGTCACGGTGAAGGACTGCTCCCTGGGCATGGGCGTGCCCATCGTGGGAGCGCTCATCCACGACCCGGGCAGCGGTTCGTGCGCCTTTCACATCGGCGTCGCCCCCTCGCCGGCCACGGCCCTCGAGCGCTGCCTCACGGAGATCTTTCAGACCGGCCTGTCGAGCCGGCTGCTGCCCGTCGATCTCAGCGACGATCCCTTGGCGCGGGCGCTCGCGCGCGGGGACTTGAGCGTGATCGGCCACCACGTGGCGCAGTACTTCCGCACCGGCGCGGTGCGCTTCCCCCTCTCCATCCTTGACGCGCCGGAGGGCGTCGCCTTCGACGGCGCCGCCTGGGAGGAGGGCGCCGACGACGCTGAGGACCTCGCCATCCTGCTGCGCAGAGTCGAGGCGCTGGGACGCAGGCTGCTGGTGCGCGACGTGTCGTTTCTCGGTTTTCCCGCGTACTGGGCCTACATCCCCGGGATGAGCGAGTCCCACCTCCTGGACCTCGACGAGCTCGTCGGCTGGTACAAGCTGAGCAACGACCACATCCTGACGTGGAACGACCTTGCCGGCGCCTCGACCGCCGAGCTGCGCGCCTTCGCGGAGACGGCCGCGCGCTATCTCGAAGCGC
>CAIOZS010000014.1 GCA_903862845.1 uncultured Thermoleophilia bacterium
ACGATATCAACGAAGAGCGTCTGGAGACGGCTGCTGCCATGGCGCGCTGGACCAGCGAAGCGGTCGGCGCCCGGCCGGATCAGCGCGCAGCTCGAGCGCCGGCGCGCCCTCGACGGCGCCCACTTCGACGACGACGCGACGACCTACAAGCGCACGGCGCCGGCGGAGCTCTCAGCCTCCATCGAGGGACGCCCCGGCCTCGCACACGAAGCCATGACGGCGTGAAAGCCGGCCTGCTCGAAGACGAGCCGACTGCGTCGATCCGTCACCACATCGGCAGGGTGCTCGACCGACACGCGGCGGCCTGCGGGCAGTGAGACGCCGGCGGGGCTCGGCCTGACGCCCTACGCGGTCCGCGACAACGGCGGAAGCGCCTCGGCGAGATCGAGGCTTTCGCCGGGGTCGAGCATCACGGTGCGGATCTCGGGCGCCAAGGCTTCCACCTCGCGCATGAAGACGCGTGGCGCGCGGCGGTGGACGTCCGGTCGCAGGCGCATGATCACGGTGCCGGGCAGGTGATAGGTGCCCCAGTGGATGGGGATCACGAGCCGCGGCCGCAGCAGTTCCGCCGCGCGCACCGCGTGCCGGGGGCTGAGGTGCTTGAACTCCGGCATCCACGGTCCCAGGCCGGCGATGGGCAGAAGCGCGACGTCGAGGCCGTCCCACAGGTCGGCCATGCCGGGGAAGAGCCCGGTGTCGCCGGCGAAGTAGATGCTTCGGCTGCCGCTCACCACGTACCCCAGGCTGGGCGTGCGGGCGGCCAGCGGGTGCCGCGTGCCGCGATGCCGCGCCGGAGTCGCGACGATCTCCAGCGCGCCCACCCGCAGGCGGTCGCCGGGCGCCATCTCCCGGATGTCCCGAAAGCCGCGCCACTGCAGCGAGCGGCGCGCGCCCATGGGAGCCAGGACGGGGACGTCTCGCCGGAACATGCGCAGCGAAGCTGGGTCGTAGTGGTCGAGGTGTAGGTGTGAGAGGAGAATCGCGGCAGGATCGGTCAGCGGACGCGTGAGGGGCGGCGGCACCCGCCGGTAGAGGGGACCGACCTGACGACGCAGCACGGGATCGGTGACCAGCCTCGTCCCGTCCAGCTCGATCAGCGTGGTCGCGTGTCCGAGAAAGAGGATGCGGCCGACGGCCACTTCATCGCGCCGACCGTGGCCGGCCGTCGAGTACGCTTGCATTTCCCCGTTCTTGTCGTGCGTAGCAATCTCCCCAAGGCGCCTGCCGGCGAAGGCTCATCTCCACCGGATACGTTGCACGGTCCCGCCCTCGCCAAACCCGGGCAGCGGCGCCGGTTGAAGCGAACGGCGGGCGCAGCCGGAGCGTCGCCGTGCCCAGTCAGCGCCTCAGGCTCGGGAGGAGACGCTCGGCATTCTCGGCGTAGACCAGGCCGAGCACGTCGTCCGGCAGCCCCAGCCCGGAGATGCGCCAGCGCCCTCGGGGCGGCGCCGCGCGCCGCGAGCCCCGCGAGCTCGTGGCGCCGCTGGCCGAAGCCACTCTCGAGGACTCGAACCTCGACCTCGCCGTGGTGGGCGTGGACGGCACCACCCTCGCCGGCGGCCTCATCACCTGCCATGACATCGAGGCGCGCACCAACCGTGTGCTCATCGGACGCGTCAAGAGAGTGATCGCGGTCGCCGACGGCTCCAAGGCCGGGCGGCCGGACCCGAAGGGTCGCGCCCGGCGCCCCTCAGCCGCTGAAGGCCTCGGTGGAGCGCTTCAGCGGGACGAAGCGCACGCTGAGCCCCGACTCCTCCACGGTGACCACGGCAACCGTGGGGTCGTCGTCCTCCTCATGAGGTGAAGAGGCGGTGCCCGGATTGAGGAGCACGGTGCCGTCGATCCATTCGACGGCGGGGAGGTGATCGTGGCCGAAGACCACGAGGTTCGGCGGCGCCTCGGGCGGCAGCCCGTCGATCTTGCCGAGTGACAGCCGCTTGAGAAGCCGCTTGCGCTTGTGCCCGACCACGAAACGCACGCCGCCGACCTTTCCGGCGACCTCGCGCGGCAGACGACCCAGCTTGCCGGTGTCGAGATTGCCCGCCACGGCCGTCACGGGAGCGATGGCCTCGAGCGTTTCCAGCGTGGCAGGGTCCATGATGTCGCCGGCATGGATGATGTGGTTCACGCCGGCGAACACCGACGCCACGAGGGGGTCGAGGTAGCCGTGCGTGTCGGAGATCACGCCGATGCGCAGAAAGTCGGTCATCACGTCCCTACTCTACCTCGCCGAGGCGCCGCCGTGGTAGGAGTCACGTCCGGCAGACGGTTTCTGCGGGCGGCGGCGTGGGCATTCTGAGCCGACACGACGAATCCGAGGCGCTCTCTGCGATGAGGGCGCCGCCAGCCCCAAGGAGCAGGCATGGCAGACACACCCGCCTTCCTGTACGCGGCTATGGGAGCCGAGTTCCACGATTGACGCGAGGCAGACCGCCTCGCGCGCCAACGCAGGGGCGAGCGGCTGCGCCGCGCCCCGCCGACACAAGGGAGCCACCACCATGGCCGACGAACCCGTCTTTCTGTACCTTGCCACCTACGACAGCGTCGCCGACGCACAGGCCGACTACGAGGCCTTCAAGGCCCTGCACAAGGACCACGTCGTGGGGACCTACGACGCTGCCGTCATCACCAAGGACGCGCACGGCCACGTGCACGTGAGCAAGCACGAGAAGCCCACGCAGCACGCCGCCTGGACCGGTCTCGCGGTCGGCGCGGTGATCGGCATCATCTTCCCGCCGTCCATCCTCGTTGGGGCGGCGGCCGGCGGCCTGGCCGGCGGCCTCATCGGCCATTTCTGGAAGGGCATGTCGCGCAGGGACGTCATGGAGCTCGGTGAACTGCTCGACGACGGCGAGGCCGCCCTCCTGATCGTCGGAGAGTCGGCGCTGCAGAGCTACGTCGACAAGGCCCTCACCAAGGCGCGCAAACGCGCCACGCGCGAGGTCGACATGGAGAGCAAGGTCCTGCACAAGGAACTGGCCGAGGCCGCCAAGGACGCGAAGTAGAGCCGTCGGCGGAGGTGCCCGCCGCCGCGGTTGTGAACCGCGGCACGACGTTCGCCGCCGAGAGGCCACGGGTAGGCTCTCGTAGGAAGCCGGCGAGCCGGCAGAGAGAGAGGGCGTCATGTCAACTGTGAGCCGTCATATAGAGGTGCAAGCGCCGCCATCGGTCGCGCTCGCCACTTGGTCGCACTTCGTAAGTTCGGTCATGAACGGTCATCAGCGACTCGCCTGCGACGAGCTCGCCTGCGTCGACGCCGTGCGCGCCGGCCTGGTCGCCTTCGAGCCCGTCGGCGGCGGCAGTCGAACCAGCGTCATCTTCAAGGTCGACTACGACGAAGAGGGCGGGCCGTCACAGGCCGTGCTCGAGCAGAACGTGGCCCGCGATCTCGTGGTCTTCAAGGACTACCTCGAGCGCGGCGGCAATCAGGTGGGCAAGCCGACGAAGGCGGAACAGCAGGCCATGGTCGAAAACGAGGAACGCCACACGCACCAGCAGCTGCATCGCCGTATCGGCGCCGAGGACGAGCCGGTCTCCTACCAGGATCACTTCCCCTCGTGAGCGGCGAGATCGAGGGCACCAAGGGCAACGAGGGCGGCGCCCCGCAAACGCGGGGCGCCGCCCTCGTTGCCGCCGGCTTCAACGTGCGCCACGGGCGCGCCTGGGACGGCCTGCATTCCTGGCCGCTGCGCCGCCGCGCCGCCGCACGGTGCATCGAGCGCCTCGGCGCCGAGATCGTCGGGCTGCAGGAGGTGTTTGGGTTCCAGCAACGCTACCTGACGCGCCGCCTGAGCGGCTACGCCGCCGTCGGTGCCGGCCGCGACGACGGGCGCGAGCGCGGCGAGCGCTGCACGGTCCTGTATCGGCCCGGCCGCCTGCAGCTCGAATCGTGGACGGTGCGCTGGTTCTCGGACACCCCCGGCGCGCCCGGCTCTCGAGGCTGGGGCAACCCGGTCACGCGGCTCGTCACGCTCTGCCGCTTCGTCGATCGCGCCGACGGGCGCCGCTTCGGTGTCGCCGACGCGCACTGGGACGGGGCCTCGGCAGAGTCGCGCCTGCGCAGCGCGGCGGCGCTGCTACGCTGGCTCGACCCCGCGCTCCCGTGGATCGTGCTCGGCGACCTCAACGCGACGGCCGGTGACCCGTCCGTCGCGCGCCTCGTCGCCGGCGGCCTGCGCGACACGCTCGCACATCTCGGCGAGCGCGGTCCCGAAGCAGGGACTCATCACCACTGGGATGGGGCGACCGATGGCACGCGCATCGACTACGTGCTGGTGTCGCCGCAGTGGGAGATCCTCCACGCCGAGATCGCGAGCCAGCCAGCTCAGGACGGGCGGTCAGGCTTGCCGTCGGACCACTGGCCGGTGGTCGCGACGCTGCGACTCAGGGACTGAGGGCCGGCGGCGCCGGCGCAGCCGGCCGGGCCGGCTCCCGCGGGCACGCCCCGCCGCGCTCACCGCGACCAGGCGTCCGGCGACCAGGTCCGCCGCGCTTGCGCCCACTCCGCGTCGTCCCGCCACACGAACGTGTCGTTCTGCAGGTCGCGGAGCGCGAGCTGCAGCTCCTCGCGGGTGTTCATCACAAATGGCCCGTAGCGCGCGATCGGCTCACCCAGCGGCTTGCCGCTGACCAGCAGAAAGCGCAGCGCATGGCCGCGCGCCTCGACGCGGACCTCGTCACCGTCGCCGAAGACCGCCATGCGCGGGGCCACGAGCCGCGCGCCGTCCGGGTCGCTGCCCACGCCGAACTGGCCCTCCCCTTCGAAGGCGTACGCGAAAGCCGAGTGCCCCGGCGGTACAGGCTGCGAGAAGCTCGCGCCGGCCGGCAGCGCGACGTCCAGGTACGCGGGCTCCGCGTAGATCTCGGTGACCGCGCCGGTCACACCGTCGACCTCGCCGGCGACGACACGGATCACGCTGCCGTCGGCGCGCCGTACCTCGGGGATCCGCGCAGCGCCGAGGTCCTGGTAGCGCGGTCTGGTCATCTTGAGCTCCGCCGGGAGGTTCACCCAGAGCTGAAAGCCGCCCATGCGGCCGTCGCCGCCGGGGCGCGGCATCTCCTCGTGCATGATGCCGCCGCCGGCCGTCATCCACTGCACGTCGCCGGCGCCGATCATGCCGGCATTGCCGATGCTGTCCCGGTGGTCCACCTCGCCGGCCAGCATGTAGGTGACCGTCTCGATGCCGCGGTGGGGGTGCCAGGGAAACCCCGCGAGATAGTCGTCGGGGTCGTCCGACTGGAAGTTGTCGAGCAGCAGGAACGGGTCGAGATAGTCGAGCGTCGCCGTGGCGATGCTGCGTCTCAGTCGTACCCCAGCGCCCTCGATGACCGGCGTGGGCTCGATGACGCGCTCGATGGCGCGAGGATGGGCTGCCACAGCGTGCGCTCCTTGGGTCGTGTGCCGATGTGGGGGTGGTTCCCGAAGGCGCGGCGCGCGAATCTTGGCGTCGCGCCTCCGCGTCGCGGTCGCCGCCTCAGTTCGCTCGCAGTCAGCCGGTGCCGGCGTCCCGCGCCTGCTCGAGCAGGCGCCGAGGATCCGGGTGGCCGGAGAGACCGAGCCGGGCCGCCGCCTCATCGATGAGGCGGCACAGCTCGGCCTCGACGTCGGCGGGCAGACCTGCCGGGTCGCGCGCCAGCAGCTCGCCGACCCGGGCGCGCGCGAGGTCGAGGGCATCCGGACGGCCCGCGCTCGCCCACTCCTCGGGCCCGCCGCGCCAGCTCAGATCCTCGGACGCGCGGTTCGCGCGCAGCCACCGCCGCGTGTGCCGCGTGCCGAGAAAGCCCAAGGCGCCGGTGACGCCCTCGATGATCGCGTCGACGTCGAGGGCGTCCGCGTCCCACGCCGGCGGCTCGAGGGTGTCGAGCGCCACGCGGTACACGGCGTCACCGATCACGAGCAGCTCCAGGCAGGTCGCGGAGTCGCCCCAGGCGCCGATGCCCGACATTATCCGTGGTCTCGCCAGCGCGCCGGCCAGGGAAGGCAGCGCCATCTGGTAGCCGGCCTGCACATCGATCAGCGGCGCCGACGTGTCCGGGCCGTAGCAGTCGCAGGCGAGGCCGTGCCGCCGGGCCAGTAGCGTGGCGCCGACCGCGGCCAGTGCCCACTGACCGGCGCCGCTCAGAAGGCGCCCGTCGCGCGGATCGGCGACCGAGAGGCGCGCGCCGTAGAAGCAGCGCGCCCCTGGCGCTGCGGCCTGGGCCAGCACGACCCCCGCGAGGATCTCGGCGTCCTGCTGGGCCAGGGCGCCGGCCAGCGACGCCGGCGCGGTCGTCCCGGCGACGGGATTCGTGAGCACCTCCACGGCCATGCCGAGTCGAGCTGCCTGCACGATGCCGTCGCACACGCCGGCTCCCAGGCGCAGAGGGCTGACGGGCGAGTAGCCCATGTCGAGGACGACCGCGTCGGCCGGAGCTTCACCGAGCCGGGCCGCGACTACCGCGGACGCCATCTCGAAGAGCACCGGCGTCTGCCACGGGTGGTCCTGGCCGGGGCCGCCGACGGGCTTATCGGTCTCGGAGGCAATCGCGAAGTACGAGTACAGCGGGTGGAGATCGCCGGGTACGTCGCTTGGCGTCACGAGGCTGTTGATGCTGTCGGGGTAGCGCCCGTGGTGCATGACCCGCGCCGCACGAACCTGGTCGCGGAACGTCGCCCGCCGCGCCTCGCCGGTGCGCGGATCGGCGACGTCGGGCGCCTCGCCCATGTTGTGCACGTGGATGCGCCCGGGGCCGGGGCCGATCGCAAGGTCCCTGGCGGGGTCGCGGGCCAGCGCGACGTAGTCGCCGCGACAGCTTTCGAGGGCCGCGGCGACGACGGCCGCCGGCATCAGCACCCGGCCCGGCGGGCCGGGTGCGCACCCGGCGGCCGTCAGCAGCTCCGCGGCCTTCGGCGAGTCGATCTTGACGCCGATCCGCGCCAGCAGCTCGAGAGATGCCGCGCGGATGGCTTCGATCGCCTCCGGCGGCCAGAGGTCGGCGGCGAGCGCAGCGGGGGGAGTGTCGGCGGCGGGCAGGGTCATCGGCGGGTCGAGTCTATCAGGACGCCCTCAGCGGCTCCGCGCCGCGACCGGCAGCCTCCGGAGCGCCGGTCGGCGGCGGACGTACGCTGAGACGTCACCCACGAGGCAACGCCCATGCTGTTCAGGTGACGTCGCTACGCTCAGGAGGCTCGAACCATGGAGAGTCCTACGCCAGAGGCTCGCACCCAGTACGAGAAGGCCGTCAGAATCGGCGTTTCGGGCATGGCATTGAGCCTCGTCATCGGTGTGGCTGCGACGGTGTCGACCGACAGCCCGGCGGCTGTTCAGAAGCGCTTTCTGCAGGGCAAGGTCGAGGCGGCGGAAAGCATGACGCCCACACGCCGCGGTCAGACGCGGCGCGTCTTCGCCAGGATCAGCACCGCGACGGCCACAAATGCGAACGCGGCCAGTACCGGCTGCCACACCGGCGCCCACCACTCGCGGGGGATGAGAAACAGCAGGTCACGGGTGCCCGGCGACGACGGCCAGCGCAGGTACACGTAGAGCCACACGTAGTAGAAGATGTCCCAGGCGCCGAAGGCGAAAAGCCAGTAGGCGAGCCGCTGCCACCAGGTGCGCCCGGCCAGGTACCCCACAGCCAGCAGCATGACCATGGTGGCCGCCTCGCGCGCCTGCTCGTAGCTCAGATAGGCGCGTGGGTAGTGGAAGTGACGGGGGGTGAAGGCCAGGCCGTACTGCAGGCCGAAGAGCTTGCGGAGGTAGACGACGACCATCGCCTCCACGAGGGCGAAGGCGATGGCCCAGGCGGCAACCGCCGCAAGGCGCGGCCACGGGCTCTTTGACGGTGGTGCGGTCATCGGACTCTGCCGCATGATAGGCCATGACGCGCGCCGGCGCGCCCGACCAGCGTAGGGCTCGCCGCAAGCAGGTTCGCGGCGCCTGCCGCGCGGCCGCCCGCGGCCGGTTTGCGGCCGGGATATTGCTTTTGTAAAATGAATACGTTCTGCAGAAGCAATCGGCCGCCCTTCCGGCCGCCGGAGGTCCCCTTGCCCGATTCCCACGCTCACGAGCGGCTCATGGCCCAGTGCCACGACGCGGCTCACCGTGTCTTCGCCGCCGTGAACCGCAGCGCCGGTCCGGAACTCCTCTCACTCGATCTCACCATGGGCCAGTTCAAGGCCATCGCCATGGTCACGATGTACGGCCCACAGCCCGTCGGCGAGCTCGGGCGCCGCCTCGGCATCAGCGAGTCCGCCGCGAGCCTGCTCGCCGACAAGCTTGTCGAGCTCGGCCTCGCCGTGCGGCAGCGCGACCCGCAGGATCATCGGCGCACCCTGGTCCACGCGACGCCGGCCGCCGAAGAGCTGGCCGCGCGCCTGCGCCAGGGTCGCGAGGAGCACGTCACGAGCTGGCTCGCTGCGCTGACGGCCGGGGAGCTCGAAGGCCTGACGCGCGGCTTCCAGGGGCTCCTGCGCGTCGCTGAGAGACCGGACCAGTCGGCCGCCGGGGTCGTGCCCACCGCGACCACGGAGGTACCCCGTGGCTGAGGTCCGCAGCAACGCACTCGCCCATCCGGTGCCCCAGCCGTGGGGCGACACGCTCAGTCGGCGGCGCATCGCCTTCGTCATCGCCGCCGTCATGCTCGGCATGCTGCTTTCGGCCCTCGACCAAACCGTGGTCGGCACCGCCATGCCGCGCATCATCGCCAGCCTCAACGGACTGCAGCACTACGCCTGGGTCGCCACCGGCTACCTGCTCGCTTCCACGGCGTCGATGCCGATCTGGGGCAAGCTAAGCGACGCCTACGGGCGCAAGCGCTTCTTCATCATCGGCATGGCGATCTTCGTCGTGGGCTCGGTGCTCTGCGGCCAGAGCCACAGCATGACAGAGCTGATCCTCTTCCGCGCCTTCCAGGGCCTCGGCGCCGGCGCCATGATGCCGATCTCGCAGGCGATCATCGGCGACATCTTCCCGCCGGCACGCCGCGCCAAGTGGACCGGCGTGCTCATGAGCGTCTGGGGCGTCGCCACCATCATCGGCCCGCTGATCGGCGGCTGGATCACGGACAGCAGCCTGGGCTGGCGCTGGACCTTCTACGTCAACGTGCCGATCGGCATCATCGCCGTGACGTTCGCGGCCTTCGCGCTGCCTGCGCACGTCAGCCTGCGCAAGCACAGCATCGACTACGTAGGGTCGGCGCTCCTCGTCGCCGCGACGGTGCCCCTCCTGCTCGGTCTGAGCTGGGGCGGCAACACGTACTCCTGGACCTCCCCGGAGATCATCGGGATGTTCGTGTTCTCGGCGCTGATGTGGGTCGCGTTCTTCTTGCGGGAGATGCGGGCCGCGGAGCCCGTCATCAACCCGCGGCTGTTCGAGAACAACATCTTCACCGTGTCGGCGGTGGCCTCGGCGCTCACCTCGGCGGCCATGTTCGGCGCCATCATGTTCCTGCCGCTGTTCGTGCAGGGCGTGCTCGGCAAGTCGGCCACCAACTCCGGCATCATCCTCATGCCGTTGATGATGGGGGCGATCGTCACCAGCATCGGCGCCGGACAGATCCTCGCCAGGACCGGCAAGTACAAGGTCATCGTCATCGTCGGCACTATCCTCACCGCCCTCGGCGCCTACCTTCTGTCGCGCATGGGTCTGGACACGGGGTGGACCACGGTGGTGCGCAACATGGTCGTCATGGGATTGGGCATGGGCGTGGCCATGAGCGCCTACACGGTGATCGTGCAGAACCAGTACCCGTCGCACCGCCTGGGTGAGGTCACCGCCGGCCTGCAGTTCTTCCGCTCGATCGGCAGCACCATCGGCCTTGCGATCTTCGGCACCATCCTGAACAACCAGTTCGCCGCCAACATGAAGAGCAACCTGCCGGCGGCGCTGCAGAAGTACGACGGGTCGACCGCCCTGGACAATCCGCAGGTGCTGCTGTCGCCGGCGGCCAGCGAGAAGATCCACGCCATGTTCAGCCAGTTTGGCGCGCAGGGTGAGCAGCTGTTCATGGCCTTCATGCACGCCGTGCGCGTGAGCCTGAGCGCGGCGATCAGCGACCTGTTCCTGATCGCCTCAGTCGTCGGCGTCATCGCGCTCGTGGTGGTGCTGTTCCTGCGCGAGGACCCGCTGCGCAAGACCCACATGACGCTGGAGCAGACAGAGATGCTGTTCGCCGAGGCGGAAGCCGGCGCCACCGGCGGCTTCTCGCCGGAGGGCGCCGCGGCCGAAGGCGGGCAGGAGCCCGAGATCACGTGCGGGCCTGAGGCGGAGGCGGAGCCGGAACCCGCCGCGTAAGTCGCCGCGCCGCCGGAGCGGCGGCCGCCGTCAGGCGGGCCGCGCGATCAGGCGGGGGAGCGGCGAGCAGGGCGGCTGCGCAGGCGCCAGGCAAAGCCGGCGATGCGGGCCTCGTCGATCGGGTCGCCGTCGTTGTAGACGAACAGCGCCGGGAGGCCGGCCTCGCGGCGAAGCTGCGCTTCGGCGATCAGGGCCGGCCCGCAACCTCGCGGCGCCACCGCGACCACGCCGTCGACCGGCTGGGTGCGCCAGCTGAGCAGGGCGCCGCCGACCGCGGGGATCGTCTCGCCAAACGGATATGGCGCGACGAGACGTCGGCTCTCGCGATCGACGTCGCGCAGGTCGTGCCAGAAAGCCCACGGATGCTCGGCGCGCACGGCGCGGAGCAGCCGGCGGATGACGTAGCGCATGGTGAGCAGCGTCGCTTCCTTCTCCGGCAGCTTGCGCAGCGGCACGCCGTCCTGGATCTGGCGCAGCTGCAGGAGCTCGAAGAACGCGCCGTAGGGCTCGAAGATGGGGCGCAGGCCGTGATCGGCGAGCTTGCGCTGCAGATCGTCGTTGCCCCACTCGTCGACGCGCAGGTAGAGGTCGCCGCAGAGGTACACGTCACGCAGGCCGGCGCCGCGATCGGCGCGCACCGGCTGCTCGCGGAAGCGCCGCGCGGCCTCCGCGACCAGCGCCTCGGCCGCGCCGCAGAAGCGGAAGGCTTCGGCCACGTTGCCGGCGAGCCCGGCGTCGGGCCGCGGCTGCTCGAGCATCGCCTCGAGACGGTCCGAGAGCTCGCCGAACAGCGCGTCCGACGCGCCGCGCTCGCTTTCGGTCGCGAGGTGGTAGAAGCGCAGCATGTTCAGCAGGTCGACGGCCACCAGCGCGATCCACACCAGCGGCATCATGCGCACGTTGGCGGTCACCAGACTGAAGTCGGCCACCTCCACGCTGTTGCCGAGCCCGAGCCTCTCCAGCGCGACCTGCTCGGTGAACGGGAAGAGGTTGGCACGGCACGCCTGGAATCCGTTGCCGGCGCTGAGAAACAGGGCGCGGCGCCCGGCGAGTCGCGGCGCCTCGTCTTCGAGGAATCTCGCAAAGCTGCCCCAGATGAGCTGGTAGGGCAGGCATTCCTTGCCGGAGCAGGCCGCGCCTGCGGCGCGCAGCGCGGCCGCATCGGGCTCGCCGACGAACGCGGCGTCGTAGCCGGCGCCGCGCATCGCGGCGGCCAGATGCCTGCCGAGGCCGCCGCCCACGTGGCCGAAGAAGAAGCGGTCGAAGCCCGCGTCCAGGCTGCGTGGCAGCGGGCGGTCGAAGCGCGCCAGCCGGGAGGCCGGCAGCGTCTCGGCGCCGTCCGCGCGCCACGCCCGCACATTGTGCAGAAAGGCCTGCACGCGCGTCACGTAGCCTGCCTTGCCGCCGTGGCCGTCGCTCTCGAGCACGGCGTGCGGCCATTCCTCCACGAGGTCGGCGAAAAGATGCTCGATCATGGAGTTGGGGCCGCACCCGTAGGCACCGAGAAGCAGGGGAAAGACCTCGCCGGCCATGGCGCCGGCCGCCGTCGCGCGCAGCGTCTGGCCGGCGCTCGCCCAGTGTACCCGCCGGAGCCCGGGTACATCGCTGGGCACCGGATAGCAGTCGACGGGCAGCGCCAGAGCGCCGTTCGCGGCGGCAAGCTCGTGGATGCCCGCGTCCAGCACCGCGTCGTGGATCACGTGAGTCTCGCCGACGATGAGGACCACGGGGTAGTCGTGCTCGCGCGCCCAGGCCAGGGCGCGCTCCCCGATGCTGCGCAGGCCGTCCTCGAAGCGGCGCTGGCTGGCCAGCGCGGCGCTGTAGGCGGCGCGGAAGCGCCTGGACGAGAGGCCGCCGGCAGAGCCGGCGGCCTCCGCGAGCGCCTCGGCCGCGCGCCGCAGAGCGCGCTGCGCCCGCGGCGAATCGAACCCATCGCCTTCCCTCTCGAAGAGGACCGGACGCAGCACGCGGGTCGGCGAGCCTTCCACGGCCAAGGCGCGCGCCGTCATGTCCGGCGCGCCCTGCGCCATGGGGCAGGTGTACGTCACGTCGCCGGCGTTGGGCACCGGCAGATGCACGAACAGTGGCGCCACGAGCACGTCCACGCCGGCGCCCGCGAGACCGTGAAGGAGCTTCACCGGGGCGCAGGCGCCCGGGGCGGCGCAGCGCCGGTCACCCTCGGCCAGCGTGCCAGGTCCCGGACGAAGCACGTCGACGTCGTATCCCAGCCTGCGCAAGAACGTATGGAAGAAGGGCAAGGTGTCGATGAGGTAGTGGACATAGGGCAGACCAACGGTGAGAGCGGCGGTCGGCGTCGCGGCGGGCTCCTCGGCAAGTAGCCCCAGCAGCAGCTCTTCACGCGCGCGATAGGGGTTGGGAGCATCCTTCGGAAGCTTCTCCCCGGCGCTGGAGACGTCGTCGTACTTGGGACACTGACCACCGCTGACGACCCTGCGGCGCTCGCCGAGGACGTCGACCTCGGCGAGCTCGAGCCGGCAGGCGTTGGTGCAGTCGCGATCCTTGCACTGGAGCTCGCGGCGGCCGGCGACCTGCGCGGCGAGCAGCCGTGAGAGGTCGATAGGCGCCGGCGCGTCGCCGTTTCCGCCGCCGAGGTCGGCGGCGAGCATCGCGATCCCGACGGCGCCCATCGCACCGGGGTCCGCCGGCACGTAGACGTCGCGCTCGAGGACGGCGGCCAGCGTGCGGGCCAGCGCCGGGTCGCTGGCCGGCTTGCCCTGGAAGAAGACGCGGTCCAGCAGCCGGCGCTGTCCCATCACGCGGCTGCGGAAGTTGCGCACCACGGAGTACTGCAGGCCGGCGAAGATGTCGGCGCGCGAGAAACCGTCGCTGAGCGCCTCCGCAGCCACGTCGGCGACGAACACGGTGCAGGTCTGGCCGAGGTCGGGCGGCCCCTCGCTGAGCGCCGCCAGCCGCCCGAGCTCCACAACGTCGTCGACGCCGTGGGCCAGCGCCTGTTCTTCGAGGAAGGAGCCGGTGCCGGCGCTGCACACGCGGTTCATGTCGGCGTCGACCACGCGGCCGCCCTCGACGTTGATGAACTTGGCGTCCTGGCCGCCGATCTCGACGATCGAGATGCTGCGGCCGCCGGCCGGGTCGAGCCGCGCGGCGGCGGTCGCGTGCGCGACGATCTCGTTCTGCACGGTGAGCCGCGCGCCGAGGTGTGGATATGCGGCGCGGAAGACGGCGGCTGCGGCGTCGCGTCCCGATCCGGTGAGGCCTACGGCCACGACCGGATTGGGCAGCATCTCGCCGACCTCGGCGACCAGTGCCTGCGCCGCCTCTACCGGATTGCCCTCGGTGCGTCGGTAGATCCCGGCGAGCACCGTGCCGGTCGCGAGGTCGAGCAGGGCGGCCTTCGATCCGGTGGAGCCCAAGTCGAGGCCGAGGACGGCCGCCGCGCCGGGTGCGGGCGTGGCGCTACGCGCGTCTTCGAGCCGCACGACGGCGCCCGGCCCGTTCTTGGCCGGCGGCAGACGCTCCACGCGGCTCCGCGAGGGGCGTACGAGGGCGCGCGGATCGGCCGGGAACGCCGCCCCGGCGCCCCGGCTACTCCGCCCGGCCGCGGCCGCGCCGGCCGACTCGTCGCCGGCGGCAAAGGCCAGCGCGCCTAACGCCTCGAACAGGCCAGCCTGCGCGGCCACCGTCACAGGCGCCGCGCTCAGGCTCGCGATGCCCTCGGCAACCGGCGCTATCAGCGCCCCGTGACCGACGAGCACGACCGGGCCATCGACCTTGCTCTTGTCGTACAGGCTGTGCACATTGCGAGCCACTCCCGTGAAAAGGCCGCGGAAGATGCGCCCGTGCGACTCGCCCTGGTTGGCGAAGTGCGTCAGCTCGCTCTTGGCGAACACGGCGCAGCGACTCGTGACGGTTACGCCGTCGGGACTCTCGTTGGCCAGCTCCTCGGCCTCGGTGAGCGACCGGCCGAGCCGCGTGCACAGCCCTTCAACCGTCTCGCCGGTGCCGGCCGAGCAGCGCTCGTTGGCTTCGTAGCTCACGCGGCCACCGGCGTCGCGGGTGAGCACCGAGTACCCCCCGCCGCCGACGCGCACGACGTTGAGCGGGCCGTCCGGGTACAGCCACGCGGCGGCGGCCTCCTGCGCGATCTCCTCGGGCAAGCCGCCGAGGGCGGGCTCGCCGAGCCGGTCGCCGTAGACGCCGGTCGCGGCGACCCCCGCGAGCCGCGACGCGTCGAGCGTGGCGTACAGCTCCAGAAACGGGCGCAAGGGATCGCCGAGATGACGCTCGGCGCGCGTGAGGGCGACGCGCAGCTCGCCGGTGGCAGAGAGCTCGCCGACGGCGAGGCACGTCGTGACCTTGCCCAGATCGACGCCGAGAAACAGGCGGCCGGAGCCGGCGGCCTGCGCGGACGAGCGCGCCGTGCCGGCCTCGTTCACGGGAAAGGGACTGCGCGGGGGTCTTTCACGCCTCTGCTTATACCAGAGCGCCGCAGCGGCGGCCAAGCGGCCGCCGCCTGGCAAGAGCGGCGCGTGACGCCGGCAGCGCAGGTATAGTGTGCAGCGTGGACGACGACGCACAGCTCGACCCCGAGACACAGAGCCTGCTCGACGACGCCTGGGACGCCCTCGACGACGGCGACCTCAAGGCGGCGGCGCGGGGGCTCGCGGCGGTGCGCGCCGCTGCTGCGGACGACCCGGCGGTCTTCGAGCTGGAGGCCGGGCTCGCCTTGGCCCGCGAAGAGCCGGAGGCGGCGCTCAGCGCCTACCACCGCTGGAACGACGCGGCGCCGGACGACCCCGAGCCGTGGCTGGGCTCTGCGGAGGTGTATCTCGACTACGGCGAGCCCGGCGAGGCCGCGCGCCTCTTGCGCGAGCTGCTCGCCGACTTCGAGCTAGACCCGCTCGACGAGGCCGACGCCCGTCATCTCCTCGGCCTCGCCTGCGACGAAAAGGGCGACCGCAAGGGCACAGTCAAGGAGTGGCTCGCGGTCTTGCGCCTGGACGCCGCCAACGAAGACCCCAAGCCGCTGATGAGCGCCAGGCGCTTTGAGAAAGTGGCCGCGGCCGCCCTCGACGAGCTGCCCGATGAGATCTTGGCACGGCTGCAGAACGTGCCCATCTTCGTCGAGGACCGGCCCTCCGAGGCGCTTGTCCTGGAGGGCCTGGACCCGCGAACCCTGGGGCTCTTCCACGGCATCGCCATGCCCGACCAGTCGGTGCTCGGCGCCGGCCCGGAGACAGGTCTCATCCACCTCTTCCAGCGTAACCTCGAGCGCGTGGCCGAGGACGAGGACGACCTCGCCGAGCAGATCCGCATCACCGTCCTTCACGAGACGGCGCACTACTTCGGCGCTGGCGAAGACGACCTGCAGCGCTTTGGGCTCAACTGAGGGCTGGCCGCCCGGGGGCGGAGGCCGCCTGGCCTCCGCCCCCGGGCGGGGCGGCCGGCTCTTGCCGCCGGCCCCGCCTGCGGGCGTCGC
>CAIOZS010000015.1 GCA_903862845.1 uncultured Thermoleophilia bacterium
ACGCCAGCGACGGGGTCAAGAAGATCGACGCGCTGCTCGGCAAGTAAGCGCGCCCGGCAGAGCCGCGTGAGGCCGGCGAGGGGCGGGGGCGCAGGTGCGCCCCCGCCCCTCGCGCGTGCGGCCCTCGCCGGCCGCACGCGGCTGTCACCCGCCAGCGGCGAGTCCTCGCCGGCGGAAGCCGCCGGAGCCGCCGAAGCAGCCGCGGCGGGGTAGTGCTGCGAGGAAATAGAAGGATCGGGCCAATCCCCGTCTTCCCCTTTCGCACTACCCCGCGCGGGAGTCGCCGGGCAACGAGACGCGGGCCATTGTCCCCTCGGGGGATGACGATGAACGAGTGGGACAACAGGGCCGCGTATTACCGCGCGAGCCCAACGCACGCCGAGGGCGACGACCTCGATCAGGTCGTCGCCTGGTGCGAGCCCGGGCCGGGCGTGACGGCGCTGGACGTGGCCAGCGGAGGTGGCCACGTGACGCGCCGCCTCCGTGAGCTGGGCTGCGTTGTCACGAGCTGCGACCTGGCCGCCGGGATGCAGCCAGACGTCGTCTGTCAGGCCGAGGGGCTGGCGTTTGCGGACACCTCGTTCGAGGTCGTGGTTTGCCGTCTCGCCGTGCACCACTTCCGCGATCCGGCGCAGGCGGTCCGCGAGATGGCGCGCGTGAGTCGTCGCCTCGTGGTCATCGAGGACACGCTCCTCCTTGACGAACGCGTACAAGAGGCCGAACGCCTACGCGACTCAACCCACGTGAGTCACTACAGCCGCGAGGAGCTGCTGCGCATGCTTGCCGAGGCCGGCTTGCGCCCTCTGGCCGAGGCGGAGCTCGCCAAGCGGCACGAGATGGACGACTGGCTCTCAGCGACTGGTTGCGCCGGCGACACTGCCGCGACGGTGCGCCGTCTACTGGCCCACGTCAGCTCGCCCGACGAGCGGAGCTGGACCGACACGAAGATCGTCCTGAAGGCGGAGAAGACAGAGCGGCGCTAGATGTTGAGCCGCACGCCGTCCACGTAGCTCAGGCTGCGGCCGGCGCGCTCGATGTTGGGGTAGTTCTCGCGCGCCATGATGAGGCGCTCGAGACCGAAGCCCAGGCCCACCCAGGGCTCGACGATGCCCCAGTTTCCGTCCAGGGGGTTGGGGCCGCAGCCGGCCGAGCAGACTTCCGCGCCCTTGACCTCGACATCGACCATCTCGCCGTAGACCTCCGACTCCGTGCGGACCAGGGCGTACTCCTCGATGCCGGTGGCGTCCATGACGAGCGCGGCGAGCTCTTCGAGCCGCGCTCGGCACTGCTCCGCCGGCCGCCCCAGCTCCACGAGGTTCAGCATCGTGAACTCGTTGAGGTGGCTGGCGCCTTTGCTGTCACGGCGGAAGCAGGGCCCGACCTCGAAGATCCCGAAGGGCCTACTCCAGATGCGCCCCAGCCGGCGCAGCAGCGTGTAGAGGTTGGGGGCCAGCATGGGGCGCAGGCAGCGGCCGTCATCGAGCCAGAAGACCTGCTCGCGGAGCGGGTGGGCGTGCCCGATGCCCATCTTGGCGAGCGCGTCTGTCGTGATGATGACCGGCGTGACGACCTCGACGAAGCCGGCGCCGCCGAGGGCCGTGCGCAGGCAGGTCTCGAGCTCCACGAGCAGCGGCGCGCGGCCGTCGGCGCGCGACTCCTGCAGGCGGCGCCGGCCGTCGCGCACGAAGCCGTCTTCGTGCTGCTTGAACGCCGCGTCGCGGGTCGTGGCATCGGCGTAGACTGCATCCAGCGTCAGCGGGTCGGCGCCGAGCTCGCGCAGGCGCTGCGCCTGCGTCGCGGTAAGGCGCACGCGGAGTGCCTCGGCTTCGTCCGCGCTCATCGGGAGCCGCTCTCCAGGGGCGCGCGAGCCAGATAGTCCGAGAGACCGCCGACCAGAGCCTGGGCCAGCGTCTCGACGTGGTCGGGGCGCGCCGCCAGGCGCTCTTCGGCCGGGTTGCTGAGAAACAGAGGCTCGACCTGGACGGCGATGGCGCGCGTCTCGCGCAGCACGCCGTAGTTGCGTCCGAAGCTGCCGAGGCACGCGGTGCCGGCCCTCCCGAGGCGCGCGCCCATATACTCGGCCAGAAGGCGGCCGTGTTCGGAGTAGTAGTGGCTGCGCTGGAAGTAGTAGCAGGCGCCGCCGCGCGCCAGCGGCGCTTCGTTCGCGTTGGCGTGCAGCGACACGAAGTAGCCGGCGCCGGCGTCGTTGGCGACGGCGGCGCGCGCGTAGAGCGGCACGGCCTCGTCGCGCTCCCGCGTGAGTCGCACGCGGCAACCTTCGGCGCGCAGGAGCTGGGCCAGCCTCAGGCCGAGCGTCAGCGTGAAGTCCTTTTCGGTGAGGCCCCCCGCGGCTACGCAACCTGAGTCGGGGCCTCCGTGTCCGGGATCCACGACCACGGCTTGCCCCGTGAGGCTGCGGGCCTGCACGTAGCCGCCGTCGCGTTCCGGTATCTTCTTGCCTTCTCGGCCCGTCTCCGCCTTGCGCAGGGCCGTGAACTTGACGATGGTGCTCTCACCGACGATGCCGTCGACGGGGAGGCCGGCGTTGCGCTGGAAGTCGAGGACGGCGTGCTCCACATCGTCGTCGTGGACGCCGCGCTCGGCGCCGGCGTTGAAGCCCATCAGGTTGAGCTGTACCTGGAGGGCCAGCACGTCGTCGCCGCGAAACGGCGGCTCGCGGAGGTAGAGCAGGCGGTCTCCGAGGGCATACCCCGCTTCCACCAGCTCGCGCCAGGTGTTGGCGCCCACGAGGCCGTCGACCAGCATGCCGCGCTGCTGCTGGAAGGCGCGCACGGCGTATTCCGTGTTGGGGCCGAAGAAGCCGTCGACGCCCTCAGTGCCCAGCTCGAACCCTTGCCCGCGCAGGCGGGTCTGGACATCGAGGACTTCTTTGCCGCGGTCGCCGCGGGAGAGGTCGCGCACCGGTGTCAGATCCCCATGCCCGAGCGCACGCCGCTGACGATGAGGATGAGGATCGCCACGCCGACGACGATCCGGTAGATCACGAAGAGGTTGAAGTTGTTCCGCTTCAGGTAGGCGAGCACGAACCAGATGGCGGCGAAGCCGCTGACGGCCGCCGAGGCGATGCCCACCGCGAACGGCGTGGTGGTGCCCGCCGGGAGGCCGCTTCTGGCGATCTCGAGGGCCTTGTACGCGGCGGCGCCGCCGATCACCGGGATGCTCAGCAGGAAGGAGTACCGCGCCGCCGACTCGCGGTCCAGGCGAAGGGCCATGCCGGTCATCATGGTGATGCCCGAACGCGACACGCCGGGACAGAGGGCGAACGCCTGCGCGATGCCGACGAGGATGGCGTCGCTCCACGTGAGCGCCTCCAGATCGCGGTCCAGCCGGGCGAGGTGGTCGACGGCGTACATGATCAGGGCGAAGACGATCATCATGATGGCGATGATCCACGGCTTGCCGAGCCGCTCCTCGACGAAGCTCTCGAGAGCAACGCCGAGAATAGCGGCGGGGATCGTGCTGACCACGAGGAGCCAGGCCAGGCGTGCCTCCGGCTCCGCAAGGCTGCGCCTGGACATGCTGCGCACCCAGGCGCTGAGCAGCCGTCCGATCTCGCGCCAGAAGTAGACGACGACGGCGGCGAACGTGCCCAGATGCAGCGCCACATCGAAGGTCTTGTTGAGGTCCGGGTTGTCGAGGAGGAAGTGCCAGTTGAACAACCAGGGGATAATGATCAGATGCCCGGAGCTCGAGATCGGCAGGAACTCCGTGAGCCCCTGGACGATGCCGAGGATAATGGCCTGCACTATGGTCAAGAGGACTCCTTCGCTCGCCGGGGGCGCGTCGCCGCGCCGGGAGAGGCGGCGCTGCTCTTGAGTTTAGCGCACGGTATACCCGTGCAGACACCGTAGTCGATCGCGGGCGCCGCCCGCCGAGGGAAGAGAGGGACGGCATGGCAACGAGCGCACCCGTGGTTGTGAGCTGGAAGAAAGAGGGGCTGCTGCTCGAGGGCATCACGGCTCACGGACGCCTGGACATGGCGTCCGGGCTGGACGAGCCCGGGCAGGGGGCGACGCCGATGGAGCTGCTGGCCGTCGCCCTGGCCGGATGCACGAGCATGGACGTCATCTCGATCCTGCAGAAGATGCGCCAGCCGCTCGAGGGTCTGCGCGTCGAGGTCCACGGCGAGAAAGCCGACGAGCACCCCAAGCGCTTCGTCTCGCTCGAAATCGTCTACTACCTCAACGGCGCGCTGGACGAGAAGAAGGTGCAGCGTGCCATCGAGCTGTCCGAGACGAAGTTCTGCTCGGTGGAGGCCACGTTGAGGCCTGCCGTGAGCATCTCCTCGCGCTACGTTCTCGAGGCCTGATCAGGAACCGCGCCCTAGCCTTTCGCCGGCGGCCGAGCCTGTCAGGTGGTTTCGCACTACAAGCACGGTGTTTACAGGTGAACCGGCGGACTGTACTATCGCGCGAAGGCGCCGACCCGGAGGGAGGTGCGTGGACCGCGATCACGAGCTTTCGGCGGTGCTCGCCGACGATACCCGCTATCACATCTATCGGGCGATCGCCGAACGTCCCGCGGAGGACGTCACGGTCGCCGAGATCGCGAAGCGGTTCGGACTGCACCCCAACGTGGCGCGCATGCACCTGGCCAAGCTCGAACAGGCGGGCTTCCTGGCCACCGACTTCCGGCGCACGAGTGGTGGCGGGCGGCCCGCCAAGCTGTACCGCCTGAGCGACCTCGTGGTCACGTTCGGCTTTCCCCCCCGGCGCTACGAGCTCCTCTCTCGGCTGGCGCTTGAGGCGCTGTCGGCCGGCGGGTCGCGGGGCGATGCGGTGCGCGTCTGCCGGGAGGCGGGCGCGGCCGAGGGAAGGCGCGCCCTGGCAGGGGAGGTCAGCGTGCCGCAGGGCGCCGCCGCGGCCGCCGCGCTGGTGCGGCGCGTCGCCGAAGACCAGGGGCTTCTGCCCGAGGTGTCCTGGCGCGACGGGGCCCTCGAGGTCGTCGTCAACAACTGCACCTTTCGCGAGCTCTCCGGCAGCGACCCCGACCTGGTCTGCGCCATGCACCGCGCTTTCCTTGAGGGCGTGCTGGAGGTCGTGACCGCCGGCCTCGGACGCCTGCGCATCAGCCCCGGCGACTGCCGCATCAGTTCCGGCGGGGAGCGCTGCGAGATGCTCTGCACGTTCTCGTCCGACGGGGGACGGCCCGCCGCCGCCGGGCGGTGATAGAGTAGCGTCGTTCGCACCCGCAGGGAGGGACCAGTGACCATCGACGAGGCCATCCGCGATCTTCTGAATGTTTCCGCCGATATTCAGGGCGTGGCCGTGCTGGGCCCTGAAGGCGACGTCATCGCCGCCGGTCCGGGCGCGGTGGCCGCCGACCTGGCCACCACCACCCGCCGGCTGTGGGGGGCGGCGGCCGCACGCGCCGCGGTCCTCGCGGAGAGCCCGCTCGACTACGTGGTCGTGCGGGACGCGGGCGGCACCGTGGCGATGCTCGCGGCGCGCGGACGGCGCATCGCCGCCGTCACGGGGCCGCGACCGGCCGTGGGGCTGCTTCTGTTCGACCTGCGCACGTGTCTGGGCGACGCCTTCGCCGCAGAGGAGGGGCAGTGAAGCTTCGCGCGGCCCTCATCGTCCTCGCCGTGATCGGCCTTGCCGGGGCCGCGGTGTACGTGCGCCGCAAGCGCGCGGCGGAGGCCCTTGCTGCGGTGCAGCTCGGCCTGGAAGACGGCGGCGAGCAGTTGCTGAGCGCCGGCGACCCGGGAGCCGCCGAACTGCGCAGTGCCGCGACCGACGTGCGCCGCGGCTTCGCGAGCGCCGCCTGATGGACATCGCCGCGTTCGACGCGGGGCTGCTGCGCGCCACCCTGGCGCGCGCCTTGCGCCGCGGCGGCGACTTCGCCGAGGTCTTCGTGGAGGACCGCGACACTCTGGGCCTGCGCCTCGAGGATGGGCGCATCGAGCAGACCAGTGGGGGCCACGAGATCGGCGCCGCCGTGCGCCTGCTCTCGGGCGAGCACACCTACTACGCGTACAGTGACGTGCTGGACGAGGCCGGCCTGACCGCCGCCGCCGACGCCGTCGCCGCGGCGGTGCGCGCCGGCGCCGGCGCCTCCGCCGTCGTCGATCTCGGCCTGGTGCGCAGCGCCCCCGACCGTCACGCCGTCAGGGTCCCGCCGCAGACCGTTGCCATCGCGCGCAAGGCCGAGCTGGTGCGCGCCGGCAACGAGGCCGCGCGAGCCGCCGGCGCCGAGGTCGCGCAGGCCATCGTCGGCTACGGCGACACGCGCCAGAAGGTCCTCATCGCCAACTCGCTCGGCGACCTCGTGTACGACGACCGCACCCGCACGCGTTTCTCGGTGCAGGTCGTGGCGCGCCGCGGCGACGTCATCCAGACGGGCCATGAGACCGTCGGCGGCAGCGCGGGGTTCGAGCTCGTCGACGAGGCCACGGCGCGCGCCGTGGCACTCACGGCCGCCGAGAAGGCGCTGACCATGCTCGACTCCCGGCCGGCGCCGGTGGGCGACATGCCCGTGGTCATGGCCAACGGGTTTGGCGGTACGCTGTTCCACGAGGCCTGCGGCCACGGCCTCGAGGCCGACGCCGTCGCCAAGGACGCAAGCATCTATGCGGGCAAGATGGGCGAAGTCGTGGCGGCGCCCATCGTGAGCGCCTACGACGACGGCTCGCTGCCCAACGGCTGGGGATCTCAGGCGTTCGACGACGAAGGCGTGCCCACGCAGAAGACGCTCGTCATCGAGGGCGGGCGGCTCACCGGCTATCTGTACGACCGGCTGCGGGCGCGCGAGGCCGGGGCGGCGCCCACGGGCAACGGCCGCCGCCAGTCGTTCCGCCACGTGCCCATCCCGCGGATGACAACCACGTACATCGCTCCGGGCGACGCCACCGCCGACGACATCATCGCGGCGACGCCGCGCGGCTTCTACGCCAAGAGCCTGGCCGGCGGACAGGTCGAGCCGGCCAGCGGCAGCTTCGTCTTCGGCGTCGCCGAGGGCTATCTCATCGAGAACGGGCGCATCACGGCGCCGCTGCGCGGCGCCACGCTCGTCGGCAACGGGATCGACATCCTCATGCGCATCGACATGATCGCCGCCGACTTCGATGTGAAGACCGGCGTCTGCGGCAAGGACGGCCAGGGCGTGCCGGTCGGGACCGGCCAGGCCACCCTGCGCATCGCCGAGATGACGGTGGGAGGCACGGGCTGATGTTTGACATCCTCGACGCCGTGCTCGAGCGGGCGCACGCCAGAGGCGCGCCAGACGTCGAGGTCTACGCCGAGCGCTCGACCTCGCGGCGCATCAAGGTCTACCGGCAGGAGGTCGAGCAGCTCACCGCCGCCCAGCGCCGGGGTCTCGGCGTGCGGGTGTTCGCAAGCGGAGCCGTCGGCCACGCCTATACGTCGGACCTCAGCGACGGCGCGCTCGACGCAGTCGTGCAGCGCGCCGTCGACCACGCCGCGGTCAGCGACCCGGACGATTTCGCCGCAGTCCCCGAGCCGGGCGGCGCGCCGGCCGACGTGCACCCCTTCGACGAGCGCCTCACGCGGGCCACCGACGAGCGCCGCATCGAGCTGGCGATGTCGGTCGAAGCCGTCGCCCTGGCCGCCGACCCGCGCGTCAAGAGCGTGGAAGACACGATGTACGCGGACGGCGAGGCAGAGGTGTTCATCGCCAGCAGCTCCGGGGTGCGCGGCAGCTACCGCGCCAACCAGTGCTACGCCTTCGCCTACGTGCTGGCCGAAGAAGACGGCCAGGTCGAGACGGGCTACTCGTACACCGTGGGCCGGGCGCTCGAAGAGCTGGACCCGGCCGCCTGCGGGCGTGAGGCCGCCGAGAGAGCCTGCCGGCTGCTCGGCGCGCGCAAATGCCCTTCGATGAACGCGCCGGTCGTGCTCGACCCCTTCGTGTCGGCTGCGTTCTTCGGCGTGCTCAGCGCGGCGCTGACCGCCGACGCCGTACAGAAGGGCCGCTCGCTGTTCGCCGGCCGTGAAGGGCAGCAGGTGGCCGGCGAGATCCTTGAGCTGGTCGACGACGGCACCCTGGCGGACGGCCTCGACAGTGCGCCGTTCGACGGCGAAGGCACGCCCTGCCGGCGCACGCCGCTCATCGGCGGCGGCGTGCTGCAGGGCTTCCTCTACGACACGTACACGGGGCGCAAGGCGGGCCGCGGCTCCACCGGCAACGGCCTGCGCGGCTCCTACTCGGGCCTGCCCGGAGTGCATCCCACCAACCTCGTGGTGAGCGGCCCCGTGACGCCGCTCGCCGAGCTCATCGCCGGCCTGGAGCGCGGCGTCCTCGTCACCGACGCGGTCGGCGTGCACTCGGGCGCCAATCCCATCTCCGGCGAGTTCTCGGTGGGCATCAGCGGTATTCTCATCGAGGGCGGCAAGCTCACCACCCCGGTGCGAGAGGTCACGCTCGCCGGCGACATCATCAGCATGCTCACCAACGTGCGCGCCCTCGGCGACGACGCCCGCTGGGTGCCCGGCGGCAGCATCCTCACGCCCTCGGTGGTCATCGACGGCATGGCCATCGGCGGCACCTGACCGTCCGCGCCTCGATCAGACAGGGCAGCCAGGTTGGCGATTGCGGCCGGGCCTTTCGCGCCGCCCGATCGTCCGCGGGCGCGTGAACCCGGGGGGCGTGGCCCGCGCCTGCGGATCCTACTTCGCCGTGAAGCTCTGCACGGCCCCCTCGAGCTTGCCCTTGAGGGCCTCCCATTTGTCGGACGTCGTCTGCGCCGTGATCTCGTACTCGTACTTGCCTTTGAACAGGAAGTACGTGACCGCGGTCAGCGCGGTGCCGCCCTCAGCGTAGGTGTACGTGAAGCTGAATCCGGGGACTCCGTTGACGGTCACCTTCTGGAGCGGCTGGACGACCTCGGCCGAGGAGGCGGAGGACGTCGCCTGAGCGAGGAGCTGGTCGACGACGCCCTGGACCTCCGCCTTCAGCTTGGGCACCTCGGTGGGCGTGACCTCACGTGCCAGCTCGTAGACCGAGACCTGGATGGCGTCGACGTAGCGGTCCGAGATGACCGTCCCCTGTTTGTCGGCGAAGACGACGTCGAACACGGAGCTGCCGCCGGCGCTGGCGCTCTCGACCGGCTTTCCCTCGCTGAACTGCTTGTCGTGGGTCAGGGTGAAGCCGTACTTGTCGTTTGCGTAGGTGGTCGTTCCTCCGCCGGACGAGCCGCCGATGGAGCCGCTGCCGCTGCAGCCGGCGACCGTGAGTGCCAGGCCGGCCAGCACCAGCAAGAGAGCCACGTACTTACGGAAACCGCACACGGTGCCTCCTCGGATTGAGCTGCGCGAACTGAGCTCGCGCGCCTGGCGACCACTCCTTGGGACCATCGCCGGGCGGTTCACGCCACGACGCGCAGCGTGCGCAGCGTGCGGTCCTCGGGGCCGTGCACCTTGAGCCCGGCCCTCGCGCCCTCTTGCAGATAGGCGACGATCTCGTCGGAGACCGCCTCGCCCGGGCCCAGGACGGGGATGCCGGGCGGGTACGGCGTGACCATCTCGGCGCTCACGCGAGCCGTGCACGCCGCCAGCGGCAGCGCCACGGAGGGCGCGAAGAACGCCTCTCGCGGCGAGAGCACCTGGCGCGTGAACGCCGGGGTGCGGGCGAGCAGGCCGGTACAGGCGGCGGAGCCGCTGCCACCGGCCTGCCCGGCGCGCCGGCCGGCGTAGTCGCGCAACGCGGCCACAAGCTTTTCGAGGTCGGCGTGCGCATCGCCGTAGGTGACGTTGAGCACGATGTTGAGAGGATCGGCCGCCTCGACGGCGATGCGGTAGTCGTCGCGCAGCACCGTCTCGAGCTCGTAGCCGCTGTGACCCCGGTCGCAGCTCGAGATCGTGAGCCTCGTAGGGTCAAAGGACGACACGCCCCGGCGCGCGAGAGCCTCCTCGCCCAGGCAGCGTATTCCGGGCAGCTTGTTGAGCTCGTCGCGCGCCCAGCGCGCCTGTTCGATGGCGCCGCGCCAAAGCTCCGCGCCGCGCGTCGCCATCTGCCGGCGGGCGGCGTCGATGCTCGCGTACATGAGCACCTGCGGGCTCGTGCTCTGCGTCATGGCCACCATGCTGTCGAGGCGCGCGAGGTTGATCCTCTGCGCGCGCGCCATGAGCACCGAGGTCTGGGTGATGCCGCTGATGAGCTTGTGCGTGCTGACCACGGCGGCGTCGGCGCCCGCCGCCATCGCGTCCACGGGCAGCTCGGGGCAGAAGCGCAGGTGGGGCCCCCAGGCCTGGTCGGTGACGAAGGGCACCCCCGCGGCGTGCGCGGCGGCGGCCACGGCGGCGAGGTCGCTGCCGAGGCCGTTGTAGGTGGGCGAGGTGACGAAGATCGCCTTGGCCGCCGGGTGGTCGCCGAGGGCCCGCTGCGCGGCCTCGGCGCTCACTGTGAGCGGGATGCCCCAGAGCGGGTCGACCTGCGGTTCCAGGTAGACGGGCACGGCACCGGAGAAGATGAGGCCGGCGAGCATGGACTTGTGGGCGTTGCGCGGGATGATGACCTCGTCTCCGGGGCCGCACAGGGTGAGCACCAGCGCGTGGATCCCGCTCGTGGAGCCGTTGACGAGGAACCAGCAGCGGTCTGACCCCCAGGCCTCGGCGGCGTAGTCCTCCGCAAGGCGGATGAGGTGCGTGGACTCGCGCGTGTCTTCCACGCCGCCGGCCATCGCGACGTCGGCCTGCAGGAACGGGTCGCCGAGAAGCTCGCGAAGCGCCTCGGGAGCGCCCTTGCCGAGCTTGTGCCCGGGCGTGTGAAACGGCGTGTAACCCGTCTCGCGGTAGCGCAGGACGGCATCGAGATACGGGGCTTCCCGCTGGTCGAGGCTCACGAGCCGCCCCCAGGACGGCGTCCCCGTGGCCGGCGGGAGACGCCGTCACCTTCGCGGGCGGGTGGCTGACACAGATCGTCGCGGTGCGGGCACATCCCGGCGACTCTAGCGAACGCAGGCGGGGCGAACAAGTGCTCTCGGGCGCGCTCGCGCCTCCGGGCGCGTTTGCGAGCCGGGGTTCGCGACCAGATGATAGACTGGAGCCGATTTGCAGGGGAATCCATGGCCTCCAGGGAGCAACCATCAACCTTGAGTCGAGGGTAAGAGTCCGTTTCGCGCCGAGCCCGACGGGCACGCTGCACATCGGCTCGGCGCGTACCGCGCTGTTCAACTTCCTGTGCGCCCGTCACGCGGGCGGCGACTTCGTGCTGCGCATCGACGACACGGACGCGGCGCGCTCGCAGGACCGGCACGAGGGCGCCATCCTCGCCGACCTGCGCTGGCTGGGCCTCGACTGGGACGAGGGCCCCGACGTGGGCGGGCCGTGCGCGCCGTACCGGCAGCGCGAAAGGCTCGATGGCTATCGGGCCGCCGCCGATGAGCTGCTCGTCGGCGGCCTTGCCTACCCCTGCTTCTGCCCGCAGGAGCGCCTCGTGGAGCTCCGCGCGGCGGCGCTCGCCGCAGGCCGCGCGCCGCGGTACGACGGCCGCTGCCTCGGGCTGGCGCCGCGCGAGGTGGAGCGCCGCCTCGCCGGCGGCGAGGCGGCGGCGCTGCGCTTCCGCATCCCGCGCGGCGACATCGTCGTCGACGATCTCATCCGTGGTCCCGTCGTCGTCGGCGCGGACGCCGTCGGCGACTTCATCATCGTGCGCTCCGACGGCGTCGCCGGCTACAACTTCGCGACCGTCGTCGACGATCGCGACATGGGCATCACCCACGTCATCCGCGGTGACGATCATCTCACCAACACCGCTCGCCAGGTGCTGCTGTTTCGGGCGCTGGGCGCGCCCGTGCCCGGTTTCGCGCACCATTCGATGGTGCTCGGGACCGACGGCGCAAAGCTCAGCAAGCGCCATGGCGCCGCGGCGGTCGGCGACTACCGTGAGAGGGGCTATCTGCCCCAGGCGATCGTCAACTACCTCGCCCTGCTGAGCTGGTCGCACGGCGACGACGAAGTGCTCGGCATGGATCGCCTGGTCGCCGACTTCGAGATCGAGAGACTCTCTCTGAGCCCGGTGATGTTCGATCAGGCGAAGCTCGACTGGCTCGACCACGAGCACATCATGGCGCTCCCTGCGGAGGTCCACGAGCGCCTGTTCGCCGAGCGGCTGCCGGCCGGGACGCCGCCGCCGGCGGCGGCGGCGCTGGCGGCCGCCTTCCAGTCGTCGCTCGTGGCCTACGGGCAGGCGGCGGCGCTGGCCGCCGCCGTGCTTCAGCCGCCGGCTCTGCCGGCGGCCCTCACGGCGGCGCCGGCCGCCGCGCAGCTCACCTGGTTCCGCGAGCAGCGGGCCGCCGCCGCAGCATGGCTCGACCCCGCCGCCGCCAACGACCTCATCGCTGCGTATCGTGCCTGGGGCAAAGAGCGCGGCATCGGCGCCCGCGACCTGCTGATGCCGCTGCGCATCGCTCTCACCGGCGCCGAACACGGCCCCGTGCTGCCGTACGTGCTTGCCGCCTTGGAGCGCGGCGACACTCTGGGACGACTGGACGACGTTCTCGCCGGCAGCCTCGCCGGCGTCCCCACGACGACACCGGGAGACACGCCTTGATCCGCCTCTTCAACTCACTCACGCGCCAGAAGGAGCCGTTCGAGCCGCGCGACGCCGGCAAGGCGGGCATCTATTGCTGCGGTCCCACGGTGTACAACCTGGTCCACGTCGGCAATGCCCGCCCCTACGTGACCTTCGCCGTGCTGCGCTCGTGGCTGCGTCACCGCGGCCTGGACGTGACGCTGGTCACCAACATCACCGACGTCGACGACAAGATCATCGCCAAGGCGAAGGCCGCAGGCCGCGAGTCCACGGAGATCGCCGAGGAGTACACTGCCGCCTACCTCGCCGACACCGACCGGCTCGGCATTCCGCGTCCGGACGTGGAGCCCAGGGCCACCGAGACGATCCCCGAGATCATCGACCTCGTGTGTCAGCTCATCTCCGGCGGCCACGCCTATCCGGCGCACGGCAGCGTGTACTTCCGCGTGCGCAGCTTTGACGGGTACGGCAAGCTCAGCAAGCAGCGCATCGACGAGCTCGAGGAGGGCGTGCGCGTAGACGCCGAGCCCGGCAAGGCCGACCCGCTCGACTTCGCCGTCTGGAAGGCCGCCAAGCCGGGCGAGCCTGCCTGGGAGAGTCCTTGGGGCAGGGGCCGGCCCGGCTGGCACATCGAGTGCTCGGCCATGGGCCTGCGCTACCTCGGGGCCGGCTTCGACGTGCACGGCGGCGGGCGCGACCTCATCTTCCCGCACCACGAGAACGAGATCGCGCAGAGTGAGGCCGCCGGCCTGCCCTTCGCCAGGGTCTGGATGCACAACGGCATGATCCGCAGCGAGGGCCAGAAGATGGCCAAGAGCGTGGGCAACATCTTCCTGCTGCGTGAGGTGCTCGACCGCTACGAGCCCGCCGTGCTGCTCACGTATTTCCTCACGACGCACTATCGCAGCCCTCTCGAGTTCTCGGCCGAGAAGCTGGAAGAGGCGAAGGCTGCGCACGGCCGCTTGCGCGACGCGCTCGGCGACATCGACTTTCGCGTCGCCCACGCGGCCAGGGCGGCGCGGCGCGGCGCGTGCCCCGACCTGACCCTTCGCGCCGAGGCCGCGCGCCTCACGTTTGCGGAGCACATGGACGACGATCTCAATACCGCCGGCGCCGTGGGCGAGCTCTTCGCGCTGGTCGGCGAGACCTACCGTTACCTCTCCGAGGTCGACCACGGCGAGGCGCCGCTCGACGCTGAGGCGCTGCAGACGGTCTACGATGTGCTTAGGGAGTCGCTCGGTCTCCTGCTGATCCCCGCACCGTCCGCGGCTGCGGCGATCACCGCGGCGGGCACCGTCGCCGGCGACGAGGCGCTGGCCTGCGTGACCGGCGACGTCGCCCTGCTGCCTGCCGCCCGTCTCGCGGGGGACGGCCGCTGGGACGACGTTGCGCTCGTGTACGCCGACCGTCTGGGCTGCGCCGACGCCACCTACGCATGCCTGTTGCGCGACCATTTCCGCGCGCAGAAGCAATGGTCCGACGCCGACCGGCTGCGCGCCGAGATGCAGGAGGCCGGCTTCGAGGTGCGCGACACGCCGCAGGGCACGCAGGTCGTGAGAAAGTCGTGAGCCGGCGGGTTCAGGTGAAGACGAGCGCCCTCGTCAGCGCCTCGGCGGCGGGCGTCAGGTAGCGCCGTGGACTGGATCTACGGACGCAACGTGGTGCAGCTCGCGCTGGCGGCCGGGGCCCGGCGGCGAGCCTACAGGCTCGTCGCGACCCCGCCGGCCCTCAAAGCGCTGCGGCCGGCAATCCCGCCGGGCCTTGCCGTGGAGACCGCGGATGCGCACGCTCTCGACGAGCTCACGGGCAGCCGCGACCACCAGGGCGCCGCGCTGCAGGTCGACAGCTTCGCCTACGCGACGGCCGACGTGGTGCTGGGCGCCGAGATCGTGGTCGTGCTCGACGAAGTGAGCGACCCGCGCAACCTCGGCGCCGCGGCGCGCAGCGCCCTGGCGGCCGGAGCGGGCGGCCTCGTGGTGCCGAAGCACCGCTCCGCCTCGGTGACCCCGGCCGCCGTCAAGGCGTCGGCAGGGACCATCGAACATCTCCCGGTCGCCCAGGTGACCAACGTCGTGGGCTTTCTCAAGGCGGCGAAGAACGCCGGCTCGTGGGTCTACGGGGCGGCCGGCGGGGCCGCGTCCTCCTACCTCGACCTCGACCTCACCGGCCGCCTCGTTCTGGTCTTCGGCGCCGAGGGTCGTGGCCTGCGGCCGCTCGTGGCGCGCACCTGCGATGCCCTGGCCGCGATCCCCATGGAGGCGCCCGTCGAGAGCCTCAACGTGAGCGTTGCGGCGGCGCTCTTCCTCTTCGAGGCCCGGCGACAGCGGGCCGCGGCCGATAACCCCACGGGCCGCGGCGCCCCCGCGAATCGCCCGCGAGGCGGCGCGTGACGCTCACGGTGTACATCGTCGACGGCTACAACGTCCTTCATGCGCTCTTTCGCGGCGCCGGCAAGGAGGAGATCTTCGCGCGCCGCGACTGGCTCGCCGACAGGCTCGCGAGCTTCGCGGCGGTGCGCGGGGCGAAGGCCGTGCTGGTCTTCGACGGGCACGGCCCGCAAAGCACCAGCTGCGTGCCGATCCGCGGCGCGCCGGTCGAGGTCTGCTTCGCCGGCGGACGCTTCACCGCCGACACGTTGATCGCGCGCCGCATCGCGGAGCAGGCCGCCGACATCGCCGTGGTCGTGGTGTCGGCCGATCAGGAGGTCCAGCGGACTGCGACGCGCGCCGGCGTGAGCCGCATGACCCCGCAGGAGCTGGGCGCCGAGCTCCTCGGGGGAGACAGCGGGCAGGCTCTTGACTCTGCCCGAGACTCAACTAGAATGCTGTCGCGGCTTGAGGATAAAGTTGACCCTGAGACTTTGCGAAAGCTGGAGGAGATGCGCAACAGGCCGCAGTGAATGCTCGGAGGTCTCTAGCCTCCGGGTTTTGCAGGGGCAAACCAGCAGAGGTGGGGACCCGGAATGGCGCGCCAAGCCAGCCACAGTCGCAGTGCGGGATCGTCTCACAACCCTCAACCCTTCGGTGAGAGTGCCGACTTCGCGCTCGTCCAGGCGTATCGCCGCGGGAGCCAGGCGGCGCTCGACGCGCTCATGCTGCGCTACCACCAGTTCGTGCGCCTCAAGGCGAGCTCGTACTTCCTGGCCGGCGGCGACGCCGAGGATCTGATCCAGGAGGGCATGCTGGGCCTCTACAAGGCGGTTCGTGACTATCGCGACGACCGCTTGGCCTCGTTCCGCAGTTTTGCGGAGCTCTGCATCACCCGGCAGATCATCACAGCCATCAAGACGGCCACTCGCCAGAAGCACGTGCCGCTCAACGGCTATCTGTCGTTCAGCCAGTCGCCCAATGACTCCTCCGATGACAGCGACTGCTCACTCGGAGACGTGTTGCCCGGGCCGAGCACGCATGACCCGGTCAACCAGGTGATCAGCTCGGAAGAGGTCGACAGCCTCACGGGATGCCTCACGCACATGCTGTCCGATCTCGAAGGCCGCGTGCTGCGCTTGTATCTGCAGGGACTCAGCTACGAGCGCATCGCCAACGCGCTCGGCTGCGACTGCAAGACCGTCGACAATGCGTTGCAGCGCATCAAGCGCAAGGTCGACCTGCATCTCGAGGGCCGCAGGGTCCTGAGCTAGGGTCGGCGGCAAGATCGCGGGCACGCCCGCGCCGGCCTTGCGCGCCGCGCCCCTAGAAGGTCATCAAGCTCACGTCGTGTCCCTGCTGCTGCACGAGAAGCTTGAAGTCGTGCGGGTTGCTCGCCATCTGGGCAGCGTCACTGAGCGTGATGAGGCCTTCCTCGTACAGCTTGAGCAGCGCCTGGTCGAAGGTCTGCATGCCGTAGAAATCGCCTTCCTTGATGGCGTCGCCGATCAGCATGGCCTGATCCTGGTTCAGGATGAAATCGCGGATGCGGTTCGTGGTGATCATGATCTCGATGGCGGGGACGCGGCCCGCCCCATCGGCGCGCGTGAGCAGGCGCTGGGACACGATCGCCTTGAGGGTGCCGGCGAGCATGATGCGCACCTGTTTCTGCTGGTGGAGCGGGAAGAAGTCGATGATCCGGTTGATTGTCTCGGTGGCGTCGATGGTGTGCAGGGTGCTCATCACGAAGTGACCCGTCTGCGCCGCGGTGAGCGCCGCGGACACCGTCTCGATGTCGCGCATCTCGCCGATGAGGATGTCGTCGGGGTCCTGGCGGAGCACGTACTTGAGGGCCGAGATGTAGGAGTCGGTGTCGAGGCCGATCTCGCGCTGGTTGATGATCGAGCGCTTGTCTTTGTGGAGCACCTCGATCGGGTCCTCGATGGTCACGATGTGCCGGCGTATCGTGCTGTTGATATGGTCGATCATCGCCGCCAGGGTGGTGGTCTTGCCCGAGCCCGTGGTGCCGGTGACGAGCACGAGGCCGCGCGGCTCCAGGGCGATGCGCTTGATGATCTCCGGCAGGTGAAGCTCTTCGAACGAAGGAATCTTGGTCGTGACCTGCCTCATGGCCACACTGATGCTGCCGCGCTGGCGGAAGACGTTGACGCGGAAGCGGCCGAGATTGGGCGCCGAGTAGGCGAAGTCGATCTCGTTGTGCTCGCTGAAGCGCCGGATCTGTTTGTCGGTCATGATCGACGCCGCGACGTCCTTGGTGTCCTCGGGGGTGAGCGGCGGCTCGTCCATGAGGAGCAGCTCGCCGTCGACGCGGATCACCGGCGGGCTCCCGGCCTTGATATGCAGGTCGGACGCGTTGCGCGTCATCATCTCGATGAGCAGATCATCTATGGGTTTCACGTGGCATCCCCATGGTCCGTTGCCTCTTCGCCATCTACTTCGGCAGATGATGACATTACCTTACCCCCGGGCGAGGGTGCGTGCCGGCGTTGCGCATGCGGAGCGGCTAGAACCTGCCGCCGATCCAGGCATCGCGGCCGGCGTAGGTGCCGTAGCTGACCACGGCGCCGGTATAGGGCGCCTCGATGATGGTCGTGCCCCCGACGAAGATCGCGACGTGGTGGCTGAAGCTTGCGTTGCCGAAGAAGACGAGGTCGCCGGGGCGCAGGTCGCCGAAGGGGACCGGGATGCTGGCACGCTGCTGATCGGTGGCGCCGTGCGACATCTGGATGCCGATCTGCGCGTAGCAGTACATCGCGAGGCCGGAGCAGTCGAAGCCGCTCGGGCTGGCGCCGCCCCAGACGTACGGTACGCCCAGGTAGCGCTGCGCGATGGCAACGATCTCGGGATGGCCGGGGCTGTTGGGATCGACCCTGGGCACAGCTCCGGTGTAGCCCTGCAGCGCGAGCTTGGCGCGCAAGGCCGCCTGTGCCTGCATCTGCTTGATCGCGGCCTTGAGGCCCTTGGTCATCTTCTCGTACTTCGCCTCGAGGCCCAGGACCTGGTTCTTCTCCGCGCTGCGCTCGGCGACGAGCGTGGTGGCCGCCTTCTCATCGGCCTCGAGCTTGACGCGCCGGTCGTTGATGTCGCGGCGGTAGGCGGCGATGGCTTTGACCGTGTCCACGTCGCTGTTACCGATGCGGTTCATCATATCGAGCTGAGTGACCAGCTCGTCGAAGCTGTTGGCCTGGAAGAGAACGTCGAGGATGCCGACGTCCCGCGACTTGTAGAGGTTGAGCGCGCGGACCTTCATCTGGTCGTTGGCGACCAGGAGATTGTGCCTGGCCACGTTCAACAAGTGCTGATTCTGCGTGATCTGCTGCTTCACGGTGTCGAGCTGGCCGGTGGCCTGGTTGTATTTCTCGGCAGCGATCTCGGCCTGCGTGTAGACCACCTGCAGCCTGGACTGGATGGATTTGAGGCGGGCCTTCTTGGCGGAGATGGGCGAGGCGCCGGCAGCGCCGGCGACGGCCAGCGACAGGACGCAGAGCGCGAGGACGAGGGCGAGCGCAGCCCCCCATGTGCGTTTCGTCCGCTTCACTCTATGGGGTCCTTTCGCGCGCGCTGCCGGGGGGGACGCGCGGTCGCCGACGTTGGAGTACGGGTGATGACAGTATTCGAGCCCTGGGGGCGGTTCCCTACGCGGGAAACCGCCCCCAGGGCTCGCATGCGAACTAGAACCTGCCGCCGATCCAGGCGCCGCCGATGGAGCCGTAGCTCACCACGGCGCCCGTGTGCGGGGCGTTGATCATGCTGCCGCCGCCGACGTAGATGCCGACGTGATAGCTGTAGCTGGCGTTGCCGAAGAACACGAGATCGCCGGGCTGCAGCGCGCTGATCGGCACCGGGGTGCTCGCGTGCTGCTGGTCGGTGGCGCCGTGCGACAGGCTGACGCCCACCTGTGCGTAACAGTACATGGCGAGACCGGAGCAGTCGAAGCCGCTCGGGCTGGCACCGCCGTACACGTAGGGCACGCCGAGATAGCGCTGGGCGATGGCGACCACGGCGGAGTTGCCCGAGCCGCCGGGGTCGGGGACGGAGCCGCCTCCGCCACCGCCGCCAGTGCTGGTGCCGCCGCCGGAGGCTTGGGCGGCCGCCTGAGCCGCGGCGCGGGCGGCGGCGGCCTGCTGAGCTTCAAGCTGCTGGATATCGTTCTTGATGCCGGCCGTCATCCGCTCGAGGCGGCCCTGCACGGCGAGGACCTCGCCCTTCTGCGCGGCGCGCTCGGTGACGAGCCTGGCCGCGGCCTGCTTGTCGGCCTCGAGCTTGACGCGCCGGTTCTTGATGTCCCGCTGGTAGGCGGTGATGGAGCGCACCGTGTCGACGTCGCTGTTGCCGAGGCGCTCCATCATGTTCATCTGGGTGATGAGATCGTCGAAGCTGTTGGACGAGAACAGGACGTCGACGATGCCTACGTCGCGCGTCTTGTAGATGTCCTGAGCGCGTGACTGCAGTTGCCTGTTGGCGACCGCGAGGTTGTACTCGGCGACCTTGAGAAGATGCTCGTTCTGCGTGACCTGCTGTTGCACCGTGGTGAGCTGGCTCGTGGCCTGGTTGTATTTCTCGACCGCCAGATCGGCTTCGTGATACACGCTCTGCAGCCTGGCCTGGACCTCGCGCAGCCGTGCTTTCTTGTCTGCAACGGGGGAGGCGAAAGCCTGGGTGGAGAGAACGAAGGAGAAGAGGAGGGTGCCGAGAAGGAGAGAGAGGACTGCGATTCGCCGTTTGCTGTTCACTGCATCGCCTCCTTTTGGACGCGCCACCGGGGCAGACACGCCCTCGTCGAGGTGAGCCCTGAGTGTGTCGCTCTGGGTCTGCCGAGCCTCCCACGAGGGGGAGACGCGCTCACCGAACTCAAGTATGAGACCCTAACACCCGCCGTCTCTCCTGACAACTCCCCGCGGGCACCACAATCACCGGTTCTCGTGGCCGCGGCCACGCCGGTAGCGGCCTTCGCGCTCGGGGTGCCATGCCCTGGTCGTGCGTCCGTGGCGGGTCACGACTTCCTGAACCCGCCGCCGCTGACGCCCCTCACGGTGCCCGGCGGTGTGGGCCGCGGCCACATGCGCTTGAGCGCCTTGATGAAGGCCTTGTTGCGCTCGTCCTTGCGCCAGTTGTGGATGATCACCATGCCCCACCAGTGGAACAGGAGCTGCTTGGTGAACTTGAGGGCGAAGATGTAGCGCAGCCAGGTACGCAGCGAGTAGAAGCGCATGTAGCCGCGCAGGTCTTCCATCTGCAGCTCGTACGGGGTCATGAGCTTGGGCTCGAACACGACGTGGTGGGCATCGTAGAGGTGCCAGCGCTTGTCGAAGATGCGTCCCGCGGCGTCGAGATCCTCGAACTGCGGCGTGCCGGGTAGCGGCGTGAGGATGTTGAGCATCACGGTGTCGATGCGGTTCTTGATGGCGAAGTCCACGGTGTCGCGCACCGTCTGCACGCTGTCGGTGTCGGCGCCCAGCACGAACATGCCGTGGCTGCGGATGCCGTACTCGTGCAGCAGGCGGATGCCTTCGACGATGTCGTCGACCGTCTGCGCCTTCTCGTAGCCGTCGAGCGTTGCCTGGTTGACCGACTCGAGGCCGAGGTAGACGAGCTCGCAGCCCGACTTCTGCATGAGCGCGAGCAGCTCGCGGTCGCGGACCACGTCGGTGCGCACTTGCGCCGACCAGGGGATGATGAGGTCCTCGTCGATCATCATCCGCAGGAGCTTCTTGAGACGCTTCCGGTCGGCGGCCATGTTGTCGTCGTAGAAGAAGATGCGCGTCGGGCGCTTGTCCTTGATCTCCGCCACCACGCTCTCGGCGCTGCGGAAGCGGTATTTGCGCCCGAACATCGCCGTCACCGAACAGAAATTGCAGGCAAAGGGGCAGCCCCAGCTCGTCATGATAGGCATCGTCGTGAGCTTCTCGCTGCCGACCAGCAGCCGGAGGTCGGGGAACGGCAGGGTGTCGAGGTCGGTGCAGCGCTCGCGCAGCGGGTTGTGGACGGCCACGCCGTCGCGGCGGAACGACAAGCCGTCGATGTCATGGAGCTCACGCTTGCCACGGAGGGCCTCGATGAGCTCCAGCATGATCTGCTCGCCGCCCTCGCCGCGGGCCACATAGTCCGCGTGCCCGAGGGCTTCATCGGCCATGAAGGTGACGTGCGAGCCGCCGATGATCACGGGAATGCCGCGCGTGCGGAGGCCGTCGGCGCACTCGTAGGCGGCCTCCGTCGTGGAGGTCGTGCCCGACAGGCCGACGAGGTCGGCGCCGTTGACGTCCTCCCAGTCGATGGGCGCCATCTGCGGGTTGTAGATGAGCACGTCGTGGCCGTGCGCCTTGAGGGTCGCGGCGATGATGGGCAGGCCGAGGCGCGGCAGAAGGACCTTGGCATACACGTGCATCCCTGGGGGTTCGGGCTCGATGAGGCGGATCTTCATGACGCTCCTTGGAGATGCGGCCGAGGCTGCCGCGGCGGTCGCCGCAGCCCTTCGCCCGGCCGCGCGGTGTGCGGATCGTGGCAGTCCCTCATGGTAGTCGCTGGCTCACGCGAAGTGAAGCCGGCGCGTGCTTCGCGCCGCCGGGCGCCGCGCTCAGAAGATCCAGGTGCCGAGCAGGTACACGCCTGCGGCCACCAGGCCGGCAGCCGGTAGCGTGAGCACCCACGCCGTCATGATGTTGCCGGCGACGCCCCAGCGCACGGCGGAGAGGCGCTGCGTGGAACCCACGCCCATGATGGCCGCGGTGATCGTGTGGGTCGTGGAGACGGGAAAGCCGAAGTGCGTGGCGAGCTGGATCACGCTGGCGGCAGCGGTCTCGGCGGCGAACCCGTGGATGGGGTCGAGCTTGATGACCTTGGAGCCGAGCGTGTGGATGATGCGCCAGCCGCCCGAGTAGGTGCCGATGGCCATGGCGAGGGCGCACGCAACCTTGACCCACAACGGGACCTCGAACGTGCTGATCTTGCCGCTGGCGAACAACGCCAGGGTGATGATGCCCATGGTCTTCTGGGCGTCGTTGGCGCCGTGCGAGAACGCCATGAACCCCGCCGAGATGGGCTGCAGGCGGCGGAACCACATGTTCACGGGTCCTTGCGCCCGCTTGCGCACCAGCCAGATGAGCCCGGTCATGAGCAGCCAGGCCCCCACGAATCCGAGGAACGGCGAGCCGATCATCGGGATGATGATCTTGTCGACGACGCCGCTCCAGATGACACCGGAAAGTCCGGCGCTCGCGATCATGGCGCCGATGAGGCCCCCGAAGAGCGCCTGCGACGAGCTCGAGGGGATACCGAAGTACCACGTCGTGAAGTTCCACACGATGGCGCCGACGAGCGCGGACAGCACGAGCGGAAGGGTGACCAGGCCCGTATTGACGAGGCCCTCGCCGACGGTCTTGGCGACGCCGGTGTAGATGAGGGCGCCGAGCAGGTTGAGCCCCGCGGCCATGATGACGGCGAATCGTGGTGAGATCGCGCGCGTCGAAACCGAGGTGGCGATCGCGTTGGCGGTGTCGTGGAAGCCGTTGGTGTAGTCGAAGACGAGGCCCAGGGCGACGATCGCGATGAGGAGGACCACGGCCTGTGCTCAGGTCAGTTGTGCTTCAGGACGATGCTCTCGATGACGTTGGCTACGTGCTCGCACTCGTCGATGGCGCATTCGAGCGTCTCGTAGATGTCTTTCCATTTGATGATGTCGGTGCACTTGGTGTCGCCTTCGAAGAGGCTGGCGAGGGCCTCGCGCTCGATGCGGTCGCCGTCGTTCTCGAGGCTGTTGAGGGCGATGATGCGCTCGTCGAGGCCCTTGGGCTTTTCGAGGTTGTCCATGCACTCGCGGAGGATCGGCGTGGCCTTGGCAATGACCTCGGCCTGGCGTCGTGCGAAGGACGTGATCTCGTCGACGCGGTAGATGAGAACCTTTCCTGCGACCTCCTCGATACTGTCGAGGATCTCGTCGGCGGTGGCCACGAGGTCGTAGATGTCCTCGCGGTCGATGGGCGTGATGAACGACTTGTTGAGGCGCCGCACAATGTCGTGGACGATCTTGTCGCCCACGTGCTCGTGTTCGAGGATCACCGCGGCGATGGATCGGCGATCGCCGTCGTTCATGAACTTCAGGAGAAGCTGCGCCGCCGCGTCAAGATTGGCGGCCAGTTCTGAGAAGAGCCGGAAGTAGTCGTGCTCCTTGGGAACGAGGCTGAGCCTCACACGGGCTCCTTTCGCCTGCCACGCCCTGTGCCGCGCGTAATGCTATCCGTTTTGGCACGGCAAGCAACTCCGGCTGGCGAGCGGGACTCTGCCGGCGAGGCCGACGCCGCGGCGGCGTCGGCCTGGGGGTCCGGGGACGAGCCACCGGCGTAGCCGGAGCAGGCGAGGCCGCGCGCCGCCGGCGCATCAAGTTTTGCCGCCCCACGCCGTTAATAGGAATGGACGGAGTCATCGTGACGGTGACCCCCGGTATGGGAGGCGGACATGGCGAAGAGATGGATCGTGCTCTTTCTGGCGGTCGCCCTGGCGCTTGCGGTCGCGCCGCTGGCGGCTGCGGGCAATGAGGGCGGCGCAGGCAAGGGCGCGCTCAAGTTCGAGCTCACCGGGACGGTGAGCGCCGTCGACAGCGCCGCGCGTCTGCTGACGGTGAAGGTGAAGAACGGGAACAAGCCGGTCAAGTCGTTCTGCGGCAGCGATCTGCCGCTCGTCGTCGACCCAAGTGCGAGCGTGCGCATCGTGACCGCCAAGGGCTGCAAGACCGCGACGCTGGCCGACGTGCCCGTGGGCGCCAGGGTCGAGGTCCGCGGGCGGGTGGACTCATCCGATCCCGCGAACCTCGTGTACGTCGCCCTCGACGTGAAGGCGTGGGCGGCGGCCGACCCCAAGCCTTAGTCGCCCCTTGTGCCCGCGGCGGGCGAGGAGGCCGCGGTCCGGGCGGCAGCTTAGCGCCCTCACAGATGAACCACCGGGCCGGCCGGCGGCGCATGCGCCGCCCGCCCGCCC
>CAIOZS010000016.1 GCA_903862845.1 uncultured Thermoleophilia bacterium
GCACTACGCCGAGGCGGTCGCCGACGGGTTCGAGGGCGCGCTCGACGGCTTTCGCCGCCGCGACTACCTGCTCAGCAAAGGCGTGAGCGTGCAGACCCGCGAAGGCCCGGTGGCCGGCCGCGCCGCCGGCATCGACGAGCGCGGCGCCCTGCTCGTCGAGCTGCCCCAGCGCCAGATCAGGCGCTTCCACTGCGGTGACGTGACGCTGCGCCTCTGAGCGCGCGCGCCGAGCGCCGACCTCGGCCCCGCGCCGGTCGGCCCCCGGGCGGCTGCCCCTGCGTATTGACAGCCGCCCGGAGGCCGACCGCGATGGCCGCCGTCAGCAGAGGAGTCGCATGATGCGCGCGCCGGGAGGGCAGACGCGGGGACATCGCGGCCAGGGAGATCCCTCGCGCACTTTGACTCGATGCGTTGACGCTGTGACTACCGGCGAAGTCGCGGCGGCCCCCAGTGCTCTGCCCACCGAGGGCGTGGGCGGGAGCGTGCGGACCCGGGCAGGTACATCGACCGCGATGAACAAGCGTGCGATACTCGAACCGGCTGTCCACCCTGTGAGCCGGCGGCGCCGCAGCCGCCATGCGTCCGGGACCACCGTAGACCGCAGCAGATGTAAATGATTCACTCGTATCGCCGAGTGAGCTCGCTGATCAGTGGAGGTGAAGGATGGCTGGCACTTTTCTGAGGCGCCAATTCATCACGGATGCCGCGGGCAATCCGGTGGGAGTCATTCTGCCGTTGGAGGAATTCGCCTTGGTCGAGGAGACCCTCAAGCAGCGCTTGCCGGCGCCCGGCACGCCGGACAAGCTCACGCAGATGGAGCAAGCGGCCGATGACGCTCTCTTCATAGACGATCTGCGAGAAGCCATGGGCGCCTTCGCCGGGGCGGACGCCCAGTGGTGGGAACCAGCCCCGTGAATCATCAGTTGCACGTCTTCCTCGCGTCCCTGGATCCGATCACGGGTTCAAAGCAGGCAGGGAAGCGCCCCGTGCTGGTCATCAGCCGGGCACGCATCAACCAGGTACTGCCCGTGGTCAATGTGATTCCTCTGACCTCTCGCAAGTCCGCCGCGCGCTCCATCTACCCAAACGAAGTCTTGCTGCCGACCGGGTGGCCGGTCTGCAAGTCGATTCGATCGCCCTCTGCTACCAGATCCGCACGCTTGACAGAAGCCGGCTGGAACAGGATCTGGGTGAACTGGTTGAAGCGGACTTGCGTCAGGAGATCCTCGAAGCGATTCGCTTCCAGTTGGAGCTGTGAGGAGCGTGCGCGATGACGATCAGACAGATCGCGATCAACGTGCCCGAGCAGGTCTTGCTCGCCGAAAGGACCGACGAAGCAGCCTTCGCCCGCGAGGTGCTGATGCTGGCGGCCGTCAAGTTGTACGAGCTCGGCCGCCTCTCGTCGGGGCGCGCCGCCGAACTGGCGGGCATGGCGCGCGTCGAGTTTCTGCTCAACCTGGGCCGCTACCGGGTGTTCCCTCTGGAAGACGAACTGCGCGATCTGGAGCGGGGCTGTTGCTGACGCCATCTTGAGCACCTCGCCGCTGGTCTACCTGCACCGAATCGGCGCGCGCGACTGGCTGCCCCGTCTTTTCGGCGCACATGACCGTCCCCTTCGCTCAGGCGTGCGCGGCCGCGGCGCCCCAGGCGGCTCCGGCGCGGGGTAGTACGAGAAGGGAAGACAAGGATTCCTTGACTGTCGCCTCGCCCGCGGCCGTCCGCAGGCTCGTTCGCCGGGGGAAGACAAGGATCCGCCGAATCTTCTTATCTTCCCTCACGGCACTACCCCGCCGCGGCCGCCGCGGCGCGTGCGGCGCGCCATCTCCGCCGTCTCGCCGCTCGTCGTCGAACTGAGCGAAGGTCGCCGGCGCGGATACGACGTGCCGGACCCGGCTGACCTGGCTTGGCTCCACCTCGTCGACCCGCAGGGCATCCCCTCCGAGTGGCTGGCCCCCGAAGTGCATCGTCGTACTGGATGACGCCCTCGCGCGCCGCGAGAAAGGCCCGTACGTGGTCAGGGCGGAGTCACGGCCGATCCGCTTGCCCCACGGTCGCCGGGTCGCCCCATGAGTCCCGACGGGAGTGCGTGCTGTGCTACTAGCGTCAGGCGATGACGAAAGATGCATCACAGCTTGCAGCGCCTTTCCATGAGCGCTGGATAGGCAGGCGCTATCAGGACCTGCTGGAGGCGTTCCCGGTAGTGGTGGTCACGGGAGCGCGACAGACCGGCAAGACCACCCTCGTACGAGAGAGTCCCCCGAGCAGCGCCTGGGACTACCTTTCGTTCGACGATCCCGAGGTCCGCCGCCAGGCGGCCGCGTTCGCCCCCGCATTGTGGGAGGGGAGTCGCGAGATCGTCCTCGACGAGGTGCAGCGCGCGCCCGAGGTGCTGAGCGCCGTCAAGCTGGCGGTGGACGCGGAC
>CAIOZS010000017.1 GCA_903862845.1 uncultured Thermoleophilia bacterium
AGCGGCAAGAGCCTCTCCATGGCCTTCTACGCCGGCAAGCTCGTGAGGCAGCCCGAGATGGCGAACCCCACGCTCGTCGTGCTCACCGACCGCAACGACCTGGACGACCAGCTCTTCGGCATCTTTGCCGCCTGCCACGAGCTGCTACGTCAGGTGCCGGGGCAGGCCGAGAGTCGCGACGACCTGCGTCGCAGGCTCCGGGTGGCCTCCGGCGGGGTCGTGTTCACCACCATCCAGAAGTTCATGCCCGACGAGCAGGGCGACGTGCACCCGTTGCTGAGCGACCGCGAGAACGTCATCGTCATCGCCGACGAGGCGCACCGCAGCCAGTACGACTTCATCGACGGCTTCGCGCGACACCTGCGCGACGCGTTGCCGAACGCCTCGTTCATCGGCTTCACCGGCACGCCCATCGAGCTCACCGACAAGAACACCCGCGCCGTGTTCGGCGACTGCATCGACACCTACGACATCCAGCGTGCCGTCGAGGACGGCGCCACGGTGAGCATCTTCTACGAGTCGCGGCTGGCCAAGATCGAGCTGCCCGAAGAGCTCATGCCGAGGGTCGACGCGGAGTTCATGGAGGTCACTGAGCACGAAGAAGTGCAGCGCCGTGAGAAGCTCAAGAGCACGTGGGCGCGCGTCGAGGCCATGGTGGGCACCGACCGGCGCTTGGCGCTCGTCGCCAAGGACCTTGTCACGCACTTCGAGGCGCGTCAGGCCGGCAACCCGGCGACGCCGGCCAAAGGCATGGTTGTGTGCATGAGCCGGCGCATCTGCGTGGACCTCTACGAAGAGATCGTGAAGCTGCGGCCGGCGTGGCACGGCGCAGAGGCAGGCGCCGCGGCCGACGACGAGGCCGGCGCCGTCAAGGTCGTCATGACCGGGTCGGCGGCGGACGAGCTCGGTTGGCAGCAGCACATCCGCAACAAGCCGCGCCGCGAGGCGTTGGCCCACCGTTTCAAGGACCCCGACGACGAGCTCAGGCTGGTCATCGTCCGCGACATGTGGCTCACCGGCTTCGATGCGCCCAGCCTCACCACGATGTACGTGGACAAGCCGATGCGCGGTCATGGGCTCATGCAGGCCATCGCGCGCGTGAACCGCGTGTTCCGCGACAAGCAGGGCGGCCTCGTGGTCGACTACCTCGGCATCGCCGACCAGCTCAAGCGCGCGCTGCACGACTATACCGACGGCGGCGGCAAGGGCGACCCGGTGATCGACCAGGCGCAAGCTATCGCCGTGATGCAGGAGAAGTACGAGGTCGTCTGCGACATGTTGCACGGCTTCGCGTTCGCGGCCGCGTGGGCCCGCGGCACGCATGAGCAGAAGCTGCGCCTCATCGGCGACGCCATTGAGCTCATCCTCGGCCTCGACGACGGCAAGCAGCGCTTCGTGGACGCCGTGACGGCGCTCGGCAAGGCGTTCTCGTTGGCAGTGCCGAGCGCCGAGGCTATTGCGATCCGGGACGACGTCGGCTTCTTCCAGACGGTGCGCGCGGCGCTCATGAAGACGACCGTCGAGGGCCTGAAGAGCGATGAGGAGCTCGATCTCGCCGTCAGGCAGATCGTGTCGCGCGCGGTGTCGAGCGACGAGGTCGTTGACATCTTCGCCGTGGCCGGCCTCGAGCGCCCGGACATCTCGGTGCTCGACGACCGCTTTCTCGCCGAGGTGCGCGACATGCCGCGCCGCAACCTTGCCGTCGAGTTGCTGCAGAAGCTGCTGAAGGACGAGATCAAGGTGCGCTTCCGCCGCAACCTCGTCGAGTCGCGCGCCTTCTCGGAGATGCTGCAGAGCGCCGTGATCCAGTACCAGAACCGGGCGATCACGTCCGCCCAGGTCATCGAGGAGCTCATCAGGCTCGCGAGGGAGCTCCGCGAGGCGCACCAGCGTGGGGAGGAGCTCGGCCTGAGCGAAGACGAGCTCGCCTTCTACGACGCGCTCGAGACGAACGACAGCGCGGTCGCCGTGCTGGGAGACGCGACGCTCAAGCGGATCGCGCAGGAGCTGGTCGAGACCGTGAAGCGCAACGCGACCATCGACTGGAGCCTGCGCGAGAGCGCGAGGGCGAAAATGCGGGTCATGGTCAAGCGTTTGCTCCGCAAGTACGGCTACCCGCCGGACAAGCAGGAGCACGCCACGCAGCTCGTGCTGCCGCAGGCGGAGGTCGTCTGCGAGGAGTGGGCTGTCTGAAGCGAGGGCTTGAATCCACCCGGCCGCGGGTAGCATGGCGCCATGGATACTTCACAACGCAAGCAATCTGACGCGTCGTACGCTCGACTCTCCGGGCTGCCTTTGACGATCGACGGCTACACGGTGGAACGCGCCGAGCTGGACGTGTCCAGCGGCTTCCTGCGCGTGACCACGACCGTGGTGCTGCGCGGCGGCGGGCACGAAGGCCGCGGGGAAGACGTGACCTACGCGGCGGAGGATCACGACGGCTACCCTGCGGCGCTGCCGCTGGCCGGGAGCTGGACGTTCGACGAGCTCTCCCGGCATCTCGGCGGTCTGGACCTGTTCCCGGGCAGGCCGCCGCAGCTCGAGTTCTTTCGCTTCTACCGGCGCTGGGCCTTTGAGAGCGCCGCGCTGGACCTGGCTCTGCGGCAGCGGGGCCAGTCGCTGGGCGCGGCGCTCGGCCGCGAGTACCAGCCGCTGCGCTTCGTG
>CAIOZS010000018.1 GCA_903862845.1 uncultured Thermoleophilia bacterium
CCGCCGGCGCGGCGCCGCAGCCGGCCGCGCCCGTGGCCGCCCTGGCCGCGGCGGCCCAGAAGCCCGCCTATCGGGCCGCCGCCGAAGCCGACGCCGCGGCGGCGTCCCTGCGGCGGCTTGAGGCTCTTGACGACCAGCGCGGACGTGAGCGCGAGCAGCGCATCTCGCGGCGCCGCTTCCTCGCCGGCGCGGCCGCCGTCGGCGGCGTGGCTTTGCTCGCCGGCGTGGGACTCGTGGGGCGAGACGTGGCGAGCGGCGCCTCCTCGCGCCTGCGCGAAGACGGCTGGGCGGACGGCGGCCAAGGCCAGTCGGGAAGCGGCACGTCGTCCGCCGCAGCCGCCTCCGGCGGCGACGCGGCCGGGAGCACCGGCACGAACGGTGGCAGCGGCAGCGGAGGCAGCGCCCAGAGCGCGTCGTCCTCCGGCTCGTCCTCCGCCTCGAGCTCCGTGAGCGTCGCCGTGGACCAGTCGGCCTGCGTTGCCTGCGGCCGCTGCCTGCAGGTGTGTCCGCGCAGCGTCTTCGACTGGAGCAGCTCCGGCCGCGCCGCGGCGCTCAGCCCCGACGCCTGCATCCGCTGCGGCAGATGCCTGCAGGTGTGCCCCGCCGGCGCCATCAGCGTCAGCGCCTGAGGGCGTCCTACCTCACCGTCAGCGTGGCCTTGCCCACCTTGCTGGCGCGGTTGCCGACGAGGTCCTCACCGGTGACGACGATGAGGTAGGTGCCCCGGGGCAGGGAGCACGTGTAGCGGATCGACCACCAGCCGTCGACGTTCGCGCGGTAGTCCCACGAGCGGCCCATCTTCACGACGCCGGACTTCGTAGTGACGGCGAGATGCTTCGTCACCACCGCGCTCTGATCGTCGTGGACCCTGAAGAAGAGCTTACAGGTCCTGCCTTGCAGGATGCTGACGCTCTTTGCGGCGCACTCGGGGCCGACGGCGTCCGCCGGCGGCGTCTGTGACGGCGAAGGCGTGGGCACCGGGCCCGAGGCGGTCGTGTAGGCGTTGAGGCAGAGGTTGGCCGAGTCGTCCCAGTCCGTGAGATCGGTCCAGTCGACGCCGTCGTAGCTGACGTAGCTTTGACCCGGCGAGGCGCTCGCCGCCGAGCTGTAGCTGAGCTCGGCGTTCTCTATGGCCAAGGGATAGTTGTTCTCGGGGGACGTCAGGCGCACCGCCACGACGAAGTCGTTGCCGCCGTTCACGGGCAGCGGCGACGAAAGCCTCACGGTGTGGAACCCGGGGGTGCCGATCGCGGCGGAGCCCTTCGCCTGCAGCGTCTGCAGCGAAGCGCCCGCGTAGACTGTATAGGTCTCGTTCGGCACGTGCGTGAAGAAGCCCACGGCGGCGATCGACGCGGTGCTCCTCGCCGTGAACACGTTGGCCCCCCACGCCGTGGTGGAGCTGAAGCCGTAGGTGTTGGTCTCGCCCAGAGGATCGTAGGAGTAGATGTCGCCGTAGTTGCTCGTGGGCTCGGCGCCGTCGAAGACGGCGTTGAACCCTGCTGCAGCTCCGCAGTAGCGATCGTAGTAGGACGCCCAGAAGAAGCCGCTCTGCCCCCAGCCTGTGCCCCAGCTATTCTTGACGAGCCAGGCGCCGTCGCCGGGCGGCGGAGAAGCGAAGTTGGAGGCGGCGAAGCCGTCGTCCCAGCCGACGATGGTCACCGCGTGGTTCGCGTCGCTGCGGCCGCCGTAGTAGTAGCCGCCGGCGACGGCGTTGTAGTACGCGTCGTCCCAGTAGATCGTCGTCGCCACGGCTCCGCACGTGGTCAGCGCGTACTTGATGTTGGCCGTATCGCTCGCCTCTTTGCCCCCCGGGATGTACAGGACCTCCTGCACGTGCGTCGCCGCCGTCAGCCCCGGCGGGGTGGTCCCGTCGCCATACGCGTCGGCGCTCTCGTCGACCGGGCCGCTCCAGCGGATGAGATACGCGGCCGCCATATTGAAGCTGCCGCCGTGGTCGTACGGGCCGCCGTCGGTATCGAAACCGGCGTTCAGCGTGAGGTTGTCTTCGGAGAGATCGCGAGGCTCGCCGGGCAGCAGGCACGACTCCAGCGAACCGAAGGTCGCGAAGGCCCAGCACGTGCCGTACGGCTGCTGCTCCCGTACCGCCGAGACCTTGCCGTGGTCGCGCAGGTCGTAGGACGCCGGGTACGAGGCGCGCGCGGCGGCGGCGAGGCGCGCGCCCCCGAACGCCGAGGCGTCCAGCGGCGAGGGGATCAGGCCGGGCCGGAAGCCCGGGACCCGGTCCAGCCCGAGGGCGTGCCTGAGCTTGAAATCGGCGCGGTAGCGCAAGAATGCGGGGCTGAGCGGCGCGGCGCGAAGCTGCGGGCTCGCCGCCGCCCACGGCGCCGAGACGGCGAGCGCGAGCACGGCCGCGCCCAGCACCAGCCATGCGAAGGTCGTTCTATACGTTTCCCGCATGGCACCTCCCAGCGCAGGTCCGCCTGTCAAATGAGCCGCCGGCGTGCGGCAGGCGGCTCGCTCACTGGTCTCAGAATAGCGGCAAGTCGCCCGTGAAGCCATCGGCCGCGACGCCGCGGTGATGCCGCGGCGGCGCGGCAGCACCGCGCACGCGAGCAAACGCTCGTCAAGCGAGCATTCCCGCGAGAGGATGAAACGGATCGATCCACCCATCTCAGAAGGAGGAGTCATGCCCGGCAGCGTCTACAAGGTGATCGAAGTGATCGGCACCAGCTCGTCGTCCTGGGAGGAAGCCGCCAAGCTCGCGGTGGACAAGGTAGCGAGCCATCTCGAGGACGTGCGCGTCGCCGAGGTCGTGGAGCTCGACATGCGCCTCGAGGACAACAAGGTGATGGCCTACCGCGCCAAGGTCAAGGTCTCGTTCAAGTACCACGACGAGGGCTGACGGCCGAGCCGGCGGGCGGGGCGGCCCTGCGGCCTCCCCGCCCGCCCGGCGGCGGCCGGCGGAGGCGTGCGGAGTCCGCCGG
>CAIOZS010000019.1 GCA_903862845.1 uncultured Thermoleophilia bacterium
TACGTGACCGGACCCGAGCGGAGCCTGGTGCTTCGCTACGGGGCCCGGCAGGGCTACGCCGTCCGGCCGAGGGGAAGCCTGAATCGTCCCTCCGCGCCGGCCCCGGGACCGTTCTTCCTGCTGGACTTCGACTCCTTCTGGGAGCCGCAGGACATCCCCGAGTTCGACGCCGTGCGCCTGCTTGAGACGTGCGACGATCTGCGCACACCGGTTCGCTCTCTCTTTGATCTGGTCATTACCGAGGAGTTGCTGCGTGACGTCTTCGCGAAGGAGGGGACCGATGACTGACGTCCTCACCTCAGATCCGACCTTGATCACCGGTACGCTCACGACATCGCCAGAGCAGGTCACGCGCACCCGGACCATCGACGAGGTGGTGGCCGAGGTCGGTCATCTCCGCAGCCGGACATCGCTCCTCGGTGAGGACGTGGCCGAGACCGACCGTGATGTGGGCGAGGCATATCGCGAGGCACTCTCCGAACAGCTCGACGTCAAAGCGCGGATGACCGCGAAGAGAAGCGTCGCCGACATGCTCGGCGAGCTGGCGGACGCAGGATTCTCCTGGCGCGACATTGCGGCACTCGTGGGGGTATCGGTGCCGGCCGTCCGGCGATGGCGGCTAGGTGAGGCAGCGACCGGGGCGAACCGTCTCGCCGTGGCGCGCATCGTCGCCCTCGTCGAGATGCTGCGGGATGACCACCTCGTCTCCGACGTCGCGTCCTGGATGGAGGTGCCGCTTGTGCCGGGCACGCCCGTGACCGCCATCGACCTTGCGGCGGCTGGCCTCTTGCAGGAGGTCGTCGAGATCGCCGCCGGCCACTCGACCGGTGAGGATGTGCTCGACCGGACGCAGCCCGGATGGCGCGAGCGCTATCGGTCAGACTACGAGGTGTTCGAGGCGCCGGACGGCGAGCTCGGCACGCGGCCGGTGACCAGAGAGCGTCCTTGAGCCTCGAGACCTTCGAGAAGCCGGGCGACCTCTATCTGGCGCGCGTGGACGACGTCAATCCGCTCCGTCCGCTGTTCACCGGAGACGTCGTCGCAGATGTGGCCATCCCTGGCGTCCAGGACGGAGGCATGGCGGTGGTCGTGGCCCACCCGTGCTCCATGCGGGGCAAGGACGCCCAACTGGAGCCGAGGGCGCTCGTCGCCTCAGTGGTGGAGCGTGACAAGATCGGCCGAGCGGCGTGGGCGAAGGGCAACTTCGGCCTCATGCCGCTTCCCGACCTCCTCGAGGTCGGGAAGCTGTGGGTGGCACGCCTCGACGACATCGGCAAGGCGCTCACCGCCGACATCATGGCAGGCGTGCGCGTCGCGTGCCTCTCCCCGTTCGGCGTGAACCTGCTTCAGCAGCGCTTCATCTGGCGGCTCACGCCGACAAGTGGACGGCTGCGATGGACGAGGAGGGGCGGAGGTAGCTGCTGCGCTCCACTCCTGAGATCTGCGCGCAGCGGCAGCCGAGATCCACGAGAAGTACGTCGAACCGCAATCACTCGGTGAAGAAGTGAGGTCTCAGCTCCTGATCCGGTATGTACCGGCTTGCCTGCCGGAAGATGGCACGCAGGGTGCCGGTATCGAGCTCCTTGTGGCGCGGAATCGTCAGAGTCTGTTTCTGTCCGCCCGGGCCGATGCGCCGAAGCTTGACGTGGCTGCCTGCCTGAGCATGGACGACGAAACCGAAGCCTTCCAGGATACGGATCACCGCGGATCCTGAGAGACGACGCAGATCAGGCATGCACCGGCTCCAGCTCCATCGTCACCATGAGCGGGGGGTCAGGGGCCAGCCCCATCTCCGCTAGATCCTCGCCCTCCAGGTGAAGTTGCAGCGCTTCTCGAAGGTTCTGCACAGTCTCATCCAGCGTCTGGCCTTGGGTGACCACGGCCAGGTCGATGCACTCGGCCACATACCCCGATTCATCTCCCGGATGGATCACCGCCTGTATGGTGTACCGCTTCGCCATTCGTGCCTCCCGGATTCTTCTTCACTACGACGCTGTTGTATCACCTGGGTCCGGCTGCCGCGCCGGCTACTCGATGCGCTTGCAGATTCAAGATCGAAGAGAATCGCGTTTGGCCACGGGACTGGAGCGACTTTGAGGTGGAGTCGGGGACGAGGGTCTCGTCGAAGTCGAAGACGACCGCGAGAACGGCGGGCTTGCCGCGCATCATGGATGAGGCCCGCCCGCGGTGAGGCTACTTGCCGGGCTTCGGGCTGGGCGTGGAGTCGCCCTGAGCCTTGCCGCTCGCGGCGACGGCGGCCTTGTAGGCCGCGTTCAGGTCGCGGAGCTGCGCGCTGATGCGATTCAGCTGCTCCGGCGTGGGCCGCGCCTCGCCGGCAGGGTTCTGTGGATGGGTCATCTGCGCCTCCCTCGGTGTGCTTCGTCGTCCCGAGCTCGATCATTCTGCGGGCTCTGCCGGACGTCAAGGATGACAATGGCCGGGCGCGGCACAGCCGCTCCCTGGTCGGCTTTCAGCGAATCGCGTCCGCGATGCTCAGGGACGGTGGCGTCCGGAACCTGCTTGAGGTGAAGTCATCGACGAAGGCCAAGCCCGAGCACGTGACCGACGCCATGGCCATAGGCCTGAATGTGTGGAGAACGCGCCGCCCTGGCACCCATGGGTAGGATGGAGCCAGCACGACAGGAGGGCCAGACATGACGTCATTGGACTACGAAGAGGCGTGCAGGGCGCTTGGCTACAACTATCGCGTGCCCACGACCGAGAACGGCGAGCGCTGGTTGACGGAGGTGGTCAACGAGCTGATCGACAGGAAAGGTCCCGAAGCGCCGCAGGGCCATGATGGTGACAACATCCGCCAGATCTTCGGGGGCAACCTGGGGCCGCGTCCCACGCAGAAGGGACCGCCGCCGAAGAAGGGTTGAGCAGCGACGACGCGTCGTCGCCGATCCGGGCAAGCCCTGCTACCTGCGGAGCGACGTCCA
>CAIOZS010000020.1 GCA_903862845.1 uncultured Thermoleophilia bacterium
GGTCGTCAACACCAACAGTCGCAAGAGCACGCCCTGGAACCTCGCCCGCGCTGTGACCTTCGTCAAGGCGGTCAGCAAAGAAGCGACCATCCCGGTCCATCCCAACGTGGGCATGGGCGTCGGCGGCGTGCCGATGTTCGAACTCCCGCCGGCCGACGTGGTCACACGCTGCAGCGCGGCCATGGTCATGATCGGCAAGGCCGACGGCTTGTAGGTAGGCACCGGCGATCCCAGCGGCATGAGCATGGCTCACGCTCTGGCTTCCTCAATGGGCGGCATCCGCACCACCGGAGATCTGGTGGCCCGGATGCAGATGACCCGCAAGATGAGGTTGCCGGAGGCCAAGCGATACGTCGCCGAGAAGTTGGGCCTGAGCGTCACCGAGATCAGCGATTCCACCGTGATGCGCCGGGTCCGCGAAGAGCTCGACATCGGCATCATCACCGCAGTGGCGGGTGCGGCCAAGGGCCTCGAGGCCAAGGCGCGCATCGCCGACTTGCTCGGCATCAAGATCAACAGTGTCGAGCGCCTGAAGCGGAAGATGGGTCAGTCCTCGGTCGGGTAGCGAGCGTGCCCGGCTCGCCTGTCGAGGTCGCCGGCCGGCCATAGACCAGGCACGGCCGACCGACGACCTGGCTGGGCGACCAGACGAGAGAGTGGAGAGACAGTGGCAGACGACATCTACGAAGAAGCAGCCCAGGCGATCATCACCAGTGACCGCGCCGCCGCCGAAGAGGTGGCGCAGCGCGCCCTCGATCAGGGCATCGCCCCCGGCGAGATCATGGCCCTCGGCTTCGTCAAAGGCATCCAGGAGGTCGGCGAGCTCTTCGAGTCCGGCGAGCTCTTCCTCCCCGAGCTGATGATGAGCGCCGACGCCATGGCCGGCGCCACCGAGGTCACGAACGCCGCCCTCGAGGGCGCGGCCGCCGAGGTCAAGGGACGCATCGTCCTCGGCACCGTGCAGGGCGACGTGCACGACATCGGCAAGGCGATCGTGATCGCCTACCTCAAGGCCAACGGCTACGAGGTCAGCGACCTCGGCCGCGACGTGCCCGCGGCGAGCTTCATCGCCAGGGCCAAGGAAGAGGGCGCCGACGTGATCGGCATGAGCGCCCTGCTGACCACCACCATGGAGGAGCAGCGCAAGGTCGTGAAGACGATCAAGGACGAGGGCCTGGCCTTCAAGACCGTGGTCGGCGGCGCCCCCTGCACGCAGCGCTGGGCCGACCAGATCGGCGCCGACGCCTACGCCGAGGACGCCAGCGACGGGGTCAAGAAGATCGACGCGCTGCTGGGCAGGTAGGGCGCGCGGCGAGAAGCGTGAAGTGAATCCCGGCGGTGGGCGAGGACGTGGTACACACGCTCACCGCCAGGTCTTGGAGGCGGTCGCGCTCTTCGTGCGCGACCGTGGGTCGAACGTAAGAGGAGGCAGAGACTATGGCAACCGTGGAATCTCGGGCGAGGAGTCCGTATGCTACGCCGTTCGCGGCGCCCGCCGATGCGCCGATGGACTACAAGATGTTCATCGGCGGGGAGTGGGTCGAGTCGGTGAGCGGCGAGCGTTTCGACGTCTGGTCGCCCGGTGACGGGAGCCTTATCGGCTCGGTGCCCAAGGGCGTCGAGGCAGACGTCCAGAAGGCCATCGCGGCGGCGAAGAAGGCGCAGAAGGAGATGGCAAAGCTATCCATCCCCGCGCGCGCCAAGCTGCTCTTCAAGGCCAGCGAGATCGCGTTCCGGCGTCTCGAGCACGACGCGCGCGTCCTGTGCCGCGAATGCGGCAAGACCATCACCGAGGCGCGCGACGAGATCGACCACTACTCGGCGCCGCACTTCATCGAAGCCGCTGAGGGCATCAAGCGCTACCGCGGCAGGATCAATCCGTCCATCCAGGAGGACACGCTCAACAAGCGCATCCTGGTCATGCACCAGCCTATGGGGGTCATCGGCATCATCTCGCCGTGGAACTGGCCCCACGACATCCCCAACATCGCCGCCACCCACGCTCTGGCCGCCGGCAAC
>CAIOZS010000021.1 GCA_903862845.1 uncultured Thermoleophilia bacterium
CAGCGCCAAGGTCGATGCGCGCCCCGCCGATGCGCGCCCCGCCGATGCGCGCCCCGCCGACCAGCGCCCCGCCGCGGTCACTACCCCCTCCTACACGACCAAGGCGTTGCTGCTGGCCGCCATGCCCCGCGTCGGCAATACCTACACCGCCACGGGCGACATGTACTACAACAACACCTCCATCCCCCTCGCGCTCAATGACGCCGGGATAACGTACGACTTCAGGTCGCTGAACGTGAGGGGCAGCGTCAGCATCAGCGGCACCGCGACCGTGGTCACGAAGAGCCTCCGTGTGAGCGGCACGCTGAGTATCACCAGCACCGGCACCACGAACCCAAACCTACTCGGCATCAACGCGAGCGGCGTGGTCGTCGGGTCCGTCTACGTGATCGGGAACACCACCATCGGCGGCTCCAGCACGAACAAGTTCGGGCCGCTGTGGACGGACGGCAGTCTGACGCTCAACGGCAGCGGCGTCGTCACCAGCGCGACCACGCTCCACGTGGGTTCGGCGGGGATGTCAATCAGCAGCACCACCGGCACAAACACCATGGGGCCCGCGTACATCGTCGGCGGGCTGACCACCACGTCTGCCTGCACCAGCCCGAACCAGTTCCAGGACCTGTGGGTGGACGGTACCGTGACGCTGGGCGGCAGCGCAGCCACCACCATCACGACGCTGCACGTCGGCGTCGACCTCGCCATCAACAGTCTGACGGGTACGAACATGATCGGGCCGGCCTACGTGGTGCGGAACTTCTCGACCGCCGCCGCGTCCACGAGCCCGAACCAGTTCCAGGACCTGTGGGTGGGCGGCACCGCCACGCTCAACGGCAAAGCAGCCACCACCACGACCAGCCTCCACGTCGGTGGGGCCTTCAGCATCAACAGCACCCTCGGCGCGAACACGTTCGCGTCCACTTACGTGATTGGGGACTTTTCGACTACCGCCGCCTCCACCAGCGCGAACGCGTTTGGGCCGCTGTGGGTGGACGGCACCGCCACGCTGAACGGCAGCGGGCCCACCACCACTGCCAGTCTCCACGTGGGTGGGGCACTCAGTATCCGCAACCCCGCAATCGCGAATCAGTTCGGACCCACCTACGTGATCGGGGCCTTCAACACCGCCACGACTTCCACCAGCACCAACAGATTCGGCGCGCTGTGGGTGGACGGCGACGTCACCCTGAACGGCTTGACTACCACCAACACCACCGCCCTCCACGTGGGCGGCGACTTCGTCATCAGCGGCCCCACGAGTACGAACACGTTCGGGCCCGTCTACGTGATCGGCTACGTTGACTGGGGAGGCAGGGCCTCGGTCAAGACTACCTACTACACGGATATCGCCGAGGCTCCCGCGCCCATGTGGATCGGCGGCACGAATACCAGCAACAGCCTTGGCTTCAACCGCACAGGTGGCCCGTACAACGACGAGTACGGCGACACGTTCATCGTCTTCCGGGTCAACTGGGCGTCGTCGGGTGGTCAGTCCACGGTCAATTGTCCGCTCTTCGCGACGACGGAGATGATCACGACGAGTGACGCTATCAACTTCGGCACGATGGTCACCTATCCGACCGACCCTGACCCCAACCACACCACGCCACGGCCCATGACCCTGTACATGGTCTGCGACAACGACGGCTTCTACACGCAGACGTGCAACTGGAACAGTACCGGCCAGTTTTACGGCCTCATGATCCTGTTCGAGGCGGGCATCACGCTGCAGAACGGCTGCGCCAGCGGGCCGGCAGTGGTGGGTTCGGTCCTGACTATCGGCGGCGACAACGGCCTCAAGCTCAACAACCTCGCCCAGATCGCCTACTGCCAGGACGTGGTCGATTGGGTGTTCTTCCCCACCGTCTCGACCTCTACGGTCACCCAGACTGTCCCAGGGACGTGGCAGGAGCTCTCGCCGAGCGGACAGTAGTGCGTTGCCGGGCGGGGGCAAGAAGCAGGAAAGTCGGGCGGGCGGCCGAAGGGCCGCCCGCCCTTCTCGAACAGGGCGCCACCGCCGCAGCCCAGTCCGATCAGGAATCGCCGATCTGCGGCGGCAGCCATGTGCGAGCCCGGACACCGGGCAAGCAGCACCGGTCCCGGTGAGTCTGGCGCGCGATGTCGAGGCTTACCGCCGCCGTTCGAAGGGGATCTCGGGGTGACTGCGGCGGGGCGACGTGAGAGTGGCCCCCGGTGATCGTCGCCTGACTATCGGCTTCGTTGATGTCCACCTTGGTCGGCTCCGTGCCGAGCGTGCTGACCCAGGTGCCCGCGGGCTTCGCCGGCTGCGATGACGCGCGGGTCGTCGCGGGAGCTTCCTGGGGTCACGGAAGCCTGACTCTGAGGCGCGGCAGTCTGTGTCGCGGAATAGAGGGCCCTGCTACAGACCGCGGAACACGCCCATGATGGCAAGCAGGATCACCACGTCGGCGACGACCAGCAGGGCGATGGCCAGCAGAAGAATGCGCTTCACGTACGTCGTCTTGCGCGGCGAGGGCTGACTGCCCTCGCCGGTCGTCGCACCTCGTGCCTCGCTCGTCCTCGGAGTCGCTGTGGCAGCAGCGGCGTTCGACACCCTTGAACCGCTGGCCTTCGACCCCACCCACGCTCGGGTTCCGGCGTTCACCCAGACAAGGTGGCCTTGCCGGTCGTACTCCATGATGTCGGATGCCGAGATCGGACCGTGGCCCTCAAGCACGAAGCCGTTGCCTTCACGGGTGATCTGCTTCCCCACCCAGGCGGTTGTCGGACCGAACGTGGCAATCAGCATGGCCCCTCCACGTCGCGCGTTCGAAGGCAGACCACGGCGGCGATCCCGGTGCTTGTTGTCAGGGGATCCGGGACGGCGGCGCCAAGCATGCCTCCGACGGCGCCCTGAAAGCCGAAGCCCCGGCCGATGCAGCGCGCTCCGCCTTGCTTCGCTCCGGGCCCGCCACTATCGAGCACGGCGATGTCCGCGCAAGGCACGCGTAGCTCTGCTCGGTCTCGAAGGGCGAGCTCATCACCACAGCAGTACACGTCGACCTCCTGACTGACCCGGAGCATAGGGCCGTGCCCTCGCAGCAAGGCGCAACGCCTCACCGTCGCGATGATACCTGAGACCAAGGCCCCTCATTGGCTCCAACGGGCTCAGAATGGCCGCTCCCTTCGGTGCTACGCGCCGTTCTCCAGCCGCTTCAGCTGCTGCGTGAACAGGCGCCGGGGGGCGGTCGCGAGACGATCGGCGCCGTCAGCGACATGGCGGCGAGCATGAAGACGGCGATGATCTGCAGGCGCACCGTCTGCGGCGGGTCGGCGCCGGCGAGGATCACGCCGGTCAAGGCGCCCGGCAGGAAGACGATGCCCATCGTCTTCCTTCTGTCGATGACCGGCGCCATGGTGAGCTGCACCGGGCTGCGGATGAAGCTCGCCGTGCACTGCCGCGGCGCGGCGCCCAGACTCGGACGGAGGACCAGGCCGCAGGGCGTCCGCCGAGCGTGATCGGCAACTTAGGGCATCGTAGCGGGACGGCAAGGGGCGGGCGGCCGAAGGGCCTCCCGCCCTTCTCTGCGTACGGGGCCGACGAGGCGGCCGCAGCGCTACCATCGTTTGTACAACTAGCAAAGTGCTGCCTTATGCGACAACAGCTTTATGCGACCGGTAGTTATTTAATCTTGTGCACTGCCGATAGTCCCTGGTAGAGACGCACTACCCTGACTACTGGGAGGCGGAACCATGAACAGGTATTCCTGGCGTGCCTGTGGTCGCGAAGCCGGCTTCAGCTTCGTCGAACTGCTGGTCAGCATCATCATCGCGGCCATCGCTTTCGCGGCCATCGTGCCGATGTTCGTCGGCGCTCAGCAGAAGAACACCGCCGACCTGTTCAGGCAGGCCGCGCTCAACGCCGCACAGGACCGCATCGAAAAGGCGCGCTCGCTCGACTACAAGTCCATCACCGAGGACAACCTGAGGTCGACGAGCTACGCCGGCGGCATCTTTGGCCCGACAGCTCACATTACGCAGGGCGGCGGGGCGCGCACGCTGGACGTCACGTACGTGGTCAGCGACAAGCCCTCCTCCACCAACTCGCAGTACAAGGTGCTGAAAGTGAGTGTCTCGTGGACGGGTCGGCCAAGACCCGTGAAGACGGTCATTCTGCAGACTATCGTCTACCGTCAGTATGCGGGCCCGAGTATCGCGACGTTCTGGACCGACCCCTCCATCGGCGAGGGCGGTGTGCTCGGCGATCTCACTCTCACGACCGTGAAGGTGAGCGCCATCCCCACGCAGCCGTGGCTCGGGACGAGTACGGCGAGCGTCCAGTTCACCATCTACGACTCGGGGGGCAACCTGATCAAGACCCAGGTGGTCTACAACCCGGGCATCGCCGCCAACCCCGTGAACCCGTCGGGCTGTGGCTTCACCACGTCGACCAATGCCTTCTGGTGGAGCTGGGATTCCACCGGTGCGGTCGACGGGACCTACTCTGTTACCGCGACCGCGGCCGGCACCACCTACCAGGGTCCGACCGAGCGCTTCTACTTCAAGATCGAGCGCGGCCAGACCACCGGCGTGCCGACCGGACTGGTGATCGTCCCCGGGCAGACCACGGCCAGCCTGACATGGACGACGGTGTCGACCGCCACCAGCTACAGGGTCTACAGAGGTACGTCCGCGACCGGACCGTGGACCCTGGTCGCCTCGCCTACCGTGGCGCTGTACACCGACACCGGCCTGACCCCGAACACGACCTACTGGTACACGGTAGCCTCGGTCAATAGCGGCGGGGTGGAGAGCGGCAAGTGCCCAGCGGTCTCCACCACGACGCTGGCGTCGGCCGAGACCGACCCGCCGAGCGTGCCCACGTGGGGCACCATCACGGCGGACGTGGCGGCGCCGGGCGTCATAGAGCTGACGTGGAATCCCTCTACCGACGCCGGCTCCGGGATGCTCGACTACCGCATCTGGCGAAGCAACGACGGCTCGAGCGGCTGGACGGTCATCTCCACGTGGACCGACCTGACCACCCTCAGATACGCCGATACCGTCGGTTCCGGCGTGACGCGCCACTACCGGATCACCGCCCGCGACGTCAATCTCAATGAGTCGGTGCCCAGCACCTCCGTCTCTGCCACCACGGCGGTGCCGGTCAGCCTGTGGCAGCTCACGGTGACAAACACCAACAACGGCGCCAGCAAGAACCGCTACGTGTGGGTGCAGGGCGTCGGCAACAGCCTGTACTACAGTCAGGC
>CAIOZS010000022.1 GCA_903862845.1 uncultured Thermoleophilia bacterium
GGCAGCCGGGCGGGGTGCGGTCAAGTGCCAACCGCCGACGCGGACCAAGCGCGACAGCAGAAACGCAGACGGCATGAACGAGGAGAGAGAGGAGTTGGTCGGCGTGGCCAGATTTGAACTGGCGACCCCTAGTCCCCCAGACTAGTGCGCTAACCAGGCTGCGCCACACGCCGACCGTACAGGCGGGTATTCTAGCACAGCCTCGGCGGGCCTTCAGCGCATGCGGGCGGGGGCGGCTGCGCAGCCCGCCCGCCCTTGTCTGGTACACTCGCGCGCATGCAGCGCCTCATGCGGCACGTGCCCAACATCCTCACCGTAGCCCGTCTCCTCGCGCTGCCGTTCGTCGTGTGGACCTACGCTCTGTACGTGCCGGGCGCCGCCTGGACGACCGCCTGGATCGTCCTCGCCGCGGCGCTCAGCGACGTCGCCGACGGCCTCATCGCCCGCAAATACCACGTGCAGAGCGAGTTCGGCCGCTGGGTGGACCCGACCGTCGACCGGCTCTTCTTCTTCACGCTCATCGCCATGCTCTGGTACTTCGGCACGCTGCCGTGGTGGGCCGTGCTGCCGCTGCTGATCCGCGACGGCATCATCCTGGCGCTGATCATCCCGTCGCTGCGCTTCGCCCGCGAGGGCCCGCAGATCAGCCGTTGGGGCAAGGCCAGCAACTTCATCCTCATCTGCGCCATCCAGTGGTTCATCATCGACCTGCGCCTCGTCGGCTGGAGCTTCTTCGCCGTGGGCGCCACCCTGTACGTGGCCAGCGGCCTGCTGTACGGCTACAAGGCGATCGATTGGCTGCGGAAGGCGCGGGGAGGGGGCGGCGCAGCCGCCTGATCCCCGCGCCGCTCTCCCCGCCCTCTGGTACGATAGCCCCACTATCATCCCGCCGTCTTTTCGAGCGAAAGCGAAGGTGAGGCCTGTGCGCGCAGTGGTCATGGCCGGCGGCGAAGGCACCCGTTTGCGGCCGCTCACGAGCAACCAGCCCAAGCCGATGGTGTCGCTCTGCGGCAAGCCCTGCATGGAGCACATCGTCGAGCTCCTTAAGAAACACGGCTTCGACGAGACCGTGGTCACCCTCATGTTCCTGCCCAAGGTCATTCGCGACTACTTCGGCGACGGCTCCTCTTTGGGCGTGAGCATGCAGTACTCCGTCGAACAGGCGCCGGCCGGCACGGCCGGCAGCGTCAAGCTCGCCGAGGGCTTCCTCCGCGACGACACCTTCATCGTCATCAGCGGCGACGCCCTCACCGACTTCGATCTCGGCGAGATCGTCGCCTTTCACAAGCGGCGCGGCGCCATGGTCACGATCGCCCTCAAGCGCGTCGAGAACCCACTCGAGTTCGGCGTCGTGGTGGTCAACGACGAGGGCCGCATCGAGCGGTTTCTTGAGAAGCCCACCTGGGGCCAGGTGTTCAGCGACACGGTCAACACCGGCATCTACGTGCTCGAGCCGGAGGTGTTCGATCACATCCCCGAGGGCGAGCCTTTCGACTTCAGCCAGGACCTGTTTCCCAAGCTCTTCGAGATGGGGGCGCCGCTCTACGGCTACGTCGCCGAGGGCTACTGGCAGGACATCGGCAGCCTGCCCCAATACCTCACGGCCAACTGCGACCTCCTGGACGGCAAGATCGCGGCGAGCATCCCCGGCATCGAGCTGCAACACCGCATCTTCGTCGGCGAGAGCATCAACCTCGACTCCATCGAGAACATCAGCGGACCGGCCTTCATCGGCAACTACGCCAAGATCGCGCCCACGGCGGCGATCGGCAAGTACACCGTGCTCGGCAACAACGTGGTCGTCAAGGACCACGCCGAGACGCGCCACAGCGTGATCGGCTCGAACACCTACATCGGCGCCTCGGCCAAGGTGGTGGGCACGATCCTCGGCAAGAACTGCGACGTCATGGCGGGCGCCACCTTCAGCGAGGGCGTCGCGGTCGGCGACGAGTGCGTCATCGGCGAGCAGGCGTACATCGCCCCCGACGTCAAGATCTACCCGTTCAAGTCGGTCGAGTCGGGCGCCCAGATCAACTCCAGCATCATCTGGGAGTCGCGTGGCAGCTCCCAGCTTTTCGGCAAAGACGGCATCGTCGGGCTCATCAACGTCGACATCACCGCCGAGCTCGCGCTGCACGTCGCCATGGCCTACGGCACGGTGCTCAAGAAGGGGGCGCGCGTGACCACGAGCCGCGACGCCCATCCGGCGTCGCGGGTCATCAAGCGCGCCCTCATCTGCGGCCTCAACTCCACCGGCGTCGTGGTGCGCGATCTGCGCGTCGCAAGCAGCGCCATCAACCGCTTCGAGGTCAAGAACGGCAGCTCCCAGGGTGGGCTGCACGTGCGCATCTCGAGCTGGGACCCGGAGATGATCCAGATCCAGGTCTTCGAGCCGCCGGGCGTGAATCTCAGCGAGAAGCGCCAGAAAGACGTCGAGAAGTACTACGGCCGCCAGGACTTCCGCCGCGCCTTCTACAGCGAGTTCGGCGAGCTCGAGTTCCCCGACAGGGCCATGGAGACCTACGTCCGTGGCCTCACCAACTTGTGGGACGCGGAGCGCATCCGCAGCAGGGCCTACCGGCTCGTGATCGACTACTCGTACTCGCCGGCGTCCCTGACTCTACCCAATATCCTCGGCGAGCTCGGCGCCGAGGTACTGTCGATGCGGGCTTTCAACGACCAGCGCCACGCCAGCCTCGGCGCCGAGGAGCTGGGCGCCAACATCCAGGAGGTGCAGCGCCTGGTGCGCACCATGGAAGCCGACATGGGCGTGATCATCGGCCCCGGGGCGGAGCGCCTGTACATCGTCGACGAGCGCGGCCACGAGGTGCCGCTCGAGAAGGCCTTGCTCCTCTTCGTGAAGCTCGTGGCGCAACACGCGGGCAAGGGCGAGAAGATCGTGCTGCCGCTCACCGTCACGCGCCTCGCCGAGCAGCTCGCCGGCGAGCTCGGCGTGGAGGTGCGTCGCACCAAGGTCTCGCTGCCGGCCCTCGCTCAGGCGGCGACCGAGGACGGCGTGATCTTCGCCGGCTCACTCGGGGGTGGCTACATCTTCCCCGAGTTTCTGCCGGCGTTCGACGCCGTCATGAGCCTCGGCAAGCTGCTCGAGCTGCTGGCGCCGCAAGGGGGGCCGCTCAGCGAGCAGCTCGCCCAGATCCCCGCCAGCACCCTCGTCCACAAGACCGTCGCCTGCCCCTGGTCGCTCAAGGGCACGGTGATGCGCACCGCCACCGAGAATCTTCAGCGCGACATCGACGAAGATGCCGAGATCAGCCTCGTGGACGGCATCCAGCTGCGCCGCGACGGGGGCTGGGTGCAGCTCCTGCCCGATGCCGACGAGCCGGTCTTTCACGTCTACGCCGAGGGCGCCGACCACGCCGACTCCGAGCGCCTCGCCGAGGGTTTCCTCGACGTTGTGCGCGGCGTCATCCGCGACAACACCGAGTAGGGGCGGGTGGAGCGGCGGCAGGACGCCGCGCACCCCTCGCGAATCCGTGCCGTACAATGACTGGGCATGGATGAACGTATGACAGCCTCGCTTGACGCTGCTGCGGCGGCCACCACCGCTCTGGCCGCACGGAGGGCCAGTCGCTCGCGGCGCCTCGCCGCGTGGTACCGGCGCCATGTGTGGCCGGCGACCGGCGCACTGATCCTCCTCGTGGTCGCCTGCGGGTTCGTGACCCTGCAGGTCGTGATGCGCGAGCGCGTCGGCGACGGCGTGACGGTCGCCGGTCTCGAGATTGGGGGCCAGACGGCCGCGGCCGTCCGGGACACGCTGACCCGCGATCTTGTGCCGCGCGTATCGACCATGCAGCTTCAGACTGGCGCCGGCGAGCCGCTCACGCTCACCCTGGCACAGCTCGGCATGAGCGTCGACGCTGCAGCGACCGCCCAGTCCGCCCTGGCGCGCGGTCGGCACCGGCTGCCGCTCGGCCTCGAGGTCTGGCTGCCCGGCGCTGGAGGAGAAGTGCCGCCGACGGTCCGCGTGAACGCCGCCGCCTACCAGCAGGGCCTCGAGGCCGTGCGCGCGGCCGTCGACGTGCCGGCCCGCGACGCCCGCCTCGACATCGCCGGGGACGGCACCGGCGTCGCGGTCGTGCCGTCAAGAGACGGCGCGACGGCCGACGCCGTCGCCCTCGAGCGCGCCATCGCGGCCGGCATCGTCAGCGGCGAGGCCTATTCCGGGCCCGTGCCCATGAAGGCCGTGCCGCCGCGGGTGAGCACGGCCGACGCCGAGGCGCGCGCCGGCGTGGCCGCCCTGTATCTCGCGCGCCCGGTCACGCTCCGCTATCGCGAGCGGACCGTGGTGCTCAGCCCCAAAGACATGGCCGGAATGCTCAGCATCAACACCGGCGCAGACGCGGCCGCCTACCCGCTGACCTTTCGCAACGCGCGCGCTTCCGCCCGACTGCACAGGCTGTTCTCCTGGGCGGAGACCCAGCCCGTGGACGCGCGCATCGAGGTGCATCCCGAGGGCGGCATCACGGTCACGCCGAGCAAGGACGGCGAGGTCCTCGACATGAAGGTCCTGCTCGAGGACCTCGACGACACGGCCCGCGGCGGCGGCCTGCGCAGCGTCTTCGTAGCCCTCAAGCCGGCCATGCCCAAGCTGACCAGCGACGACGTCGAGACCATGGGCCTCGCTGCGCTCGGCGCGCAGTTCGTGACGTACTTCGATCCGCGCAACACCACCCGCGCCGGCAACATCGCCCTCGCCGCGAAGCTGGTCGACGGGAGCGTCGTCGAACCCGCACAGACATTCTCACTCAATGCCGCCATGGGCCCGCGCACGACCAACCGCGGCTTCGACTACGCGCCCGTGATCGCCGCCGACGGCGTGCTGCGCCAAGGCGTCGGTGGCGGCATCTGCCAATACGCAACAACGCTGTTCAACGCCGTCCTCCTGGCGGGCCTGCCGATCGTCGAGCGCCAGGCTCACTCGCTCTACATCTCGCACTACCCCATCGGCCGCGATGCCACGGTGTCCTGGGGCGCCGTCGACTTCAAGTTCAGAAACGACACCGGCAAAGCGCTGCTGATCCGCAGCTGGGTCCAGGGGGACCACCTCACCGTTGCCATCGTAGGGAAGACGGGCCGCGAGGTGACCTTCAAGACCGGTTCCTTCTATGATCTTCGTAAGCCCGCCCACGGCAAGTCGGACCCGCGCGTGATCTACGACGCCGATCTCGGCCCCGGCGTGGTGCGTTGGGAGCGCGGCATCGACGGACGCAGCGTGAAGGTCGAGCGCACGGTGCGCGACGCGCAGGGAGCCGTGCTCTTCCGCGACACCTTCGTGTCGCACTACGAGCCGCTCGACTGGGTGAAGCGCATTGGGACCTGAGGCAGGGGAGAGGCGGGGGCGAAGCGCGCACGTCTGAGGTCGACCGCGCCTCGCGGCCGTTCGGGCCTGGCGTGCCTCAGCCGGTCTTCGCGATGACCTGCTTGCAGACCACCTTGAGCGTTTCGAAGACGCCTTCGCCGCTGATCGCGCTCGACTCGGTGACCGGCGACATCGTGTGGTTGAGGAGCTCGTTCAGGTCCTCGACCGAGAAGATGTCGCTGAGATCGCGCTTGTTCATCTGGATGACGAACCCCAGCTTGCTGAGGTCGTCGCCCTGGCCGAGCAGGTTGTCCCACAGATTGAGATAGCTCTCCACGTTCTCGTCGAGACGCGTGATCTGCGAATCGGCGACGAAGATCACGCCGTCGACGCCCTGCAGCACCAGCTTGCGGCTGGCGTTGTAGTAGCTCTGGCCCGGCACAGTGTAAAGGTGAAACCGGGTCTGCATGCCCTTGACCGTGCCCAGCGTGAGCGGCAGAAAGTCGAAATAGAGCGTGCGCTCCTCTTCTGTGGCGATGCTCACCAGCTTGCCGCGCGCGTCGGGATTGATCTTGCGATGGATGTACTGGAGGTTCGTCGTCTTGCCGCAGAGGCCGCAGCCGTAGTAGACGATCTTGTAGTTGATCTCGCGGGCGGCGAAGTTGATCAGCGGCATGGGGAGGACTCACACGTCCTTGAAAAGGTCGTCCATGGCGTCGCCGGCGGCGCTCTCGAAGTCGGCGTCCATCTGCGGCATGCTCTCGTCCTCGGGAGCTTCGAAGATCTGGCGAAGGACCTCGATGGCGCGCTGCGTGTACAGCCGGACCTTGCCCACCTGGGTCTCGTGCCCAAAGGTGACGATGAGAAGCACCTGGTCGGTGACCTGCGAGACGTGCAGGTTCAGGGACTTGCCCTCATGGAAGAGCAGGGTAAACTCGTTTTCGTCGAGGATGCTGGCGAGCTGCTGGGTGGCGGCGAACGAGCTTGCCGCCAGGGAGGCGAGAGAGAGCGTCTCGGGGTGGTACGAGTCGGAGGCCGTGGTGATGGGCTGGCCGGACGTACTGATGAGGGCCAGGAAGGTAGAGCCCGAGACCTCCTTGAGCTTCTGCAGGAGATCGTCGCAGCGGTCGAGCTGCCGGTCGTTGATGACGAGTCCCTTGCGTCGCGCCACGGACGCTCCTTCCAGTCGTAACCGCCGGCTGCGCGCCCGCGGCCAGCGAAGTATATACCCGGCCCTGGCCGCCCACTCTGGAGGAACCAGGCTCCTGACTGCGAAGCTACCCGGAGAATGATGACACGCACCCGATGACCGACGCACCAGCGCACCTATGGGCCTGAAGGGCCTTCTTGCCGAGCTGCCGCTCTCCGACCTCATCGAGATGACCTCGCTGGGCGGCAAGACCGGCCGGCTTACGCTGTTCGACGAAGAGGGCGCGGTGGCCGGCGAGCTCGCCTTCCGCGATGGCCGCCTCGTCGGCGCCGTGTGCGGCGCGCTCCGCGCCGAGAAGGCCTTCTACGCTCTGCTCGCCCTCAAGGACGGCTCTTTCGACTTCGACTCTGCCGAGGCGCTCACAGGCGCGAGCTGCGACCTGCGCACCGAGTCGCTGCTCATGGAGGGCATGCGGCGCCTCGACGAGCTCCGCCGGCTGCGCCACGAGCTGCCGGCGCCGGCGCGCGTGCGCCTGCTCGGCGGCCAGACGCAGAACGAGCTCGAAGCGCGCGTGCTGGGCTACCTCGGCCCAGGGGCGCGCCGCCTCGGCGACATCGTTGAAGGGCTTCTCGTGGGCGGAAACGCCGACGAATACGACGCCCTCACGACCTTGCAGAGACTCGAGGCTCGCGGCGTCGTGCGTGTGGAGACGCCTCAGGGCGTCATCGAGGCAGACGACGCCCGCGCACCGCAGCCACCTCAACCTGAGCTTGAACGTTGAGGGCGCGTCGGGTACTATCTGCACCCCGGACCTCACGCACGCGGAGGAGATGCGCCATGGACGATATCGTCGAGCTCGTCTCGCGATCCGATGAAGACCTGCGCACTCTCGTCGCTGAGCTCGAGGCCGACGAGCGCGAGATCTCGCGCCGCCGGCGCATACTGCACGGCAAGCTCGACATTCTGCGTGCCGAGCTCGTGATGCGCCTCAAGCGCAAGCACAGCGAGGGAGAGTCCCTCATCTCCGCCGACGACCTGCAGCGTCTTTCGCGCATCCTCGCCGGGCTCGGGCCGGGGGACGACGAGCCGTCCGGCGAAGCCACGCCGGCCGCCAAGGGCCCAGGGGAGAGCTGAGGTGTTCTGCCCGGAGTGCGGCATCCGGAACTCGGAGGGAGCCAGCTTCTGCATCCGCTGCGGCGCCAGCCTCCTCGCCGACCAACCCGAGTCTGCCATCACGATGAGCTACGTCCCCGGCGACGAAGAGGGCGAGCCGAGCGCGCTCGCCGCCGTCGCCGGCGACGAGGCCTGCCTGGTCATCCGCAGCGGCGGCGGCCGCGCCGGCGAGACGTACCCGCTGCGGGCCTCACGCGTGGCCATCGGCCGCCACCCCGACGCCGCAATCTTTCTCGACGATGTCACCGTGTCGCGCAATCACGCGCTCGTCGAGCGTGAGGGCCATGGCTGGGTCATCGTCGACGAAGGCAGCCTCAACGGCACCTATGTCAATCGGCGGCGCGGCGACCGTATCGGGCTCGCCGATGGCGACGAGATCCAGATCGGCAAGTACAAGCTCACGTTCATCGTCCCGTCGTGAGCAATGCCGCCGAAGTCCTGTTCGACGTCGGCGACGAGAGGCTGCTGACCATCGGTGCGGTGGTCGAGCGCCTGCGCGCGGAGTTTCCCGATATCAGCGTCAGCAAGCTGCGGTATCTCGAGGAGCAGAGCCTGGTCACGCCGCGCCGCACCAAGTCAGGCTATCGTCTGTACTCGCAGGACGATTTCGGGCGCCTTGTGCGCGTCCTCGGCATGCAGCGCGACGAGTACCTGCCCCTCAAGGTGATTCGCCGGGAGCTGGAACGCAGCCCGGCGAGCCCGCTGCCCTCGGCGCGCCAGGGCCTGCGCAAGACCGATCTGCTGGCGGTGGTGGAGGAGCGCGAGTACACCGCCGAGGAGATCCAGCAGATGACCGGCGCCGACGCCACGCTGCTCTCCGAGCTCGAGGAGTACGAGCTCGTGCACGCCCGGCAGGTCGGCGGGGTGCGCCGTTACACCGAGACCGACGCGGGTATCGCCGGGGCGGCCACGCAGCTCGCGCAGCTCGGCCTGCGGCCCAAGAACCTGCGTGTCGTCAAGAGCGCCGTCGACCGCGAGATCGGCCTCATCGAGCAGGTGCTGCTGCCGGCGCTCAAGTCCAACCGGCAGGAGCGCCGTCGCGAGGGCCTCGAGCAACTTGATGACATGGTCCAGGCGACCACCCAGCTCCGCCAGTTGCTCCTCGCCCGCGGCGTGCGCCGCCTTACCGGCGGCCCCCGCGCACACTGACCGCATCCTCAAGGAGGATCTTGTGACCGACGGCCGTATCGACCTCAGCGCGCACGTGCGCGACATCCCGGATTTCCCCAAGGAGGGCATCCTCTTCCGCGACATCATGCCGCTGCTCCAGGATCCCCTGGCTCTGCGCGAGGCCGTAGACCGCCTCGTGGAGTACGGCACCGGCAAGCACATCGACGTGGTGATGGGCGCCGAGGCGCGCGGCTTCATTCTCGGCGCCGCCGTGGCCTACGGCCTCGGCGCCGGCTTCGTCTGCGCGCGCAAGCCCGGCAAGCTGCCCCACACCACCATCTCAGCCGCATACGACCTCGAGTACGGCACCGACAAGCTCGAGATCCACGCCGACGCTATCAAGCCCGGTCAAAACGTGCTCGTGCACGACGATCTCTTGGCCACGGGAGGCACGGCTCGAGCCAAGATCGAGCTGGTCGAGCAGCTTGGCGGCAAGGTCGTGGGCGTCGCCTTCATCATCGAGCTCGCGGCCCTGGGCGGGCGCAGCAAGCTCCAGGGCTACGACGTCTACAGCCTGATCAAGTACTGACGCCGGCCTGCGGCCGGAGCTTCGGCCGCACCGACCGCAGCGGCCACGCCTGAGTCAGGCTCCCCCGCAGCGAACGCCCGTTCGATTCCCCACGGCCGGCGCCTGCCGCGACCGCCCGGCTGGGTAGTGCGAACGGGGAAGACAAGGATCCGCCGGCTCTCCTTGTCTGCCTTCGCAGCACTACCCCGCCATTGCACCTGCGGGTCGCCGTCACACAAACTTGTGCAAAACTCCCTCGCGTGCCCGGTCCTGACGCGTGCTCCACGGGCGCTGGCTGGGGGGCGCGGCGCACGTCGGGCGGGCGACGCCGCGCGCGGGACGTGACCGATGACCAAGCCCGCGGCCGCGCTGCGATCAACCGGCAGGCGTACGCGCCGTCGGCGGGCGTGCGGTCCGCCGCCGCGGCAACTACCGACGAACGCGGGGAAGAGGACGCCGCGCAGCACCCGGGGGCAGGTCGCAGCGGGCCAACCCTGTCACTTCGCGGCTAGCTTTACATAACGGAGATTATCGTGCGTTACTCTGGAGCGTGAGCGCCTGTGCGGCCGCGCCGACCTGCGCTCTACCAGCGGCGCCCGAGATACTGCGGCGAGGACGGCAGCTCGCGCACGCAGGAGCTGAGGAACTCGGTGATGGGCGGGCGCACATCGGCGCTCTGCAACTGCATCTCGTCGAGGAAGGCCGCTTTGAGGACTTTGACGTCCGATGGTTCGGGGACCACCTCGTGCGGCGCCGAGACCTCGAACACCAGGTGCACGACGTGCTTCACGTAGGCGGGATCGGGCGAGATCGACTCGACGATGGCGAGGAGCTTGTAGACGCCGACGCGCAGGCTGAGCTCCTCGTCGAACTCGCGGCGCACGGCATCGGCCAGCGTCTCGCCGAAATGGACGCCGCCGCCGGGGAGTAGCCAGTACCTCTCTTCCCCATGCCCCTGCTCTACCATCAAGATACGACCTTCATGCACGAGCAGTCCTGCGACGCGAATAGTAGGCTTGTCCGGCGAGCCGGCCACGTCCGGAGCCGGATCGCGGGTCGCGTCTTGGGTCATGCCCTCTCCCCTCTTCCACTTGAGCCAAGGCCTTGCGCGCCCCGCTCCGTTTCATCGAGCTCGTCGGTGGCCGCCAGATCCACCTGGGTCAGCGGCAGAAACAAGAGCTGAGCGATGCGATCGCCCACGGCCACCGGAAAGGCGGCCTTGCGATCGGTGTTGAGGAGGATCACGCGCACCTCACCACGATACCCCGGATCGATGAGCCCCGGGGCGTTGACGATGGAGATACCGTGCCGGGCGGCGAGGCCCGAACGCGGCAGCGTGAGGGCCGCCAGACCCGGCGGAAGCCCCAGGGCGACACCGGTGCCGACGACGGCGCGGCCGAGCGGCTCGATGACGAGATCCTCGGCGGCGTGCAGGTCGTAGGCGGCGTCGTGCTCGTAGGCGCGCTCCGGGAGGCGCGCGGAAGCCGTCAGGATCTTGACCGGCACGGTGACGCCGCCCGGTGCGTGGAGTGCGATGTCGGCGGACTCAGGGCTCACCGTCGTTCTCCTCGCCCTCCTCGGGGGCCGTCTCGAAGTCGTCCGGCGGCTCGTCGCCGGCGCCGAAGGTCTCGTCGCCGGCCACCGTCGCGTCGAGACTGTAGCGCGCGTAGCGCCCGGCCTCTGCCACGGGCAGCCGGGCCGTGAAGATCACGCCGTCGGGCGTGTGCTCCTCGTGCACGTCGCTGGCGATGCCGCGCAGGCGGTGCATGTCCGCGGCGGCCGCGTACGGGAAGCGCAAGCGCACCGGCCGCAGGGCGCGATCGAAGAAGTCGGCGAGCCGTTCCTGCAGCCGGCCGAGGCCCTCGCCGCGTGCCGCGGAGATGAGCTCGGCCTCCGGGTAGAGCGCCCGCAGGCGCGCCAGCTTGCCGGGGTCGGCGAGGTCGGCCTTGTTGAACACGAGGATCCGCGGCGCCTGCGCGCCCAGCAGGTCGAGGACCTCGGCCACGGTCTCCTCACGCGCCTCGATCTCCGAGGGCTCGAGATGGGCGTCCGCGACGACGAGAATGACGTCGGCCAGCGTCGTCTCCTCGAGGGTGGAGGCGAACGCGTCGACGAGCGCGTGCGGCAGCTTGCGGATGAAGCCGACGGTGTCGGTGAGCACGTAGTCGCGGTCGCGAAAGCGGTACGCGCGCGACGTGGGGTCGAGGGTCTCGAAGAGCCTGTCGCGCACCGAGACGTCGGCGTCGGTGAGCGCATTGAGCAGCGTCGACTTGCCGGCGTTGGTGTAGCCGGCCAGGGCGATCAGCGGCACCGCGGCGTTCAGCCGGCGGGCGCGCTGCGTGCGCCTCGTCCTGGCCATGTGATCGATGCGCCGGCGCAGGGTCTGGATGCGCTGGCGCACCACGCGCCGGTCGACCTCGAGCTTGGTCTCGCCGGGGCCGCGCATGTTCACGCCGGCGCCGAGTCGCGAAAGGATGTGACCTTTGCCGCGCATCCGCGTGAGCTCGTACTCGAGCTGCGCGAGATGCACCTGCATGGTGCCCTCCATGGAGTGCGCGTGCTTGCTGAACACGGTGAGGATGAGCTCGGTGCGGTCGAGGACGTCCACGTCCACGGCGTCGAGCACGGCCGCCACCTGGCCAGGGCTCAGGTCGTCCTCGCAGACCGCGACCGTGGCCCCACTCTGCTTGACGGCCTCGGTGAGCTCGACCAGCTTGCCTTTGCCGAGATACGAATGCGGGTGCGGTCGCTCCTTGCGCTGGACCACGTCGGCGACCCAGTCCATGTCGGCAGAGCTCAGCAGCTCCTTGATCTCGTTGAGTGGCTCCTCTTCGCCGGGCTCGCCGTGCCCGCCGGGCATGACCGCGAAGACCACGGCGCGCGGCCGCGGCGCGGTCGCGCCGCTGTCGACGGCACCGGCGCTCATCTGACGACTCCTAGATGCGTACTCGCTCCTCGATGCGCTGCACGGCCTCGCGCAGGCGCTCGTCGGGCACCGTCAGGGAGAGGCGGACGTAGCCCTCGCCGCCGGCGCCGTAGGCCGCTCCCGGCGTGATCACGACGTCCGCCTGTTCGAGCACCTGGGCGGCGAAACCGGCCGATGTGTAGCCGTCGGGCACCGGCACCCACAGGTAGATCGTGCCCTTGGGAGGCTCGACCTGCATGCCGATGGAGCGCAGCGCCTCGACGAGCAAATCGCGGCGGCGCTGGTAGACCCGGCACATGTCGCGGACGCAGTCCTGGGGGCCGCTGAGCGCGGCGACGCTGGCGCGTTGCACGGCGGCGAACATGCCGGAGTCCATGTTGGTCTTGAGCCGCCAATACGCGTCGACCACGTCGCGGTTGCCGACCATCGCGCCGGAGCGCCAGCCGGTCATGTTGTAGCTCTTGGACAGGCTGAACATCTCGACGCCCACGTCCCTGGCGCCCGGCGTCGCGAGGAAGCTCGGCGCCACGTAGCCGTCGTAGGTGATGTCGGCGTAGGCGTTGTCGTGCACCACGACGAGATCGTTGCCCGCGGCAAAGGCGACCAGCCGCGCGAAGAAGTCGTCTTCGATCACGGCCCCGGTGGGGTTGTTGGGGTAGCTCACGAAGACCATGCGGGCCTTGGCGAGCACGCTCGGCTCGACGGCCTCGAGGTCGGGCTGAAAGCCGAGCCCCGGCACGAGCGGCAGCGGCACCGCGGTGCCGTCGGCCAGCATGGGGCCGGTGACGTACACGGGGTAGCCGGGATCGGCGGCCAGAGCCACGTCGCACTGGTCGAGGAGGGCGAGGCCGAGGTGGGCGATGCCCTCCTTGGCGCCCAGCAGCGGGACGATCTCAGAGGCCGGGTCGAGCTCCACGCCGAAGCGCGTGGAGTAGAACCCGGCCACCGCTTCGCGAAACGCCGGCTCGCCCTGGTTGCTGGGGTACTGATGCGTCGTCGGGTCGGCAGCCGCCGCGGCGAGCGCCTCGACGATATGGGGCGGAGTGGGCAGGTCCGGGTCGCCGATACCGAGGCTGATCACGTCGACCCCGGCCGCGCGCCGCTCGGCAATCTGGCGCTCGATACCCGCGAACAGGTAGGGCGGCAGGCTGCGCACGCGCTGTGAGAATCTCATGGCCTTCCCCGGGTCCTGGGCGGCGACGTCACTCGAGGTGATCGAGGAGCTCTGACGAGAGGTCGCCGTGGTAGATCTCTTCGGCCGGCCCGGTCATGAACACGCGCCAGTCGGGCCTCACCTCGACGACCAGCCTGCCGCCGGGCAGCTCCACCGTGACCGGTGAGGTGCACCGGCCGGTGCGAACCAGGGCGACCGCAGTCGCGGTGGCGCCGGTGCCGCAGGCACGCGTCTCCCCCACGCCCCGCTCCCAGACCCTGACCTTGGCCTCGTGCTCGCCGAGAACCTTGACGAACTCCACGTTGGCCTTGCGCGGGAAGTTCTTGTGCTCCTCGATCAGCGGCCCCACTTCGTGCAGCGGGACGAGCTCGAGAGGCCACGGCGACTGGATCACGGCGTGCGGGTTGCCGACGTCGACGAAGGTGAACGTGAAGCTGCGGCCGGCGGCGTGCAGGGACTCCTCGACGCAATCGCAGTCGAAGCCGCTGAGCTTCTCGCCGCCGAAGCGCGCAATGCCCATGTCCACGGTGACGACGTAGCCCTCACCGAGCTTGGGCACGATCTCGCCGGCGGCGGTCTCGAGGACCACAGTATCGCCGCTGAGCAAGCCCTCCATCTGCAGCTTGCGGGCGACCATGCGCACGCCGTTGCCGCACATCTCGGCCTGACTGCCGTCGGGGTTGAAGATCGTGATCGGGAAGCGGTCCGGGCCGGTCGGCGCGCCGATGACCATGATGCCGTCGGAGCCGATGCCGAGGTTGCGATCGCAGAGCAGGCGCACGCGCTCCGGCGTGAGCTCGAACGGCACCTCCTCGGCGTGCACGACGATGTACGTGTTGCCGAGGCCCTGCCACTTGGAGAACTGGACCTTGCCGAGGCCCTGCCACGTTGGCGTCACCCGTCACGCCCCCCCTGTGAGATGGACCGCCGCAAGAGCGGCTCGAGCCCATACTCTACCACGGGCGTACCTCGACGAGGGCGAGCACGTCCTCGGCGACGGCGGTCGGCCGCCGCCCGGCCGCAGGCACCCGGGCGGCGGCCGGCAGCTTGCGCATCCAGGTGAGCTGGCGGCGGGCCAGGACGCGCGTCCGCGCCTTCATGCGCGTCGCCGCCTCTTCCAGGCTCAGCTCGCCGTCGAGGACGGCGCCGAGCTCGCGCACGCCGATGGCCTGCTGCGCCGTGCGCGAGATGGGCCCGCGGGCGCGGGCGCGGGCCACTTCCTCCAGGGCGCCGGCGTTCAGCATCTGGTCGACGCGCGCCTCGATACGCTTCCTCAGCGCCTCGCGGTCGTCCTCCGGCACGAGCGCCACCAGGGTGTGCGCGTAGCGCTCGCCGGGCCGCCACAGCCGCTCGCGACCGGCCGGCAAAGGTCGCCCGCTCACGAGCACGGCCTCGAGGGCGCGAATCACGCGGCGCGGGTTGGCGGCGTCGAGGCGCGCGAGCCCGGCGGGGTCGAGGCGGCGCAGCTCGTCCACCACGCCGCCCGGGTCGCGCGCCCAGCGCTCCTCGAGCGCGCCGCGCAGCGCCGCGTCCGGCGGCGCCGCGAACTCAAGATCGCCGAGGGCGGCACGGAGGTACAGCCCGGAGCCGCCCTCGACGATCACGGCGCGGCCCAGGCGGCGCAGACCGTCGATGACCGCGTGCGCCTCGCGCGCATACTCGGCCACGGTGAGCTCACGCTGCGGGGAGACGAAGCCCACGAGGTGGTGCCGCGCGCGGGCGCGCTGCGCCTCGTCGGGCTGGTTGGTGACGATGGGCAGGCCTTCGTAGACCTGCATCGAGTCGGCGACGACGATGTCGGCGCGGAGGCGCTCGGCGAGCGCCAGCGCCACCTCCGTCTTGCCGAGCGCGGTCGCTCCGAACAGTGCGACGAGCGGCGGAGCCTCGGGGTGCCGTGTGCCTGCGGCGCCCGGCACGTCAAACGGGCGGCGCGGGCCGACCGTCAACGTCGTCGCGCGGCGGCTCGCCCTCGTGGTAGCGGGCGACGACGAAGCGTTCGAGAGTGAATGCCTCGCCGCGGCCGATACCCGCCTTCTGCAGAGCGATGTCGACCTGCTGCTCCACCGTGTCGACGCCCTGCAGGTCGGGCAGCAGAACGCCCCGGCGAAAGCCGGCGAGGACGATAACGCCGTAGAGCGCGGGGTCGAGGTCGGCGAGCGCGCACGGCTCGCTCGGGCTGAGCACGTCGACCGAGCAGGTGAGCGTCTGAAGCTCGTCGGCGCGCACACGGGGGAAGCGCGGATCGTGGAAAGCCGCCGAGCGCGCGTTGCGGGCTATCTCGGCGGACAGATCCGGCTCGGCCGGCTCAAGGGTGCCGATGCAGCCGCGCAGCTCGCCGTGCTTCTTGAGCGACACGAAGCACGCGGCCCGGCGCCCGAAAAACGGGTCCGCCGGCGGCGGCGGCAGCGGCCGTCCCAGAACGCAGCTCTGCACGCAGACGCGGGCGTAGTCGGCGGGACCGGGCGCAGCGCCGCCGGCGTCTGCGCGCTCCTCGTTCATGCCTCGACGCCCGAGCGCTCCACCTCGGCCGCCCCGAAGCGGGCCACCATGTAGCCCACGCCGAAGGGTGCCTCGTAGCTCAGGATCTCGGGCTCGACGACGGCGTCGTCGCCGAGGAAGCCGCCGAGCGCCATGAAGCTGCGCAGCCCGCACTCGGCAGCCCCCTCGAGCAGGATGGGGTCGATGCGCCCGAGCCCGACGAAATCGCCCGCGCCGAGCAGTTGCACGACCTCATCGTCGAAGAGTTTGCCACGCGGATCGTAGGGCGCCGGCGCGCTGTGCGAGAGAGCGTGCGAGAGGTCGCCCGAGGCGAGAAAGAGCGTGTCGCGGCCCAGCTCCTCCGCGCAGCGGCGCACGAGCTGTCCGAGAGTGCGATGTCCACCGTAGGCGCTCACGATGGACAGCGAGACGATTTGCCGCGCCTTGAGGAAGCTCAGGGGCACAAGCACGCCCCAGTCGAGCTGGTCGCCGTCGTCGGGCGCAAGCTGCAAGCGCCGGTAGTCGCCGGCCAGGGCGAGCAGGAGCTCGGCAAAAGGTACATCGTTGTCGTAAGTGAAGGCGACGTCCGGACAGCGGAAGCGGCCGAAATCGCCCCTCAGGCGCGGCGCCGTGCGAACCACGTGGGCGTCGCCGAAGCCGTCGCTGTGCGGCGACATCACGACGACGGTCTCGGGCTCGCCCACCTCGGCGGCCAGACGCCGCAGGGCCGCGACTGTGGCGCTCACCCGGCGCAGCGAGGCGCCGCCTACCTCAGGTATGAGAAGTGGAGGATGGGGACAGATACAGCCCTGCATGACGGCACCTCCTGAGTGCAACCCTCAGACCCTTCCGCGAAGGGTCGTCGAGGTCGCTCCAGTCACCTCAATCTCCACTATAGCACCGGGCGCGGCGGCGCCGGTCACATTCGCCGTCACGTTCTGCCTCGTGCGGCCGCGCAGGCCCTTGCCGTCCCGGCTGGGGCCCTCGATCAGGACCTCGGCGCGGCGGCCGATCCAGCGCCGCCGCGAGCCCAGGGCGAGCTCCTGCGTGAGCGCGATCAGGCGTTCGACGCGCTCGCGCTTGACCTCGGCCGCGACTTGCCCGGTCGACGCGGCGGCGGCGGTGCCGCGACGCGGCGAAAACACGAAGGTGAAGGCGGCGTCGAACGCCGCCGCCCGTACCAGCTCGAGCGTCTCTGCGAAGTCGTCCTCGCTCTCGCCGGGGAACCCGGCGATGAGGTCCGTCGTGACGCACACGTCCGGCAGCGCCTCGCGGAGGGCCTGCACGCGCTCCAGGTAGGCCGCCGCGGTGTAGCCGCGGTTCATGGCGGCCAGCACGCGGTCCGAGCCGGCCTGGGCCGGCAGATGGACGTGCTCGCACACGCTGGGCAGCTCGGCCAGCGCCGCGATGAGGTCGTCCGAAAGATCCTTGGGGTGCGAGGTCATGAAGCGCACGCGGGCGAGCCCCGGCAGGGCGTCGAGGGCGCGCAGCAGCGCCGGGAAGTCCGGCGCTTCGACGCGCCCTCCCCGCCGCAGGTCCAGGCCGTAGGCATTGACGTTCTGACCGAGGAGGGTGACCTCGCGGACGCCGTCGGCGACGAGGCCGCAGACCTCGGCGACGATCGTCCGCGACTCGCGGCTGCGCTCGGGGCCGCGCACCCGCGGCACGATGCAGTACGAGCAGAAGTTGGTGCAGCCCGACATGATCTGCACCCACGCCTGATACGGGCGCTCACGGCGTGCCGCAAGGTCGCCGCTCATCGTCGCGCCGTCGGCAAAGAAGCCCGGCGGCCGGCCGGCAGGCTCTGCCGCCGCCTCGAGAAGCTCCGGCAGGCGATGCAGGTTCTGAGGCCCCAGGGCGCCGTCCACAAAGGGAAAGCGCCGGAAGAGGTCGTCCTTCTCGGCCTGCGGCAGGCAGCCGGTGACGAGGATGATGCGGCCGGCGCGCTCGCGCTTGAGCCGGGCGGCGGTGCCCAGGTGGCCGGCCAGCCGCTCGTCGGCGCTCTGGCGCACGGTGCAGGTGTTGTAGACGAGCACGTCGGCGCCTTCGGGCTCATCCACGCGCTCCAGGCCTTCGGCCTCGAGAAGCGCGCTGATGCGCTCGGCGTCGTGGGCGTTCATCTGACAGCCGAACGAGCGCAGATAGTAGGTACGCATGGCCGCGGGCGCGCCTCTGCGCCGCCCGTCGCTTACTTGGCGATGTCGACGGCGCGGCTCTCGCGGATCACGGTGACCCTGATCTGCCCCGGGTAGTCGAGCTGGTCCTCGATCTCCCGGGCAATCTCGCGGGCAAGCAACGCCGTGGCGTCGTCGTCGATCTCGGCCGGCTTGACCATCACGCGCACCTCGCGGCCCGCCTGCATGGCGAAGCACTTCTCCACGCCCTTGTGATTCTCGGCGATGCGCTCCAGCGACTCGAGCCGCTTGACGTAGTTCTCGAGCGACTCGCGGCGGGCGCCCGGCCGCGCCGCGGAGATGGCGTCGGCGGCCTGCACGAGCACGGCCTCGATGGTCTGCGGCTCGATGTCCTGGTGGTGCGCCTGGATGGCGTGGCACACGCTCTGCGATTCGCGGTACTTCTTGCAGAGCTGCTGCGAGATGTCGGCGTGCGAGCCGTCCACCTCGTGGTCCACGGCCTTGCCGATGTCGTGCAGCAGGCCGGCGCGCTTGGCGATCTTGACGTTGGCCCCCAGCTCGGCGGCCATGATGCCGGCGAGATGGGCGACCTCGATGGAGTGGTTGAGCACATTCTGGCCATAGCTCGTGCGGTACTTGAGGCGCCCGAGAACTCTGACGAGCTCGGGCGCCACGCCGTGCACGTTGGTGTCGAAGCAGGCCTGCTCGCCGGCCTCTTCCATCGCAGCCTCGACCTCAGCCTTCGCCTGAAGGTATGTCTCCTCGATGCGCGCCGGGTGGATGCGGCCGTCGGTGATGAGCTTGGTGAGCGTGAGGCGCGCGGTCTCGCGGCGCACGCCGTCGAAGCCCGAAAGGACCACGGCCTCAGGGGTGTCGTCGATGATGAAGTCGATGCCCGTCGTGTTTTCGAGGGTGCGGATGTTGCGTCCTTCACGGCCGATGATGCGGCCCTTCATGTCGTCGGACGGCAGGTTGACCACCGACACGGTGGTCTCGGCGACGTGGTTGGCGGCGGTGCGCTGGATGGTCAGCGAAAGGATGTTGCGGGCGCGGCGGTCGGCCTCCCGGCGCGCCTCTTCTTCGACCTGGCGCACGAGCTTGGCCATGTCGTGGCGGGCCTCGTCCTCCGTCTGCTTGAGCAGCATGTCCTTCGCTTGCGCCGCGCTGAGCCCGGAGATGCGCTCGAGCTGGATCATGGCCTCGCCGTGGGCGATCTGCAGCTCGTCGGCGACGCGCTGCGAGTTCGCGTCGCGGTCGTGCAGAGACTGCTCGCGACGGTCCTGCTCGGCGGCGCGAGCGTCGAGCTGCTCGTCGCGCTGCAGAAGGCGCTGCTCGGCCTTGCTCGCCTCTTCGCGCCGGTCGCGCAGCTCGGCCTCGACCTCGCTGCGCACCCTGTGCACCTCTTCTTTCGCCTCGAGGCGAGCTTCTTTCACGATGGTTTCGGACTCACGCTTGGCGTCGCGCAGCAGCCTCTCGGCTTCGCGCTCCGCCCCGGCCAGCTTGCCCGCGGCGAGGTTGCGGCGGATCAGGTACCCCACGGCAACGCCCACAGCCAAGCCCAACACGATGTAGACGGCAATCATCATCTCAGTCCTATCCCTTCACAGGTCGCGCGGCACAGAAAAGCCGGGCAACGCGCCCGGCCGGTGCCACACTCGCTCGCGCCAGAGATACGGATCTGAAGCTGTGTCAGCGTCCAGGGGTCGAGACGACGATCAGGTTGGGAAACCTCCCAAAACTCTCACGGTGGACCCCTGGTTCGATGGTGTCAGCCAATGGGCGCCGCAGCGCCATGCGTATCGCTATGCAAGAGCGAGAGTGAATTGCACAAAGCACGCGCACACGTCGCGCAGGACGATAGTAGGTGATTGGCGCCGACAAAGTCAATTCCGCACGAACTCAGCCGGGGTCGCCGTCGGGCGGCGCCTCGTCGCTCCAGCGACGGATGGCCGCATACGCGACCGCCGTGCTGAAACCGCGCCGCAGCAAGGCCTGGTAGGCGCGCCGCCGGGCCGCGTCGAGCGGCGGCTGCGGCGCACCGCGGCGGCGCAGCGCCGCGAGGGCCCGCTCGAGCTCGGCGTCGTCGCCCTCGGCGGCCGCGGCCGCGCCGAGGGCCGCGTCGATCACGACGTGATCGACGCCCAGCTCGGCCAGGCCGCGGCGGATGCGCGCGCTGCCCCAGCCGCTGAGGCCGCGCTTGTCTGCCACGTAGCTATGCGCGAACGTGGCGTCGTTGAGCAAGCCGTCGCCGGCCAGCCGCTCGAGCACGCCGGCGACGACCTCGTCGTCGTGCCCCTTCTGCTGCAGCCGCCGGCGGAGCTCCTCGCGGCTGCGGGCGCGGTGCCCGAGCAGCAGGTAGGCGTCGGCCATGACGCGTTCGGCCGACGCCTGGCCACGGAGCTCGGCGAGCGCCTCGCCGTCGAGCTCGCGGCCCCGGTAGAGATGCCAGCGCGCGACGAGAGTCTCGCTGACGTTGCAGACGAACACGTCGTCGACGTGCACGGCCAGGTGACCACGACGGGTCGCCCGCAGAGCGGTGACGACGGGCACAGTCGAAGCCCCTACAGGACCTCGCCGGTGACCGGGTCGACGCCCATGGGGGCCACGACCTGCGCGGAGGCCGGCGCCACGGGCGCCGTGGCGCCGACCGACACCAGCGGCAGCCCCGCTTTCTCGCGGATCTGCAGCTCGATGGCGTCGGCCATGTCGGGGTTCTCCTTGAGGAACGCCTTGGCGTTGGCGCGACCTTGCCCAAGCCGCTCGTCGTTGTAGCTGAAGAAGGCGCCGCTCTTGGCGACCACATCGTGGACGACGCCGAGGTCGAGAAGCGTGCCCTCGCGCGAGATGCCCTGCCCGTACATGATGTCGAACTCGGCTTGTTTGAAGGGCGGCGCCACCTTGTTCTTGACGACTTTGACGCGCACCCGGTTGCCGACCGCCTCGGTGCCGTCCTTGAGCGTCTCGATGCGGCGGATGTCGAGGCGAATGGTGGCGTAGAACTTGAGCGCCTTGCCGCCGGTGGTGACCTCGGGGCTGCCGAACATGACGCCGATCTTCTCGCGCAACTGATTGGTGAAGCAGCAGATGGTGCCCGAGCGGTTGAGGGTGCCGGCGAGCTTGCGCAGGGCCTGGCTCATGAGGCGGGCCTGAAGGCCGACAAAGCTGTCGCCCATCTCACCCTCGATCTCAGCCTTAGGCGTGAGCGCGGCTACCGAGTCGATGGCGACGATGTCGAGGGCGCCGCTGCGCACCAGCATCTCGGCGATCTCGAGGGCCTGCTCGCCGTAGTCGGGCTGCGACACCAGCAGGTTGTCGACGTCGACGCCGATGGCCTTGGCGTAGATGGGATCCATGGAGTGCTCGGCGTCGATGAACGCGGCTGTGCCGCCGAGCCGCTGCGCTTGCGCGATGAGGTGATAGACCATGGTCGTCTTGCCCGACGACTCCGGGCCGTAGATCTCGACGATGCGGCCGCGCGGGATACCGCCGACGCCGAGGGCGATGTCCAGGGCCAGCGACCCGGTGGGCACGAACTGCATGTCGTCGCTCACGGGATGGTCGCCGAGGCGCATGACGCTGCCCTTGCCGAACTGACGCTCGATCTGCGTGACGGCTGCCTCAAGGGCTTTGTCCTTGTCCAAGGTAGCGCTCCTCTCTTGCTCAGGACGCGGGAAATACTGCCAGGGGAGTGTGCACGGCGCCGGCCCTCTCCAGGAGGCTACTATACAAGACGGCGCGGACGACACAAAACTCCGGGATGTTGACGTTTTGCAGGGAAAAGGGGTGACCGGGACGGCGAAAACGGGCGACCGTGAGGTGCGGCCGCCAGGGCCGCCCGCCGGCCTCGAGGAGGCCGCCGGCGGCCAACGCCGCCGACACATCGGCGTGCAGGCGCGCCAGCTCGCCGTCGCGGCTCGCGAGCTTCAGCGCGACGACGCGTTTGGCGCCGTGGATGGGCAGGAAGAGGGGCTCCTCGACGGCCACCTGACAACGCGGCACGCGGACCTCCGAGAGGGCCGCGGTGAGCTCGGGAAGGCGCGACGCCGCCACCGTGCCGAGAAACGCGAGCGTGATATGCAGCGCATGGTTGAGACGCAGCCCCTCGCGGCCGTCGAGCGCGCGGCGCTGCCAAGCCTCCACGGCGCGCCGCGTCTCGCCCGGCAGGTCGCCGGCGACGAACAGCCGCAGCGTGTCTTCGCTGCCGCCCGACTTCACCCGGCGAGCTCGCGGCGCAGCAGGTGAAGCGCCGCGGCGATGCTGTAGTCACGCACCGAGGCGCGGTCGCCCGGATAGAGGCCGCGCACGACCTTCATGCGGCGCGGCCCGGCGCAGGCCACGTAGACGAGGCCGACGGGCTTGCCCGCCGTGCCGCCGCCGGGGCCGGCGACGCCGCTCACCGCGAGCGCGTAGTCGGCGCCCATCGCGGCGCGCGCGCCTGTGGCCATCGCGCCGGCCACTTCCTCCGAGACGGCGCCATACTGGGCGAGCATGCCCGCCGGCACGTCGAGCAGGGCCATCTTGACCTCGCTGGCGTAGCTGATGACGCCGCCGAGAAAGTAGTCGGAGCTGCCCGGCCGCTCGGTGAGGCGGGCGCCGAGCAGGCCGCCGGTGCAGGACTCGGCGACGGCCACGGTGAGGCCACGCTCCCGAAGACCGTCCGCGATGAGGTCGTCGACGCTGCGGCCATCGCTGCTGAACACCGGAGCGGCGGCTTCGAGCGCAGCGACCACCGCCGCCGCTTGGGCATCGGCGGGCGCGCCGCGCCGGTAGCGCAGCCGCACGGTCACCTCTCCCCTGCCGACGTTGATCCCCGTCTCGAGCAGATCGTGCGGCACCGCCTCGAGGAGCGGCGCCACCTGGAGCTCGCCGACGCCGAAGATGCGCACGACGCGCACGGCCACGTCCGGGAAGAACCCCTCGCCCCTAAGGCCCCGAGCCGTGGAGAGCCACATGGCCTCGAACTCATAGGGTACGCCCGGGTAGGCGTAGATGCGCGTCGGCCCGCGACGCGCGGCGATGCCGGGCGCGACGCCGGCCGGCGGCACGGGAGTAGAGCCGGCCGGCAATGAAGCCTGACGGCGCGCGAGCGGGAACAGCTCGTCGAAGTCCAGGTGGCGGCGCTCGGCGACCCAGCGCACGCGCTCCTCCACCATGCCGAGGGCCGCCGGGTCTTCGGCCAGGCTCACGCCCAGGGCGCGCGCCAGGCAGGCGGCCGTGAGATCGTCGTGCGTCGTGCCCAGGCCGCCGCCGACCACGAGCAGCTCCGGCGCGGCGGCGAGCGAGTACTGCAGCGCCGCCGTGAGGCGCTCCTCGTCGTCGGCGACCGTGAGGACGCTGGTCACCTTGACCCCCCGGGCGCTGAGGTCGGCGCTCAGAAAGGCGCCGTTGGTGTCACGGGTGCGGCCGTCGAGAAGCTCGTTGCCGCTGAGCACGACGGCGGCGCGCGGCAGCGCGCCGCTCACGAGGCCAAGCTTGCCGGCCGGCCGCCGCTCATCGCGGCGGGCTCCCCGGCATGCGGATGACGCCGCGGGCGTTCATGAAGTAGCGCACGCCCGAGGCCAGAGTGACGATCACAACGACGCCGGCCAGGATCCACTGAATGACGGTGGCCACGTCGGTGGAGACGTGGATGAATTCGGCGATCTTGTCCGTGGGCACGAGCACGTAGACCACGTAGACGATCTGCAAGACCGTCTTGAGCTTGCCGTACTTGTCTGCCGGGATGGAGACGCCCTGCGACACGCCGACGATGCGCAGCACGCTGACGGCGACCTCGCGGCCGATGATGAGCATGGCCACCCAGGCAGCGATGCGTCCCTGGCTCACCAGGGCGATGAGCGCTGCCGCGATGAGCAGCTTGTCGGCGAGCGGGTCGAGGAACTGCCCGAGCGTCGTGATCTGCTTGCTGCGGCGCGCCACGTAGCCGTCGAGCTTGTCGGTGGCCGCCGCGAGGATGAACACGGCGGCGGCGGCGATGTCGCCGTAGGGCTCGGGCATTCCCCCAAGCAGCAGTACGAGGAACACGGGGATGAGCAAGATCCGCGAGATTGTGATGACATTGGCGAGGTTCAACTGGCTGCTCAAGGATTCCGTCTCCCGGCGTCGGCCTCGACATCATACCCGACGCTGCCCGACGCCACGGCGCCCACGACCTGGCCACGCCGCACGACGGCGCCGCGCACGAGGGTGCGGCCGTCGATGTCCGGAGCCTGCAGAGCGCAGCGCCCCACGGCGACGCCGCCGGCTTTCGCGCCGCGCTCGATGAGCACGTCGAGCGAGCGCCCCACGAGCGCCCGCCAGAACCCGGCAGCGACGTCGTCGACGGCCTCGCCGAGCTGGGCGGCGCGCGCGAAGGCGAGCGCCGCGGGGACCTGCCCCGGAAGCGTGGCCGCCGGAGTACCCTCCTGGGCGTCGTAAGGGAACACGCCGGCGACGGCGAGCCCGGCCTCGCGCACGAAGGCGAGCAGCTCGTCGAAATCTTCGTCGGTCTCGCCGGGGAAGCCGGCGATGAAGGTCGAGCGCACGGCCACGCCCGGGAGCGCGGCGCGCACGCGGGCGAGGAGGTCGAGATGCAGGGCGCCGTCGCCACGGCGCTTCATGCGCCGCAGGACGGCGCCGGAGGCGTGCTGAAGGGGGACGTCCACGTACGGCACCGAGTGGCGCGAGAGGGCTTCCAGGAGAGCCTCATCGATGCCGTCCGGCTGCAGGTAAAGCAAACGCAACCAGAAGGGGGCGGGCTCGAGCGCCTTGAGCTCGGCGAGCAGCCGCTCGAGCCCGCCCCAGCCCGGCTGCGCCCAGCGCGACGTGTCCTGGCCGACGAGCACGAGCTCTTTGGCCCCGGCGGCCAGCGCCGCGCGGGCGCCGCGCAGGATCTCCGCGGCCGCCACCGTCTCGTAGTCACCCTTGATGAGCGGGATGGCGCAATACGCGCACCGCCGGTCACAGCCGTCCGAGATCTTGAGGTAGCTCGCGACCGGCCGGAGGCGGCGCGGCGGCGGCACGGCGGCGCCGTGCCCCTCCGCGCCCTCTTCCCCGCTCCCCGCCTCGCGGAGAGCGGCGAGCAGCGGCGTCGCGTCGAGGCCGCACCACAGGTCCACCTCGGGAAGCTCCGCGGCGAGCTCGTCGCGGTAGCGCTCAACGAGACAGCCCACGGCGGCGACGCGCGCCCCGCGTTCGTGGGCGAAGTCCACCGCTGCGAGGATCGCCGCGATGGATTCCTCCTTGGCGGCGTCGATGAACCCGCAGGTGTTGACGATGACCACAGCGGCGCGGCCGGGCTGCGCTTCGCGGTGTCCGGCCGCGCGCAGCCGGCGGGAGAGCGCGTCGGAGTCGGCCTCATTCTTGGGGCAGCCGAGGGTCTGGATGAAGAAGCCGGCGCCCGTGTGGGCCTCAGCGATAGTTCACGAACTGAAGAGGGACGCCCCAGTCTTCTTCGCGCAGCGCCGCCATGGCGGCCTGGAGCTCGTCCTTGCTCGCCGAGAACACGCGCAGGGTATCGCCCTGGATCTGCGACTTGACCTTCTTGAAGCGCTGGCGCAGAAGCTTGTTCATGGCTTTGATCTTGTCGTCGGGGATCCCTTGCGCGATGGGTACGCGCTGGCGCACGGTGCCGCCCAGCGCCTCCTCGACCTTGCCGTACTGCAGCGCCTTCAGCGGGACCTTGCGGCGCACGAGCTTCTCCTCCAGGACCTCGACCACCTGTTTGAGCTTGCCGTCATCGTCGGAGACCAGCACGAGCGCTTCGCCCTCGAACGTGATGGAGCTCACGCTCTTCTTGAAGTCGTAGCGCGTGGCGATCTCCTTCTGCGCCATGTTGACCGCGTTGCGCACCTCGTTGAGGTCGGCGCGCGAGACCACGTCGAACGACGATTCTTTGGACATGTCAGCCCTGCTTCACGAGTTTGCCGTCTTTGACGAGATAGTCGACCGGGTTCGCGCTGTCGACGGGCTTGATCTTGCGGCCCTCGACCTTGAGGCGCACGGCCGACGGATTGCCGAGGCGCAGCCAGAGGGTCTTGCCCACGAACACCCTGGTCTTCCCCTTCGTCACGGTGCCGCTGAACAGGACCGTGCCGGTAGCGCTGTCCTTGCGTACCTCGACCCAGCTATCGCCGTTGGGCGCGGTGATGCGCAGCTCGCCCTTGACGACGGGCTTCGCGGTCGGGACCGGCTTCGCGGAGGGGCTCGGCGAAGGCGACGGGCTGGTGATGCCGAGAGCCCCGGGCTTGGTGGACGGCGGCGTGTCGCTGCCGCGGCCGAGGATCCAGATGACGCCGAGCACAAGCAGGCAGATGACGGCCACGAACACGATCGTGTTGCGCCCGCGGTGGCGGCGCGGCGCGCCGAGCATCGACACCCCTCCGAAGGGCTCCAGGATCTCTCCCTTCCTGACGCCGCGCGAACGATACTCGTCGACAATGACGTCCGGGTCCAGGGAGAGATACTCCGAGTACGTGCGCAGAAAACCTCTGACGTACGTCGCGCCCGGCATCACGTCGAAGTCCTCGTTCTCCATGGCCTGAACGTACCTGACACGGATCTTCGTGTCTTCCTCGACCTGCTGGAGCGTGAGGTTGCGACGCACGCGCGCCTCGCGCAGCGTGTTGCCGATCTCAAACACGGTGGCTGGCCTTCTCCTCGGTCTTTCGGGGTCGGTGGCCCGGCGCCCGAACGCACAGTCTAGTAAGCGCGCCCGGCGAAGACAAATCCGGCGGACGCGCGACGGAGCGCCGGTCAGGCCTCCCCGGCGGCCGGGACGGCCACCACGGAAGGCTCCTCCGGCGCGCCGTCGCCGGCCACGCGCGCGAGGGTGGCCGGCAGCTCTGCTTCGTCGATGAGCACGGCCCGGGCCTTGCTGCCGTCGTAGCCCGAGATGATGCCCATCTCCTCCATGATGTCGATGAGCCGGCCGGCACGTGCGTAGCCCACGCGCAGGCGCCGCTGCAGCAGCGCGACGGAAGCGGCGCCCGTGGTCACCACGGTGCGGATGGCCTCGGCGAGGAGCTCGTCGCCACCGGCCGCCTGCGCCTGCTGGTCGGCGTCCGGGCCGGAGGGGTTCTCAAGGAGGTCCTCCTGGAACTGCGGCTTGGCCTGGCGCTTCCAGTGCTCGGTGAGCAGCTTCATCTCGTGAGCGGTGATCAAGGCCCCTTGCACGCGCAGCAGACGGTTGCTGCCCATCGGGCTGAACAGCATGTCGCCCATGCCCAACAGGCTCTCGGCGCCGCCCTGGTCGAGGATGATCCGCGAGTCCGTCTGTGACGCCACGGCAAAGGCGATGCGCGAGGGGATGTTGGTCTTGATCATGCCGGTGACCACATCCACCGACGGTCGCTGCGTAGCGACCACCAGATGGATGCCGCAGCTGCGTCCGAGCTGGCCAAGGCGGATGATGGAGTCCTCCACTTCGGAGGGCGCCACCATCATCAGGTCGGCAAGCTCGTCGACGATGACCATGATGTACGGCATGTGCTCCTCGCCGGCACGAGCCAGCTTCTTGTTGAGAGCGCGGACGTCCTGGCAGCCGTTGCGCGACAGCACGTCGTAGCGGCGGTCCATCTCGCGGGTGATGTTGTCGAGCACGTAGGTGGCCTGCTTCATGTTGGTGACCACCGGGGCCAGCAGATGAGGCACGCCGTTGAAGTTGCTGAGCTCCACCTTCTTGGGATCGATCATGATCATGCGCACTTCGTCCGGTGTGGCCCGCAGCAGTATCGAGCTGATGAGTGCGTTGAGGCAGCCGCTCTTGCCTGAGCCGGTGGTGCCGGCGATCAGCAGATGGACCATCTTGACGAGGTCGGCGAGCACGGCCTTGCCGGTGACGTCCTTGCCAAGCCAGAAGGCCATCGGCGAGGCATGCGGCGGGAAGAGCCCGTGGATGTCGCCCAGGGATACGTAGTTGGCCTCAAGGTTGGGCACCTCCACGCCGACGGCGGTCTTGCCGGGGATCGGCGCCTGCACGCGGATCTCGGTGGCGGCGAGCGCGTAGGCCAGGTCGTCCTTGAGCGAGGCGACGCGGCTCACCTTGATGCCTGGCGCGAGCTGCAGCTCGTAGCGCGTGACGCGCGGCCCCGAGACGGTGCCGATGATCTGGGCGGCGATGCCGAAGTGCCCGAGGGTCTCGACCAGGAGCTGGGAGACCCGGCGGATGGCGTCGGGCGACTCGCCGACGCTCTCGCCGAGCCGCTGCAGCAGCGACGGCTCGGGGAGCAGCCACTGGCGCTTCTCGGCCTCGTGAAAGGCGCTCGCCGCGTCGCCCTCGCCGGGTTCGCCCGCGAGGGCTTGACCCAGCGAGAGCTGCTCGCCCTCGTCCGCTTCTTCCACCGGTTCCGGGGGCGGCGTGTAGCTCGCGGGCGCGCCGAAGATCTCGGGCGCCGCCAGCCTGCCGTCCACGAGGTGGGGGGTGTGCGTGCTCACGGCGGGGCCGTACTGGGCCGCCGGAGACACGGAGGTCCTCATCGCGTCGAAGGCGTCGATCGTCCGGGACTCGCTCAGCTCCGCGACGCGCGTCGAGGCCGCGTCCCGGCGGCGTGCGCCCAAGGCCTCGGCCTGACTGCGCGCCGCGCGGCCCGCGGCGGCTCCGGCGGCGGCCACGCCTTTGCGCGAATGGTCGGCCCACTGCCGCAGCGACGAGCCGGTCGCCAGCAGGACGCCGGCCACGAACAGGGCGACGACGAGCACGTCCACGCCGAGGCGCCCGATGACGCCGTGCAGCAGAGCCCAGAGAGACTCGCCGAGCGCCCCGCCGTGCACGCTCATGTAGGTGTCGCGGAACAGGCGTTCCGGCCGCTCGCCGGCGAACACGCCGAACGCGTCGGCGGCTGCGGCAAGGACGAAGGCGACGACAATCAGCGCGATCCCCCAGCTCACGCCGCGAGGCGGGCGGCGGTCTTCGCGGGCCACAAGCATGTAGGCGACGAAGCCCAGGAGAAGCGGGAGCGCGAAGACGAGGAGCCCGACCAGCCAGCGAGTGACGCTGCCCAGCCCGCGCCCCAGCGCCCCGCCGTCCCAGCCCAAATAGATCACGAAAGCGAGGAACACGGCGAGAGCCACGCAAGCGATCGCCGCCAGCTCGCGGCGATGACGGGTAGCCGATCTCTGGGGCCGCGGCGCCGGACGGGCGCCGCGCGGGCGCGGGCGCGTCGCGGCGCCCGCGCGCCGTGCCTGCTTGGGGCGTGCAGTCGCCATAGACCGGTTATTCAACGCGGCCGCAAGAAACCCTAGAAAGGGACCCGGCGCGGGGCAGGAGGAAGACGCCGGTCGCTCAGACTTCGACGACGACCGGCAAGATCAGCGGCCGCCGCCGGGTGCGCGCGTACACGAGCTCGGCGAGCTTCTCTTTGATGTCTTCCTTGATGAGACGCTGCCCGGTCACGTGCACGGCGCCGAGCTCGTCCATGAGGTCGTCGAGGGCGCCCGCGCACTCGTCGAGCACCTCCTGCAGACGATCGTCGTCGTGCAGGAAGCCTCGCGCCACGAGCTCCGGCGGAGCCACGGAGTCGCCGTTCTGGGAGTCCACCGTGACCACGGCGATGAGGATGCCGTCGCCGGCCAGTTGCTGGCGGTCACGCAGCACCAGGCCCCCGGCATCGCCGAGCTCGAAGCCGTCGACGAACACCATGCCCGTGGGCACCTTGTCGACGACCTCACCATTCTCGGCATCGAGCTCGAGAACGTCGCCGTTCTCGAGGATGAAGATGTCTTCGTCGCGGATGCCCGACTGGCGCGCGAGCTCGGCGTGGATGTGCTGGTGCCGGTACTCGCCGTGCACCGGCACGAAGTACTGCGGACGCAGAAGGTTGAGCATCATGCGCATGTCTTCCTGGGCGGCGTGCCCGCTGACGTGCACGCCGGTGTCGCGCCCGTAGATGACCGTCGCACCCACTTTGAGAAGACGGTTGATGGTGGTCATGACGCTGACCTCGTTGCCGGGGATCGGGCTCGCCGACATCACCACGGTGTCGCCCTCGTGCAGCGCCACCTGCGGATGGTCGTCGAAGGCCATGCGCGTGAGCGCCGAGAGGGGTTCTCCCTGGCTCCCCGTCGAGAGGATGAGGATCTCCTCGGGGCGGTAGTCGTCGATCTCGGTGAGCTTGATCATGACGCCCTCGGGGACCTTGAGGTACCCGAGGTTGCGGGCGATGTTCACGTTCTTCTGCATGGAGCGCCCCGAGACGGCGAACTTGCGGCCGTGCAGGTGGGCGATCTGGATGGCCTGCTGGACGCGGTGGATGTGCGAGGCGAAGCAGGCGACGATCACGCGCCCTTCGGCCTCCGCGAAGATCTGGTGGAACGCCTGGCCGACGATGCTCTCGGACGCCGTGGAACCGGGCGTCTCGGCGTTGGTGGAGTCGGCGAGCAGAGCCAGCACGCCGTGTTGGCCGAGCCGGGCGAACGTGTTCACGTCGGTGATGCGGCCGTCGATCGGCGTGTGATCGAACTTGTAGTCACCGGTCAGCACCAAGGCCCCGAGGCCGGTGCCGAGGACGATCGACAACGCGTCGGGCACGCTGTGGCTCACGGCCACGAACGACAGATCGAACGGTCCCAGGCGAAGCCTGGACGTCTCGCTGACCTCGTTGAGCTCGACGACCTTGAGAAGCCCGTGCTCGTCGAGCTTGGACTTGATGAGGGCCAAGGTGAAGCGGCTGCCGTAGACCGGCTTGTTGAGCTGCTTCAGCACGAAGGGCAGCGCCCCCTGGTGATCCTCATGGCCATGCGTGATGACGAAGGCCAGGACATCGTCGCGACGCCCGAGCAGCCAGCGGATGTCGGGGATCACGAGGTCGATGCCGAGCATCTCGTCACGGGGGAACTCGACGCCGCAGTCGAGCACCACGATCTTGCCGCGATACTCGACGGCGGTCATGTTTTTGCCGATCTCGCCGAGACCGCCGAGGGGGATTATCTTGAGGGAATCGCTCATGTGGGAGCAATCCTACCCGCTGGCGACCCTTCAGGGCGAACCGGGTCGGCGCCGTCGCCGATGACGACGTTGCGGACGCCGTCCTTGCCGTCGTTCTTGACCTCGTACATCAGGGCGTCGGCGTGGCGCAGAAGGCCCTCGACATCGGCCTCCCCGCCCAGGTAGGTGACGGCGCCGATGCTGAGCGAGGCCGGCCAGCCGCCCTCGCCGATGGCGAGCAGGGCGGCCCCCCGGCCTTTCTTCAGCGCCACGAGCGCGGCCGCGGACGAGGTTTCGGGCAGAAGCACCGCGAACTCGTCGCCGCCCAGTCGCGCGACGACATCTGTACTCCGCAGCACGTGCATCCACGCTCGCGCCAAGGCGATGAGGAGAGCGTCGCCGGCGGGATGACCGAAGCGGTCGTTCACCACTTTGAGGTCGTCGACATCGAAGATCGCCACGCTCAGCGGCCGGCCGGTGCGCTGGGCGCGACGCAGCTCGAGCTCGGCCTGTTCGCGAAAATGGCGCACGTTGGGGACGCGCGTGAGCGCGTCGACGCGCGCCAGGCGCTGCTCTTCGCCGAGCGCGTGCTTGAGGGCCGCCAGGATGACGACGACCAGCGCGAAGAACGCCAGCCGCACGGCGGCGTTCCACCACGGCACCGCGCTTGCCCAGGCCTGGTGCAGGGAGTAGTGGTCGCCGACCGTCCACAGGACCGTCGCTACCACCGAGAAGAGCAGCCCCCCGGCGCGACCGAACACCCAGGTGGCGAGGGCGATCGGCACCGCGTAGAAGACCGAGAACACGACGTCTGCGCCGGACAGAAGGTCGACGAAGCCCACCCCGGCGATCAGGGTCACACACACGAGAAGCACAACGACGTGCCGCAGCCCGTCGACCAGCGCGGCGAGGCGGCCCAGGGGGGTCATGCCAAGCTCAGCTCAGTACATCCAGCCGCCGCAGCTCGCCGGCGACGACGGCGGATTCTTCGGGCGTGGCGGGCAGGAGCGGGAGGCGCAGGCCGCCGACCTCGTGCCCCAGCAAGTTCAGGGCCTCTTTGACGAGGATGGGATTGGCGGTCAGGAACAGCGTCTTGTACAGCGGGCGCAGGCTTTGGTCGAGGCTCTCCGCCGCGGCCTCGTCGCCGGCCCTGACGAGCCGGGCCATCTCGGCCAGCCGCGGCCCCACGAGGTGACTGGCCACGCAGATGCCGCCAAGGCCGCCCATCTTGAGCACGTCGAGGAGCATGTCGTCGTTGCCGGCGTAGATGCCCAGATCGCTGAGCTCGCGCAGCTTGCGCAGCTCCCCGAGATCGGGGTTGGCCTGTTTCACGGCGACGATGTTGTCGACCTCGCCGAGCGTGGCCAGCGCCTCCGGTGAGAGGTTGACCACAGAGCGTCCGGGGATGTTGTACACGACGAGCGGCAGGCTCGTGGCGGCGGCCACGGCGCGAAAGTGCGCGAGCAGGCCGCGCTCGGGCGGCTTGTTGTAGTAGGGCGTGACCACGAGGACCGCGTCGACGCCGCAGCGCTCGGCGAGGCGCGTGAGCGCGATGCTGTGGGCGGTGTCGTTGCTGCCCGTGCCGGCGACGATTGGCACGCGGTCGCCCACGGCTTCGACGACGGTGCGAAACATCGCCGTCTTCTCGGCGTCGCTGAGCGTCGGCGACTCGCCCGTGGTGCCGGCCACGACGAGCCCGTCGGAGCCGCTCGCGATGAGATGCTCGGCGAGCGCTGCGAGCTTGCTGTGGTCGACGGCCAGATCGGCGTCGAAGGGCGTCACCATCGCGGTGAGGATCGTGCCCAGGCTGTCGGTCACGGCGCGGCTCCTAGACTACGGACGGGGGCAGGTATGTGTTTGCTCTAGTCTAGGAGGTTTTCCAGCCCCACGACAGTCCCCTCGACGGCGGTCACGCGGCGCAAGGCGAGCAGGACGCCGCTCATGAACGAGCGCCGCGACAGCGAATCGTGACGCAGGGTGAGCAGCTCGTCGTCACCGCCGAAGAGGACCTCCTGGTGGGCGACGACGCCCGGCAGGCGCAGGCTGTGGATGCGCACGTGGTCGGCGGCCAGACCGCGGGACGGCTGCTCGCCGGGCGCCTCCCGCAGGGCAGAACCCGGCGCCTCGGCCATGAGGCGCGCCGTGCGCAGGCTGGTGCCCGACGGCGCGTCCAGCTTGCCGGACTCGTGCATCTCGATGATCTCGGCGTGCTCGTAGTACTTCGCCGCCTGGCCGGCGAAGCGCATCAGCAGCACGGCTCCGAGGGCGAAGTTGGGCACGATCACGAGACCCACTCCCGCCTGCGCGGCGACGGCGCTGAGCTCGTCGACGGCGGACTCGTGGAGGCCGGTGGCACCGACCACGGTCGGCACGCCGGCGGCAAGCAGTAGCTTCGCGTTGTCGAACACAGCCTCCGGAACGCTGAACTCGAGGGCCGCCTCGGGCGAGGTGAGAGCCAAGGCCTGTTCCACGGTCGCGAAGCACGGCGCGTCGCCGGCGCTCGCGCCGCCCTTGGGATCGACCAGCGCCACCAGGCGCATATCGTCCTGGGCGGCGATCGTGGCGGCGCTCAGGCCGCCCATCTTGCCGGCGGCGCCGGTCACCAGCACGTCTGTCATGACGCACCTCTCTTCCGGCGTACACAAGCGGGACATCGTAGGCACATACCGCTTATCGCTCCTCCCATGCGAATCCGTCGGTGACGGCCCGAAACGGCTCAGGCCGCGGGCCGATGCACACCGTGGACCATGTCTTGGGGTCGTAGTGCCGCCGCACGGCAGCCACGACGTCGTCGCGCGTCACCGCGTCGATGCGCTCCAGCACCTCGTCGACGCTGAGGACGGGCTGCTCCATGAGCACGGCTCGGCCCAGCGACTGCATGCGACTGCCGGGGCTTTCCATGCTCAGCACGAGCTGGCCCTTGAGGTGGTTGCGGGCACGCTTGATGGCTTCGTCAGAGATGTCGTCGGGAAGGCGATCGAGCACGTCGAGGATCACGGTCATGGCTTCTTCCACGGCCTCTTCGCGCGAGCCGACGTAGATGGCCGTGAGGCCGGCGTCGGCATACAGGGACGAGTACGAGTAGACAGAGTACGCGAGCCCGCGCTTCTCGCGCACCTCCTGGAAAAGCATCGAGCTCCACGAGCCCCCAAGGATCGTGTCGACGACAAACACCGCGTAGCGGTCGGCGTCGGCGCGCCGCGGCCCCGGGCCACCGAGACAGACGTGGTACTGCTCGGTGTCCTTGCGGACGAACTGGGCCACGTGACGGAATCCCGGCGCGCTCAGCTCGGGCTGCCGGACGACGGCCCCGGGCTCGGGGCGGAAGTGCGCCCGGGTGAGCTCGCAGAGACGGTCGTGGTCCACGTGGCCACTGGCCGAGACCACGATCCCGGGGTTCACGTAGTGGGCGTCGTGATAGGCCCTCACGGTTTCGAGGTCGAGACGCGCCAGAGTCTCGCTGTGCCCTATGATCGAGCGCCCCAGCGGGTGCTCGCCGAAGACGGCCTCACAGAGGTCGTCGTGGATGAGCTCGGGCGGCGAGTCCTCGTACATCGCGACCTCTTCGAGCACGACCTCGCGCTCCTGATCGAGGTCGGCGAACGACGGTCGCACGAGCATCTCCGCCATGACCTCGAAGGCCGTGTCGAGGTCGGCGTCCAGGAAACGCGCGTTGACCAGCGTGTGCTCCTTGGAGGTGGACGCGTTGGGTTCGCCGCCCATGTCGTCGAAGATCCGCGCGATGTCCCAGGCGCTGAAGCGGTCGGAGCCCTTGAAGATGAGGTGCTCGATGAAGTGCGACACGCCGCCGAGCTCGAGAGGCTCCTGCCGCGAGCCGGCGGCGATCCACAGCCCGAGGGCCACCGAGCGCACTCCTTCGAGGCGCTCGGTGGCCACGCGCAGGCCGTTGTCCAGCGTAGAGAGGCGGTAAGCCTCCGTGGCCTTCTCCCGCTCCCCGTTACTCCGCGTCGGGCTTCTTGAGCAGCGTGAGCCCGATGCGGTTGCGTGCCTTGTCGATCTCGACGACCTCGACGGTCACGGTGTCGCCGCGCGAGACGACGTCCTCGACCGACTTCACGCGCTCGCCCTTCTGGCCGAGACGCGAGATGTGCAGCAGGCCGTCGGTGCCCTTCTTGAGCTCCACGAAGGCGCCGAAGTCGGTGGTCTTCACTACGCGACCGGTGAACACGTCGCCGACCTCGATCTCCTTGGTCATGGCCTGGATGCGGTTCATGACGCCTTCGGCGGCTTCCTGGTCGGGGGCACAGATGAAGATCGTGCCGTCTTCCTGGATGTCGATGTCGGCGCCGAACTCGTCGGTCATGCCGCGAATGGTCTCGCCGCCCTTGCCGATGATGAGGCCGATCTGATCGGGGTTGATCTGGATGCTGAAGATGCGCGGCGCCCACTCCGAGAGCTCGCTGCGCGGCTCGGGGATGGTCTCGAGCATCTTGCCGAGGATATGCAGCCGCGCCAGACGCGCCTGCTCGAGCGCCTCGGTGAGGATCTCGAAGGTGACACCGGTGATCTTGATGTCCATCTGCAGCGCCGTGATGCCTTCGGCGGTGCCGGCGACCTTGAAGTCCATGTCGCCGAGGTGGTCTTCGACGCCGGCGATGTCGGTGAGGATGACGTAGGCGTCACCCTCCTTGATCAGGCCCATGGCGGTGCCGGCCACCGGAGCGCTGATCTGCACGCCGGCGTCCATGAGCGCCAGGGTCGAGCCGCACACGCTGGCCATCGACGACGAGCCGTTGCTCTCGAGGATCTCCGAGACGATGCGCGTCGTGTAGGGGAAGTCCAGCTCGTTGGGGAGAACCGGCACGAGGGCGCGCTCGGCGAGAGCGCCGTGGCCGATGTCACGACGCTTGGGGCCGCGCATGAAGCCGGTCTCGCCGACCGAGTACGGCGGGAAGTTGTAGTGGTGGATATAGCGCTTCTTGTCCTCGATGCCGAGGCCGTCGATGCGCTGGAACTCGCCGGTGCCACCCAGCGTGAGGATGCTCAGGGCCTGCGTCTCGCCGCGCGTGAAGAGGGCACTGCCGTGCACGCGCGGGACGAGCCCGACCTCGCAGGTGATCTGGCGGACCTCGTCGGTGCCGCGGCCGTCGGGGCGGCGCTTCTGCACGGCGATGCGGTCGCGCACGAGGTCTCTCTCGACCTTGGCGAGCGCACGCTTGACGTGCGTCACGCGCTCGGGGGTCGAGTCCTCGTTGAGGAGGGCCTCGACGGCGGCCGCCTTGACCTCGGACGTAGCGTCCTGACGGGCCTTCTTGTCGGCCACCTGTGTGGCCGCGTCCAGAGCGGCTTCGCACTGGGTGCGGACCTCGGCGAGGATGGCCTCGTCGACGGTCCACTCGGGCACGTCCCACTTGGGCTTCGCGCACTGGCGCTGCAGCTCGAGCTGCACGTCGATGAGCTTCTTGATCTCTTCGTGGGCCAGGCGCAGAGCCTCGACGACGACGGCCTCGGAGACCTGCTTGGCGCCGGCCTCGACCATGACGATGGCATCCCTGGTGCCGGTGACCACGAGGTCGAGATCGGACTCGTCCTGGACCTCGGTGAGCGTGGGGTTGATCACGAGCTCGTCCTCGATGCGCCCGACGCGCACCGACCCGATGGGGCCCAGGAACGGGATCTCGCTGAGACCAAGGGCCGCCGAGGCGCCCAGCGTGGCGAGCACGTCGTAGTTGTTCTCAAGGTCGACGGACAGCACGGTGGCCACCACGTGGACCTCGTTCATGTACCCCTTGGGGAACAGCGGCCTGATGGGCCGGTCGATCTGGCGCGCGGCGAGGACGGCTTTGTCGCTGGGCCGCGACTCGCGCTTGATGAAGCCGCCGGGGATCTTGCCGGCGGCGTAGTGCCGCTCCTCGACGTCGACCGTGAGCGGGAAGAAATCCTGCCCCTCGCGGCCTGAGGTGCGCCCGGTGGCGGCGACCAGCACCATCGTGTCGCCGCAGCGCACGAGCACGGAGCCGTTGGCCTGCTTGGCCAAGCGGCCGGTCTCGAGGGTGATCTTCTTGCCCCCGACTTCCACTTCTACTGTAGTCATTACTTCCTTCGTCTTCCTGATGACCCGGCGCCCCATTGCGCGCGGGTTCTCTCTCGTCCGTGGCTCATGTGCACGTGACGACTGGGTAGGCGCTCTCGCGCGCCGTGTGACCTGACTACTTGCGGAGCTCGAGCTCCTTGACCAGCGCGCGGTAACGATCGAGGTCGCGCGCCTGAAGGTAGTTGAGGAGGCGGCGGCGCTGGCCGACCATCTTGAGAAGGCCGCGCCGGCTGTGGTGATCCTTCTTGTGGGTCTTGAGGTGGTCGGTGAGGGTCTCGATGCGCGCCGTGAGAAGAGCGATCTGGACCTCGGGGGAGCCGGTGTCGCCGTCGTGCTTGGCGTGCTTGGCGATGATGGTCTCTTTGACTTCCTTGGTGACTGCCATGGTGTTCACCTCCCTCGCGAGGAGTATCCGGGAACCCAGTAGCGGGTTGGCTGCCCGCAACCGAGAAATCGGTCGCGCTAGGGTAGCACAGGCAGCGGCCGCGGAGAAACCGGGCCGCCGCGCAGGCACGCCCAGGTGAGCGCGCGTTCGTCCGCGCGTCGCGGCGCGGCTCAGGGGGCTGCGGTCGCCGCAAGGGCGACCTCGGCGAACGCGGGATCGCCCAGATCGGCCGTCTGCGCGATATCGCGGCGCATCTGGGCGACGAGCTCCGGGACGGAGTCGAAGCGCCGCTCGTCGCGGATCTTGTGGAGGAAATCGACACGGATAGGGCGCTCGTAGATGTCCCCGCTGAAGCCGAGCAGGAAGGCCTCGACGGTGACGTGGATCGTCTCGACCGCCTTGCTGCGAAAGGTCGGGTTGTGGCCGATGTTGACGGCCGCCCGGTACCAGACGCCGTCCACGAGGACGCGGGCGGCGTAGACGCCGCGGCCGGGAAAGATCGTGCCCGCCTCGACGTCGATGTTGGCGGTCGGCACGCCCAGGGTGCGACCACGCCGGTCGCCGGCGACGACGAGGCCCGCCGCCGACGGCGGCCGGCCGAGGATCTCGCGCACCTCCTCGAGCTCGCCGCGATTGAGCAGCCGGCGGATGCGCGTCGAGCTGATCGTCTTGCCGTGCTCGGTGACGAGGCTCACAACCACGGTCTCGAAGCCATGCGCGGCACCGCAGGCGCGCAGCTGCGCCGCGTCGCCGGCGCCGCCGGCGCCGAAGTTGAAGTTCTCGCCGACGACGACCACGCGCGCCTGGAGCGCCGCGCCGAGCACCTCGTCGCAGAAGTCCGCCGGAGTAAGCGCCGCGAGGCTCTCGTCGAACGGCAGGAGCACGAGCTCCTCGGGCCCGAGCTCCCCGATGAGACGGATCTTCTCGGGCAGCGGCGTCAGAAGGCGCGGTGCATGAGATGGGTCGACGACCGCCAGCGGGTGCCGGTCGAAGGTCACCACCGAGCCGAGGAGGCCGCGCTCCGCGGCCAGGCCGACGGCCTGGCCGATCACGGCGCGGTGCCCCGCGTGGACGCCGTCGAAGGTGCCGATCGCCACGGCACGCGGTCGGCGCTCGAGGTCGGCCAGATCGGTGACGACTCGCATCAGAGCTTGACGAGAAGCTTCAGGGCGTGGCCTTCCTCCGCCGGCCCGTAGATCGCGACGAGCTCGCCGCGGTACGTGAGACGCACCGGCTCGGGCGGCCCACCCGGCAGGCGAGCGCCGTTGCGCGCCGCCGCCACCTGCGCCGCCGAGAGCTCGATGCCGGGCATGAACTGCAGGGCCATCGCTGGATCCACGAGGCCGGAGATGCGTTCGTCCCCCGGCTCCCGCGCAGCCATGGCTTGCTCGAAGGCGGCGAGCGTCTGGGCATCGCCCAGACGCAGCTCGCCGGTGGCCGTGCGCGAGAGCTGCGCAAGATGCGCTCCGGCGCCCACCGCCTCGCCGATATCGATGGCGAGCTGGCGCACGTAGGTGCCCTTGGAGCAGGCGATACGGCAGCGCATGGTCTGCGCCGCAGCGTCGAGATCGAGGATGTCGATGGCGTCGATCTGCACTTCTTTGACCGGTGTCTCGACGACCTCGCCGCGGTGCGCCTTTTTGTACAGGCGCTCCCCGTCGACCTTGACGGCCGAGGTCATGGGCACCTGCTGCCGGACGACGCCGAGGAAATCCGGCAGCACGGCCTCGACGGCCTCGAGCGTGGTCGTGACGCCGGTCTCGCTGAGGTCGCCCGTGAGGTCGCCGGTGTCCGAGCGCACCCCGAATTGCAGGGTGCATTCGTACTCCTTGGGCAGGTCGACGAAAAACCGCGCCAGCTTCGTCGCCCGGCCGACGAGCACCACGAGCAGGCCGGTCGCGAACGGGTCGAGAGTGCCGGCATGGCCCACCTTCTTGACGGCCGGCCGCACCTGGCGGCGCACGCGGGCGACGACGTCGTGCGACGTGAAACCCTCGGGTTTGTCGATCAGCAGGACGCCGTCGAGAGGCGCCTTTCGAGTTCGGAACTGAGCCACGCGGTCACCTCCTCGGGGCCGTCGTCGCAGGAGCAGCCGGCAGCCAGGCGATGACCGCCGCCGGCTCTGAGGGCGGCGATCGCGCTGACGTCGCACGAGCTCGAACGTAGGCTCACGCGCACGCGCGGCCCGCGGCTCTGTTCCTTGACGAGGGCCGCAATCTCGACGCCGGCGACGGCGCGTAGGCTGTCGACGATGCCCTCCGTCTCTTCTTCGCCGGCGCCGACGGCGGCGTAGTCGCCGAGGCGCAGCGTCGCGACAAGGGCGCGCCCGCCGGCCAGAAGGCGCGCGCCGGAGACGGCGCGCGCCCACAGGCGCAGCGCTTCGAGCGAGCCCTGCTCGTACAGCATCGAGAACGCCGTGGTCACATTCGCCCCGAGCCCGACGAGCCAGGCCGCCGTCTCGAAGGTGGCCGCGGAGGTGCTGTCGTGGCGGAAGTGGCCGGTATCGAACGAGATGCCGGCGAGAAGCGCCTGAGCCGCACGCCGGGACGGGCGCACCCCAAGGGCGCGGGCGATGTCGCAGACGAGCTCGCTCGTGCTGCTCGCCTCCCCGCGCACGTAGACCACGTCGCCGAAGCGCGTGTTGTCGTGGTGATGGTCGATGTTCACGACGATCCCGGCCCAAGACGTGAGCCGGAGCGCCAGCCGCTCGAGGCTGCCACAGTCGAGCGCGTACAGAGGCCGCCCGGCGGGCGGCGGGCCGCGCGTGACGGCGCCGGACGGAAGCAGCAGCTCCTCGAGAGGCAGGTGCTCGTCCTGATCGACGTGCAGACGAGCCTCCGCGCCGAGCTGCGCGAACAGGTCGAGCATGCCGGCGGCGGCGGCGAGCGCGTCCGTGTCGGGCCGCTCGTGCACTGCCAGCCCGACGCTGCGCTCGGTCTTCATGCGCCGGCACACCGCAGCCAGGTCGGCGGGCAGCGCCTTCACGCCGAGCCCTGCTCCCCGTCGCCGATCTCGCCGTCTACGAAGATCTCCGGGGCTTCGCTGCCCAGCACTTCCTCTTCGCGCTTCATGAGCTTCTCGATGTGCAAGGCGTTGTCGAGCGTGCTGTCGTAGATGAACTCCAGCTGCGGCGTGCGCTTCATGTGCAGCGACGCGTTGATGCGCGCCTGCAGAAACCCCTTCGAGTTGTCCAGCGCCTTCATCGTCGCCGCGCGCTCTGCTTGCTTGCCGAGCACGCTGACGTAGACCTTGGCGTAGCGCTGGTCGGGCGAGGTCTCGACGCCGGTGACCGTGACGAATCCCACACGCGGGTCTTTGAGGCCCTCGGCGGTGATGACCGACGACAGCGTTTCCTTGATGCTTTCGTTGATCCTCAGGAGTCGATGTCCCACAGGGTGTCCACCGTATCCGTAGTCTTGATGAGCAGGCGCGCTACCTCGTAGTCTTGCCCGTGGAGGTAGCGGTCGATGTCGTCGAGGCGTTCGCGCGCCTGCTGCAGCGACGAGGCAGCCAGGACGATGAGCACGCGCGCCCGCTGCCACACGTCCTGCAGGCCCACCTCGCTGAACGAGGCGCGAAAGCGGCGAGGCACGACGTCACGCAGCGAGGTCAGCGGCGCACGCTTGTCCTTCAGCGACCGGGCGGCCGGGAAGTGCAGCTCCGCGAGCAGGACGCCGATGCATGCATCAGGCCTCACGAGCGACTTCTCGGGTTTCGTACGCCTCCAGCACGTCCCCTTCCTTGAGGTCGTTGAAGCCGTCGAGCAGGATGCCGCACTCGAACCCTTCCGCCACCTCGCGGGCGTCTTCGGCGAAGCGCTTCAGGGAGCCCATCTTGCCGTCGTGCACCACGACGTCGCTGCGGAGCACGCGCACGCTGGCGTTGCGGGTCATCACGCCGTGCGTGACCATGCAGCCGGCGATGGTGCCCAGCTTGGAGGCCTTGAACGTGGTACGGACCTCGGCCTGCCCGAGCACGACCTCTTCGATGGTCGGCTTGAGCATGCCGACCAGGGCCGCCGTGATGTCCTCGGTGACCTTGTAGATGACCTTGTAGGTGCGCACGTCGACGCCTTCGGTCTCAGCGAGCGCGGTGGCCGGAGGGCTCGGTCTCACGTTGAAGCCGATGATGATCGCCGCGGAGGCGCTGGCCAGCATGACGTCGTTCTCGTTGATGCCGCCCACGCCCGAGTGGATGACGCGCACCTTGACCTCGGGGTGCTGGATCTTGAGCAGCGCGTCGCTGAGCGCCTCGAGGCTGCCCTGCACGTCGGCCTTGACCACGAGGTTGAGGTCGAGCACCTTGCCCGCGGCGATGCGCGCGAAGATATCGTCGAGGGTGAGGGCGCGCTCCTTGGCGAGCGCTTCGGTGCGCAGGCGGTTGGCGCGCCTGTGGGCCAGGGAGCGCGCCATGCGTTCGTCCTTGACCACGCGGCAGAACTCGCCGGCCACGGGCAGATCGTCGAAGCCGACGATCTCGACCGGCGTGGACGGGCCGCCGCTCTTGAGCGGCTCACCAATGAAGTCGCGCATCGCGCGCACGCGCCCGCTGGCCTCGCCGGCGACGACCGCGTCGCCGACGTGGAGCGTGCCACGGCTCACGAGAATCGTGGCCACGACGCCGCGGCCGGGGTCGATGCGCGACTCGATGACGAAGCCGCTGGCCGGAGCGTCGGCGTTGGCCTTGAGGTCGGCGACCTCGGCCACCAGCAGCAGCATGTCGAGGAAGTTGTCGAGACCGATGCGCTGCTTCGCGCTCGCCTCAACGAACACCGTGTCGCCGCCCCAGTCCTCAGGGATGATGCCGTGCTCGCTGAGCTGCTGCTTAAGGCGATCGACGTTGGCCTCGGGCTTATCGATCTTGTTGACGACGATGACGACCGGGACGCCGGCCGCCTTGGCGTGGTCGATAGCTTCCACGGTCTGGGGCATCACCCCGTCGTCGGCGGCCACCACGATGGCGGCGATGTCGGTGACCTTGGCGCCGCGGGCGCGCATGGCGGTGAACGCGGCGTGACCGGGCGTGTCGATGAACGTGACGGGCTGGCCGTTGTGCTTCACCTGATAGGCGCCGATGTGCTGCGTGATCCCGCCGGCTTCTCCGGCCGCCACGGCGGTGTCGCGGATCGCGTCGAGCAAGCTCGTCTTGCCGTGGTCGACGTGACCCATCACGGTGATGACGGGGGCGCGGGGCTTGAGGTCCGAGGGATCGTCGACGGCCTCGGCCTCGAGCTCGGCCTCTTCGTCGGCCGCGTGCGTGATCTCCACCTCGCGGCTGAAGTCGGTGGCCAGGACTTCGATGGCCTCGTCGCTGAGCGTCTGGGTGATGGTGACCATCTCGCCGTAGCCCATCAGCGCCTTGATGATCTCGGGGGTGGACACGCCGAGGAGCTGTGAGATGTCCTTGACGGTGGAGCCCGACGGCACTTTGACGATGCCGGTAGGCACCACGGGCGCGGCCGGCTGTTCGTCGCGGTCGTGACCACGACCACGGCCGCGGCGCCTGTCGCGGCCGCCCTGCGGGCCGCCGCCGCGGCGCGAGGCGCCCGCGTCGATGATCACCCGGCGGCGCTTGCCGCCCGGGCCTCCGGCCCGGCGGCGCACGCCGCCGGCCGGAGCCGCGTACGCCTTCTCGATGGCTTCTTCGTCGACGCTGACCTCGCCGTCGACGACCTCGATACCCGCCTTCTTGAGGTGGGCGAGAACGTCATCGACGCTCGTCCCTCGCTGGGTCGCGATTTCGGAAACCTTGCGATTCTTCGCCATTCACCTCACCGCCTTTCATCAGTAGCCGCCGCAGGCTCGCTGCGGTGCGGGGAGCCGCAGCTGCACCGCACATTCGTGTGTCGCGCCACAGCACGGTGCACTGCGGGATCGAGAACCACCGGGCCGCGGAAGGCGCGCGCGAACGCGCGCCGCTTGTCCGCGGCCTCAAGACATGTCTCGCCGGGGCACAGGTAGGCGCTCCGCCCCGGCGCGCCGGGGAGAGCCGGCACCACGCGTCCCGCTGCGTTGGTAAGCCGGACCAGCTCGGCCTGGCCGCGCTTGCGGCGGCAGCCGATGCAGGTGCGTTCGGGCGGCGGCGCCACGGTCACTCCTCGCCGGCGTCCGCCGCGGGGGCATCGGGCGCTGCCGTGCTCGCGGCCGGCGTGGCCGCGTCGGCCGCCGCCGCGGGCTCGGCCTTGGCGACCGGCTCGGGCGCCACGTAGTCGACGTGGATGCTGCAGTAGCGGGAGCCCGGCTCGGCCTGGTTGGGGCAGCGCTTGCCGGTGCGCATGACGGCCATGCACTGCCCGTCCACGCCCTCGTCATCGCCGAACTCCATGTTGTTCTCGGCTTCGGCCATCTGCTGCTGGCTCTTGATGTCGATGCGCCAGCCGGTGAGCTTGCTGGCGAGGCGCGCGTTCTGACCCTCCTTGCCGATGGCCAGAGACAGTTGGTCATCGGGCACGATGATGGTCGCCGAGCGTTCCTCGTCGTCGACGATGACCTCGCGCACGCGGGCCGGCGAGAGCGCCTTAGCCACGAAGCGCGCGGGATCGTCGTTATAGGGGATGATGTCGATGCGCTCGCCGCGCAGCTCGCTGACGACCATGCGCACCCGCGAGCCACGCGGACCGACGCAGGCGCCGACCGGGTCGACGCCGTCGGCGTGTGAGATGACGGCGATCTTGCAGCGTCCGGGCACCGGCTTGCCGTCGCGGCCGCGGTAGCCCGTCTCGCGCGCCACCTGCTTGATCTCCACGAGGCCATCGGCGATCTCGGGCACTTCGAGCTCGAAGAGCTTGCGCACGATCTCTTCGCTGCGCCGCGACAGCTTGACCTGGGGGCCCTTGGCGGAGTCCTCGACGCGCATGATAACGGCCTTGATGCGCGCCCCGTGGTCGTAGTGCTCGGTCTCGATCTGCTCGCCGCGCGGCAGCTCTGCCTCGACGCGGCCGAGCTCCACAAGCGTGTTGTGACGCGGGTCGCTCTGCTGCACAATGCCGGTGACGAGCTCGCCGACGCGGTCGATGTACTCCTCGTACATGAGATCGCGCTCGGCTTCGCGAATGCGCTGCAGGATGACCTGCTTCGCGGTCTGGGCAGCGATGCGTCCGAAGTCGTCGGGAGTGACCTCGATACGCTCGACCTCGCTCATGTCGATGCTCGAGAGGTCGAGCCCGATCTCCTCGCCCTCCTCGTCGTGCACCTTGAGGGCCTCCACATCGATGTGCTCCGGAAAGATGAGCTCGTAGACGCGCATGTCGCCGGTCTCGGTATCGACCTCGACCTTGGCGTGCTCCACGGCATGGGGCGTCTTCTTGTAGGCGGAGAGCAACGCGTCTTCGAGCGCCTCGACGAGAGCCTCGAAGGCGATGCCCTTCTCCTTTTCGATCTGTCGTAGAGCCTCGATGATCTCTTTACTCACGGTGGCCTCCGTCGGTATCAAAGTTGTAGACCACGTGCGCCTTGGCGATGCCGTCGAGGGGCAGCGTGGCGCTGCCGCCGTCGGCGAGGTCGAGAGTGACGCTGGTCGCGTCCGACGCCTTGAGAACGCCGCGGAAGTTGCTGCGCCCGGCGTGCGGCGCGGCCAGCTTGACGGCCACGTCGCGGCCCAGCGCCGCGGCGAAATGCGCGGGCTTGCGCAGCCGGCGATCCAGGCCCGGCGAAGAGACCTCGAGCGCGTAGCGCTCGCGCACGTCGTCCAGCGCCTGGCTGAGCGCCGCGCACAGCTCGAGATCGACGCCACCGGGCCGATCGACGAACAGCGTCAGCGTGCCGGCGGGGCCGCCACGCACCTCGAGGTCAACAAGCTCGACCTCGGGGTAGCGTTCGGCCAGCGTGGCCTCGATCATCGCCTCAAGTTCCTCTCTGGTCTTTCTCATGAACGACCCCTGACAAGACAAAAGTCGGTGACCCACCGACTTTTCGCGCGAGGAGTCCGCCTCGTGGTGTGTTTCCAGCCGGTGAAGTATAGCACCCCGATTGTTAACGGTACAACGAAGCCCCAAGCCTGACGCTCACTCAGGCCGGGATTCTGCCGATACTCGGAGCGACACTCCGCGTCCAGAGAGGCTGACCATGGGAGAGTACACGACCTTCGAGTGCCGCCAGTGCGGCTACACTGCCGACCGCATCCGCTGGGGGGTCAGCGTTCACGACCCGCGGCGGCGCTTCATGCCCGGCTACTGCATGGAATGCGGCGCCATCGTCGAGGTCGACCTCACCGGCGCCGACCTGCACGTCGACGAGTTCCGCTGCGTGGTCTGCGGCAGCGAGCTCTTCTTCCTCGAGAAGGCCGCCTCGTACACGTGCCCCAAGTGCAAGGCGCACGACATGATGCTGCACCAGGGCGAGTACTGGTAAGGCTGCGGTCGCCTCGCGGCCGCGGCACGTCACTTCTGAATGATGACCGGGCTGCCCGCCGGCACGAGCTGCGAGACCTTCAGGATGTCCTTGTCGTGCATGCGCACGCAGCCATGAGAGACGGCCTTGCCGATGAGATAGTCCTCGTTCGTGCCGTGGATCGCCACGGCGCCGCCGCCGGGCCAGTCGGGCAGCTTGGGCTGGAAAGCGCTGATGCCCAAGGCCAGGGCGCCGTAGGCGCCGCCGGGGTACGGCGGCTTGAGCTTCTGATTCACGAAAAAGAACCCGGTCGGCGTCTCCAGGCCCGGGCGCCCCACGGCCACAGGGAAGGTGCCCTGGAGCTCCCCCCTGCGGTACACCATCAGCTTGCGTCGCGAGAGATCAATGACGATCTTCGCAGAGGTCGCGTAGAAGGCCAGCGCCCCATCGCGCACCCACCCTCGCGTCCCGTTGGGCCGCACGGCGACCCACACCTTGTACCACGACACACCGTCCACTTCCCTGATAGAGGCGACTAGCACCAGCGTGGGATAGTTCGCACTTGTGCGTGTGCCCAGACGCGCGATCACCGGCGCGTTGTCGGCCGGCCGTCGCCGCACGGTGAGCGGGCGCCGCGCGATGCCGACGGTCCAGCGTTCGTATTGCGGCTGCGGGGAGCCGCTCGGCCGCGGCGTGGGCATGACCACGGGCGCGAGCACTTGGCGGCTGGGAGCGCCGTCGGCGCGCGCGCGGACCACGGCGTAGCCGCCGAGGGCCGCGCCCAGCACGAGCGCGAGCCCGACGGCGAGGATCACGATGTCACGGATGCGAAGGTTCATCGTCCCCGCAGGATAGTGCAGCCCGGCACGCCGACACAAACGCCTGACACGCCTGTAGCCTCCGGTGGCGTACACTAGGCGCGCAGAGCCGTAGCCAACGAAAGGAGCCTTGGGTGATCGCGGTCATCATCATCATCGTGATCCTCGTCGTCTTGGGGATCATCTTCGCCGGCGTGTACAACAGCCTGGTGGGCCGGCGCAACCAGGTCGACAACGCCTGGAGCCAGATCGACGTGCAGCTCAAACGCCGGCACGACCTCATCCCCAACCTGGTCGAAGCCGTCAAGGACTACATGTCCTACGAACAGGAGACGCTGACCAAGGTCACCGCGGCGCGCGCCGCCGCCATCAACGCCGGGAGCCAGGGCCCGCAGGCCCAGGCGCAGGCGGAGAACATGCTCACCGAGAGCCTCAAGTCGCTGTTCGCGGTCGTCGAGAACTACCCGGACCTCAAGGCCAACCAGAACGTCCTCAGCCTTCAGGAAGAGCTCACGACGACGGAGAACAAGATCTCCTTCGCACGGCAGTTCTACAACGACAGCGTCCTGACCTACAACAACAAGACCCAGATGTTCCCGTCAAACATCATCGCGGGGATGTTCAACTTCACCACGCGGCAGTTCTTCGAAGCCCCCGAGGGCGACCGCGAGGTGCCCAAGGTGGACCTCCGCTAGCAGCCTGACGCAGCAAACGCGACGATGTACGAGCAGATCCGCAGCAATCGGCGAGCCTCGTGGCTTCTCATGGGGTTCGTGGTCGCCCTGCTGGCCGCGCTCGGCTTCGTCATCGGCGCGGCCGTCATCGGAGGCACGAGCGGAGGCATCGGCCTGCTGGGGGTGTTCGGCATCGTGGCTATCGCCTGGAGCATCCTCGGCTACTACTCCGGCGACAAGATGGTGCTCGCCGTGAGCGGCGCCCACCAGGTGACGCACGCCGACGAGCCGCAGTTGTTCAACGTGGTCGAGGAGATGACGATCGCCGCCGGCCTGCCGAGCGTGCCGGCGGTCTACGTCATCGAGGAGGCGGCGCCCAACGCTTTCGCCACCGGTCGCGACCCCCAGCACTCGTCCATCGCCGTCACCCGCGGGCTGATGCAAAGGCTCGATCGCGAGGAGCTCCAGGGCGTCGTGGCCCACGAGATGTCGCATATTCGCAACTACGACATCCGCTTTGCCACGCTCGTCGGTATTCTCGTCGGCATGATCGCCCTGGTGGCCGACTTCTTCCTCCGCTTCAGCTTCTTCGGCGGCTTCGGACGACGTCGCGGCGGCGGCTCCAACGACCAGGCCGGCGCGATCCTCATGGTCATCGCCATCGTGCTCGCCATTCTCGCGCCGCTGGCCGCCTACAGCGTCCAGTTCGCGATCTCGCGACGCCGCGAGTACCTGGCCGACGCCAGCGGCGTGGAGCTCACGCGCAACCCGCTCGGCCTGGCCAGAGCGCTGAACGACATCGCCGACGACCCGCGGCCGCTGCGCGCCGCCAACCGCGCCACGGCGCACCTCTTCATCGTCAACCCGCTCAAGAACAAGAAGACCAAAGAGGTCAGCGGTGTGTTCGATACGCACCCGCCGATCCAGAAGCGCATCGCCATCCTGCTCCAGATGGCGCACGTGGGTCCCGAGGCTCTCGTGCCCGGCTACCGGGCGGCGGCCCTTGCGGCGGGCGACGGCACCGCAGGGTTGCCGGGGGCGGCCGGCGCCCCGCACCGGGCGACGTCGCCGCGGCCGCACGACCCTCCGCCGCCGCCCGCGGTGCCACCGGCTCCGCCGGCCTGACCGCGGGCGCCCCGCGGATCGTCGCTGCAGGGTGACCCTGCGGCGAACCCGGCGTCGGCCGCCCTACGCCGGCTGATCCAGGGCACTCAGTGCCTCGCGGTACAGCTCGCTCTGCGGCCTGAGGGCGCGGGCCAGGCGCAGATGGCCCCGCGCCTCCTCCCGACGCCCGAGCGCGAGCAGGCAGCGCCCCAGCGCGTAGTGAGCGTAGTCGTTGTCGGGCGCGTCGCGCGCAACGCTGAGGAACCGCTCGGCCGCGTGCTCGTGCATGCCGAGGGCGAACTCGGCTCTGCCAAGCGCCTCGCGGATGGAGCTTCTCCCGGGCTCGAGGCGCAGGGCCTGAGCCAGAAGCATGGCGGCCTGGGCGGGGTGGTGCTCGTGCAGGAAGTCCACGCCGCGGCGAAAGAGCGAGTACGCTTCGCTCTCGGCTTCAAAGGCCGGCTCGCGGCGGGGCGTGGCATCCACGCGGCGCCCGTCAGAGGCCGAGCTGCGGCGCGATGCCCTGCATCGCCGCCAGCCCGAGGCCCATGAGCTCGTCGAGCTCCAGGCCGATCTCGCCGCAGCGGACGATGGCATCGCGGTCGACGCCGCGCGCGAACGCGCTCTCGCGAAAGCGCTTGCGCACCGACTTGAGCGACACGCCGGCAAGATCCTTGCCCGGGCGCACCAACGCCGCGGCGGTGATCAGGCCGCTCAGCTGGTCGCTCGCCAGCAAGGCGACGTCCAGCACCGACTCGGCGGCCACTCCGGTGGCCGGATTGTGCGCCATGACCGCGTGAGCGACGGCCTCGGGCGCACCGAGCTCGCGAAGCGTCTCGGCGGCGACGACGCCTTGGCGCGAGAAGTCGTCGCCGGTCTCTTCGCAGTCGAGGTCGTGGGCGAGGCCGGCGAGCCCCCACAGGTCGGGGTCCTCGCCGAGACGTGCGGCCAGCGCCCGCATGATCGCCTCGGTGGCCAGCATGTGGCGGCGAAGGTTCTCGCCGGCGACGCGCGCTTCGACGATCGCCAGGATCTGTTCGCGCGGCGGTACGCTCATCTCTGCTCCAACCCCGCCTCGATCTGGTCGGCGATGGCAACGGCGCAGGCGCTCTTGCTGGTGCGCGGCACCTGGATCTCCTCGCGCGCCGTGATGATGGTGATGGCGTTCTCGTCTGAGCCGATGCCGACGCCCTCGGCGAGGATGTCGTTGAACACGAGCAGGTCGACGCCCTTTGCGGCCTTCTTCTCGCGGGCGCGCCGTAGCTGCGGCCCGGCCTCGGCGGCAAAGCCGACGCGAAAGAGGCCCGCTGCGGCCGTCCCGGCGAGGATGTCGACGGTGCGCACGAGCTCGAGCGTGAGGGTCTCGCGATCGCCGCGCCGGATCTTGCCGGGCTCCGCGGCGCGAGGCTTGAAATCGGCGACCGCGGCGGCCATGACGAGCACGTCCGCGTCGCGGACCTGCTCGCGGACCACCGCCGCCATGTCATCGGCGCTCTCCACAGACGCGACGTCATAGGGCGCGCCGGCGGCGGGCTGCGTGGTGACCAGCACCACGCGGGCGCCGCGCAGATAGGCCTCGTCGGCGACCGCCCTCCCCATCTTGCCGCTGGAGCGATTGCCGATGAAGCGCACGGCGTCGATGCGCTCGCGGGTGCCGCCCGAGGTGACGACGACCTTCTTGCCGGCGAGCGGCCCCGCGGCGGTGCCGGCGAACGCGCGCCGCACGGCCAGACGGATCGCGTCGGGGGGTGCCATGCGGCCGGAGCCCTCTTCGCCGCAGGCGAGCTCACCCTCTTCCGTGGGCAGCACCTCCACGCCCCGCTCCGCGAGGACGCGCAGGTTGGCCACGGTGGCGGGGTGCTCGTTCATCGCCCAGTTCATGGTGGGCGCCACGATGACGGGGCCGCGGAACGCCAGGTAGATGGCGGTGAGCAGGTTGTCGGCGAGGCCGGCGGCCATCTTGGCGAGCGTGTTGGCCGTCGCCGGGGCGACGACCATCACGCGCGCCCTGCGGGCCGCCTCGATGTGCTGAAACCAGCCGCCGCTCGCCTGCCAGGCGCTCTCGTCGTCGAGAACCGGCGCCTGAGAGACAGCGGCGAAGGTCAGCGGCATGACGAAGCGCTGCGCCGCCTGAGTGCTCACCACGAGCGGCTGGAAGCCGTCCTTGACCAAACCGCGAACCATCTCGACGGCCTTGTAGATGGCGATCCCGCCGCTGACGCCGACGAGTACCGTGCGGTCGCCGGCCGGCGCTGAGGGGGTCTGGCCGCTCACGCGCCGATCACTCCGGGGCCAGGTACTCGATCTTGTTGTCGACGATCTCCTCGAAGGCGATGGTGAGGAGGTTGGTACTGCGCGTGTTGATGAGCGGCGGCGAGAGCTCGTCGATGCCCATCGTGTTCTCGCC
>CAIOZS010000023.1 GCA_903862845.1 uncultured Thermoleophilia bacterium
GACATGCTCTTCACGCTGCAGACGGTGAACTGCATCGGCGCCTGCGCGCTGGCCCCGGCCGTGCGCATCGGCGAGGACGACACCTACGGGCGCGTCACGCCGCAACAGGCACGCAAGCTTGTCCGTCAGATGCGCAAGAAGGAGGCCTGAGGTGGCGGCCAGCAAGAGAGCCGGATCGACCCGGCAGGCGCACATCCAGAAGGCCCTGGAAGCCGCCTACAAGCCCGCGCTCGCCACGGGCGGCGAGGACACCCTCAAGATCCGCGTCTGCGCCGGCTCCACGTGCAACGCGATGGGCCGCGCGGCGCTCAGCGACGCCCTTTGGGCGGAGCTCGACAAGCGCGGCCTCGGCGACACGGTGCGCGTCGTCCTCACAGGCTGTCACGGCCTGTGCCAGGAAGGGCCCATCGCCGTGGTCCACCCGCGGGGCGTGTTCTACCCCCGGCTCCAACCCAAGGACCTCGCCGACATCGTCGAGACCAGCGTGGTCGGCGACGGCGTCGTGGAGCGGCTGCTGTACGTCGACCCCGCCACCGGCGCCCGCGTCCCGCTCGAGAAGGACGTGCCGTTCTACGCCGGGCAGACGCGCGTCGTGCGCGCCGTCAACGGCTACATCGACCCGCTGTCCATCGACGACTACATCTCGCGCGGCGGCTACGCGGCGCTGGCCACGGTGCTGCAGCAGAACGACCCCGAAGCCGTGATCGACGAGGTCGAGCGCTCCGGCCTGCGCGGCCGCGGCGGCGCCGGCTTCCCGGCGGGCAAGAAGTGGCGCTTCTGCCGCGCCAACCCCGGCGAGAAGCACTACCTCATCTGCAACGGCGACGAGGGCGACCCCGGCGCCTTCATGGACCGCGCCGTGCTCGAAGACGACCCGCACTCGGTGATCGAGGGCATGCTCATCGCCGCCTTCGCCATCGGCGCGGACGAGGGGTACGTGTACGTGCGTCACGAGTACCCGCTGGCCGTGTCGCGCCTGCGCCACGCGCTCGCGCAGGCGCGCGAGCGCGGCCTCCTGGGCACCGGCATCCTCGGCGCCGGCTGGGACTTCGACCTGCGCATCAACCAGGGCGCCGGCGCCTTCGTGTGCGGCGAGTCCACGGCGCTCACGGCCTCCATCGAAGGGCGCCGCGGCATGCCGCGCGGCAAGCACATCCGCACGGTCGCCCACGGCCTCTGGGGCCAGCCCACCAACCTCAACAACGTCGAGACCTACGCCACGGTCCCGTGGATCGTGAACCACGGCGCCGAGGCGTTCGGCGCCATGGGCACCGCCACGTCCAAGGGCACCAAGATCTTCTCGCTCACCGGCAAGGTGCGAAACTCGGGCCTCGTCGAGGTGCCCATGGGCGCCACGCTGCGCGAGGTGATCTTCGACATCGGCGGCGGCCTGCGGGAAGGCCATGAGTTCAAAGCCGTGCAGCTCGGCGGGCCGAGCGGCGGCTGCCTGCCCGCCGAGCTCCTCGACACGCCCATCGACTTCGAGAACCTCGCGAAGTACGGCTCGATGATGGGTTCCGGCGGCATGGTCGTGGTCGACGAGGCCACCTGCATGGTCGATTTCGCCAAGTTCTTCTTCACGTTCACCGCCGAGGAGAGCTGCGGCAAGTGCGTGCCCTGCCGCGTCGGCACGCAGCGCATGCTCGAGATCCTCGAGCGCATCACCGCGGGCCTGGGCACAATCGACGACGTCGAGCTGCTCGAACGGCTTAGCGACGACATCGTCGAGGGCTCGCTCTGCCAGCTCGGCGGCAGCGCCCCCAACCCCGTGCTCACCACGCTGCGGTACTTCCGCGACGAGGTGATGGCCCACGTGGTCGAGCGCTGCTGCCCGGCCAAGGTGTGCCGCGCGCTGATCCGCTACACCATCGACAAGGACGCCTGCAACGGCTGCCACGCGTGCTTCGACGCCTGCCCCACCAACGCCATCGGCGGCGAGCTCAAGAAGCTCCACATCATCGACCAGAAGCTCTGCACCAAGTGCGACACCTGCCGGCAGGTCTGCAAGTTCGACGCCGTCCCGGTCGAGACAGGCATACTCGAGCCGGCGGAAGGGAGGCAGCAGTGAGCCCGCAGACCAAAGCTGCCGTGAAGCTCACCATCAACGGCAAGGCATTCAGCGCCCGCGAGGGCGAGACCGTCCTCGAGGTCGCGCGCCGCGAGGGCATCGACATCCCGGCGCTGTGCCACCAGGAGGGCATGGCCGCCTGGGGCGCCTGCCGCCTGTGCATGGTCGAGGTCGAAGGCCTCGACAAGCTGCAGGCGGCCTGCACGACCTGGGTCGCCGACGGCCTGCTCGTCAAGACCGACACGCCGCGCGTGCGCGCCCGCCGCGAGAGCTACCTCAAGATGTACCTCTCGGATCACAACGCCTACTGCGAGGCGCCCTGCGCGCACGCCTGCCCCACGCACATCGACATCCCCGCCTACATGGCGGCGCTGGCCGACGGCGACGCCGCCGGCGCCGCCGCCATCGTGCGCGAGGAGCTGCCGTTCGCCGGCATCCTCGGGCGCGTCTGCCCGCGCTACTGCGAGCCCGTCTGCCGGCGCGGCGACGTGGACGACCCCATCGCCATCTGCGCCTTGCACAGGGCGGCCGCCGATCACAGCGACACGCTGCTCGTCCCCGGCCTCCCCAGCGGCAAGCGCGTCGCCATCATCGGCGCGGGGCCGGCCGGTCTGGCCGCCGCCTGGTTCCTCACCGAGAAGGGTCACCAGGTCACGATCTACGACGCCAACACCAAGGCCGGCGGCTCGCTGCGCTACAGCATCCCCGAGTTCCGCCTGCCCGAGAAGATCGTGGACAAGGAGCTCGCGCCCCTCTGGGACGCCGGCGTGCGCTTCGTCGGCGAGTCTGAGCTGGGCTACGAGATCGACCCCGATGGCCTGTTCGACGCCGGCTTCGACGCCGTGGTCATCGGCATCGGTACGTGGGAGGAGCCCAAGCACCTCCTCCCCGGCGACGACGCCGCCCTGCGCGGCCTTGACATCCTCAAGCGCGTGCGCGAGGGCCGCGCCGTCAAGTTCACGCAGAAGGTCGCCGTGATCGGCGACGGCATCACCGCCCTCGACGTGGCCCGCACGGCGCGCCGCAAAGGCGCCAAGGAGGTCGTGGTCATCGCCCAGCACGAGGGCGAGGACATCCCGGCCGGGGCCCCCGAGCTCGCCGCCGCCCTCGAAGAGGGCGTCAAGTTCGAGCTCGGCGCCGTGGCCAAGAAGGTCAAGGCCAAGGGCGGCAAGGTGCAGGGCGTCGAGTGCGTGCGCGTGGTCCGCGAGAAGGGCCGCACCAAGGAGGTGCGCGGCTCGCGCTTCGACGTGGCCGCCACGACCGTGGTGCTGGCCACCGGGTACGCGCCCAAGCTCGGCGACAGCGCCGAGTACCTGCCGCTCGCCGACGGCGTGCGGCTGCAGGCCAACTTCTACACCGGGCGCACGCCGGCCGACGGCGTCTTTGCCGCCGGCGACGCCATCACCGGCGCGCAGTCGGCGATCCACGCCGTCGCCGGCGGCAAGCGCTCGGCGCTGGCCGTCGACGCCTGGCTGCGCGGCGCGGACCTCGCGGAGCTCGAGGAGAAGCTGGCCGTCTTCAACGGCCTGCCCTACCTCGAGCAGCTCAAGGACGAAGAGCAGCTCGGCGAGCTGGGCCGGCGGCTGGCCGCCCGCAGCCCGGTCTGGCTGAAGATGGGCGCGAGCGCCGAACCCGCGGCTCGCGCCGCCATGCCCAAGGTCAGCAAGGTCAAGCGGCTGGCGGCCACCGACGTCGAGGTCGAGAGGGGCTTCAGCCTCGCGGCAGCCCGCGCCGAAGCCATGCGCTGCCTGCAGTGCGAGTGCCCCAGCCTCGGCGACTGCGAGCTGCAGAAGCTCGGCGTCGACTACGGCGTCACGAGCAACGACCTCGTCGTGAAGGGCGCGCTGGTCCGCGGGGTCGAGGCCCAGCACGAGCATCCGTTCATCCGCCGCGACATGAACCGCTGCATCGCCTGCGGGCGCTGCGTGCGCACCTGCCGCGACGTGGCCGGCCCGGCCTGCTACGACTTCACCGGGCGCGGCTTCTTGATGAACGTCGACACGCCGTACGGCGAGGCTCTGCAGCTCGCCGACTGCATCACCTGCGGCCGCTGCGTGACGAGCTGCCCCACCGGCGCCCTCACCTACAACGAGCGCGAGCTCGCCTCCTACCAGGTCGACGAGAGCCGCTGCATCATGTGCCGCGAGTGCGTCAATGTGTGCCCGGTCGAGGCGATCAAAGAGACCAACCACTTCGAGGACGCCCGGCAGAAGTGGCACGAGCTGGTCGCGCAGGGCAGCCAGCTCGCCGGCGGGCACCGCATGTGCGCCGGCTGCGGCGCGCCGATCGTGGTGCGCCAGGTGCTCATGGGCACCAGTGATCCCGTGGTCGTCAGCGCCGCCACGGGCTGCCTCGAGGTGAGCACGACGATCTACCCGTACACCTCCTGGAAGGGCAGCTACATCCACACCGCCTTCGAGAACGCCGCCGCCACCCTGAGCGGCGTCGAGACCGCCTTCCGCGCCCTCAAGAAGAAGGGCCAGATCGAGGAGAACGTCAAGTTCATCGCCTTCGGCGGCGACGGCGGCACCTACGACATCGGCCTGCAGTCGCTCTCGGGCGCCATGGAGCGCGGCCATTCGATGCTCTACGTGTGCTACGACAACGGCGCCTACATGAACACCGGCTTTCAGCGCTCGGGGGCGACGCCCGTGGGCGCCTGGACGACCACCAGCCCCGTGGGCAAGGTGACGTCCGGCAAGCTGCAGAATCGCAAGAACCTCACCGACATCATGATCGCCCATGAGGTCGGGTATGTCGCCCAGGCCTCGCCGCACGACCCGCGCGACCTGGTGCGCAAGGCCTCCAAGGCGCTTTCGGTGGACGGCCCCACGTTTCTCAATGTCCTCGCGCCCTGCCCGCGCGGCTGGCGCGCGGACGGTGCCGAGACCATCGAGCTGGCGCGCGAGGCCGTGAACACCTGCTACTGGCCGCTGTTCGAGGTGGTGGACGGCGAGTACCGCCTCACGTATCGGCCGCATCACAAGCTGCCGCTGATCCCGTGGCTCAAGCGCCAGGGCCGCTTCGCCCACCTCTTCAGGCCGGGCAACGAGGAGATCCTCCTCAACATCGAGGCCTGGGTGGACAAGGAGTGGGAGAAGCTCCTGCGCAAGTGCAACGAGCCCAGCGAGGCCGAGTGGCAGGAGTACCTGCAGTCGAACGGGTGCCTGCTGCGGTAGGCTCCGCGGCGGCTACCAGCCGAACGACGGCGAAGGGCCGGGGCGCCTGC
>CAIOZS010000024.1 GCA_903862845.1 uncultured Thermoleophilia bacterium
CACCTTCACCACCACCGGCGCCTCGGTCAAGGTCGGCGCCGCCCTGCAGGTGAGCGGCGTCACGGCCAACAGCTTCACGAACCCCGTGACCTACACGGTCAGCGCCGCCGACGGCACCACCCAGGCCTACACGGTCACGGTCACCGTGGCCGGCGCCGCGGCCAAAGCCATCACCGCCTTCAGCTTCCAGGGCCTCGCGCCGCCGGTCGTCGGGGTCATCAACGAAGCCGCCCACACGATCGCCCTGACCGTGCCGGCCGCCACCAGCCGCACGGCCCTGGTCGCGACCTTCACGACCACCGGCACCTCGCTGACGATCGCCGGCACGGCGCAGGTGAGCGGCGCGACGGCCAACAACTTCACCAGCCCCGTGACCTACACGGTCAGCGCCGCCGACGCTTCCACCCAGAGCTACGTGGTCACGGTCACGCTCGCCGCCGGCGGCCTCGCGATCGGCGACCCCTACCAGGGCGGCGTCGTCGCCTACATCCTGCAGAGCGGCGACCCCGGCTACGTGGCCGGCGAGACGCGCGGCCTGATCGCCGCTACCGCCGACCAGAGCACGGGGATCCGCTGGTACAACGGCTTCAAGCTGCCGATCGTTGGGACTGGAACAGGACTCGGCACGGGACGGATGAACACCGCCGAGATCATCATCCAGCAAGGTCCGATCGCGGCCAGCTATGCGGCGGGCTTGGCGGCAGCCTACAACGGCGGCGGCTACACGGACTGGTACATGCCCAGCAAGGATGAGCTGAACTTGTTGTACCTCGCCAAGAACGAGATTGGCGGATTCGCTACCTGGCACTACTTCAGCTCCTCCGAGTTTGATGGAGGCAGCGCGTGGTCCCAGTACTTCGGCGATGGCAGCCAGGGCAACACGGACAAGGGGGATGCGCTCAGGCTGCGCGCCATCCGCGCCTTCCCGGCCGGCGCGCTCAGCTCCGCCAAGGCGATCACGGCCTTCAGCTTCCAGGGCCTGACCCCGGCGGTCGTCGGCACCGTCAACGAAGCCGCCCACACGATCGCCCTCACGGTCCCCGCCGCCACCAGCCTCACCGCCCTGGTCCCGACGATCACCACCACCGGGGCCTCGGTGAGTCCGGCCAGTGGGGTCGCCAACAACTTCACGAACCTCGTCACCTACACGGTCACCGCCGCCGACGCTTCCACGCAGGCCTACACGGTCACCGTGACGCTCGCCGCTGGCAGCCTCGCGATCGGCGACCCCTACCAGGGCGGCGTCGTCGCCTACATCCTGCAGAGCGGAGACCCCGGGTACGTCGCCGGACAGACGCACGGCTTGATCGCTGCGACAGCCGACCAAACCCCCTCACTCTCAGGAATCATGTGGGCGCTCCCAGCCTACCAAGGCACATCCGTACCAGGAGGGACAGATACCGCACTCGGCAGCGGCGCAGCGAACACGACCAAGATCATCGCCCAGAACGGCGCGGGCGTCGCCTACGCGGCCGGTCTGGCACGAGCCTACAGCGGCGGCGGCTACAGCGACTGGTACCTGCCCAGCAGGGATGAGCTGAACAAGCTGTACCTCAACCAAGCCGCGATCGGTGGTTTCGCCCAATACCTTCACTACTACTGGAGCTCTTCCGGTTACGAGAACTACCTGCACTACGCGTGGGGCCAGAACTTCGACGACAGCTACCAGTTCACCGACGACACGTCCTACGCGGCTAGGGTGCGTGCCATCCGGACTTTTTAGCCATTCATCCGTGTGCGCCCAGACAGTTGGAGGTGAGGCCCTTCGGGTGAACCAACGACGATAGGCTCGTCGTCGCCTTCCTGCGTGAGTCCGGTCCGAGCAGCTGCCAGGAAGCCCGCTGGCAGGCTGGCGGCCGGGCCGGGAAACGGGCCCGCTCGAAGCCCAGAGTCAAAGGCCCTTGCAGGGGCAGCGACTGAGCGGTCCGTAGCATCAAGCGAAGTCTGCCGCGTCGCGTGCGGCCCCGCCTGCAAGGCCGGGGAAAGGGAGCGCGCCCATCGCCGGCCGGGCCGTGGCAAGGGTGCCGTCGGGCGGCCGGCGTCACTGATCGTCAGTCACGACGGCATGCCACGCGCAACGCGGCCGCACATCGTCTGAAGAGGATGATCGCGGAACAGGGAGCAAGTGGTCGGAGCGCCGCCCGCTCTCACGGATCGTCAGGGGCTTCGGGCGCGGCACGCGCGCCCGGGTCAGACGCGTCAGCCACCGCCGGAGGCGACGCGCACCGAGCCGTCCTCCTCGACGATCACCGGCACCATCATGCTGCCGAAGGTCAGCTCCGCGAGCCGCTCCTGGCCCCCGGGCGCGGTCGTGACATCGATCTCCTCGTACTCGACGCCGCGCGCGATCAGGTCGTTGCGCGCGGTCATGCAGTACGGGCAGCCGGGCTTGGTGTACATGACGACGCTCACGGTACCTCCTCGCGTGACCATCCGGATGCCCCGGACCGGCACCATTGTACGTCGGAGGGGCGTCAGCGGCGAAAAGGGCGCAGGCCGTTGGCGGTGACCAGTAGCGAGGTGCCCATGTCGGCGAACACCGCCAGCCACAGGCTGACGAGGCCGAGCGGCGCGAGCACCAGGAAGAGCGCCTTGACGACGATCGAGAAGACGATGTTCTGCCAGATGACGCGTGTGGTGCGCCGTGCCAGGCGGATGGTATCGGGCACGGCCGACAGGTCGTCGCCCATGAGGGCGATGTCGGCGGTCTCCAGAGCGGCGTCCGTGCCGGCGGCGCCCATGGCGATGCCGAGATCGGCCGCCGCCAGGGCCGGCGCGTCGTTGACGCCGTCGCCGATCATTGCGACCGCGCCGTAGCGGTCGCGCAGCTCGGCGACGGCGGCGACCTTCTGGGCCGGCAGGAGGCCGGCACGCACGTCGTCGATGCCGGCTTGCGCGCCCACCGCGGCCGCCGTCTCGGGATTGTCGCCGGTGAGCATCGCCACGTGTGCGACGCCAATTCGGCGGACAGCGGCGATGGACGCCGCGGCGTCGGCGCGCAGCGGATCGCTGACGGCGATCACGCCGAGTGCGCCATCCTCGTCGCCGACGGCGATCGCCGTCTTGCCCTCGCGCTCGAGGCGCGTCACGGTTGCCTGCAGGGCCGGATCGCCGCCATGGACGCCGAGCAGCTCCGGCCGCCCGACGAAGAACAGGCGGCCTTCGATCTCGGCGCGCACGCCCGCCCCGGGGATGGCGCGGAAGCGCTCGACGGCGAGCCCGGGCGCTGCGGCCGGGGCGGCTTCGCAGCCGGCCTCTCCGCAACCGCAGGCGCTGTGCGCCGGCGCCTGCTGCGCGCCCTCAAGGTGCAAGCCCTCCGGGTGCGCGCTCGCGGCGTGCTCCACGATTGCGCGCGCCAGCGGGTGCTCGCTGAAGCGCTCAAGGGAGACGGCGATCTCGAGCACTCGTCCACGTGAGGTCTCGCGCAGCGCGACGATGTCGGTGACCCGCGGTCTTCCCGCGGTGAGCGTCCCCGTCTTGTCGAAGGCCACGACCTGGAGCCTCGCCATCTGTTCGAGGTAGACGCCTCCCTTGATGAGCACGCCGTGCCGGGTGGCGTTGGCGAGTGCCGCCAGGATGCTGACCGGGGTCGAGATCACCAGCGCGCACGGGCAGCTGATGATGAGCAGCGCGAGGCCGCGGTAGAACCAGGTGTCGAAGGACGCGCCGAGCAGCGGCGGCACGAAGGCGACGGCCGCCGCCAGCGCTACGACGATCGGCGTGTACCGCGCCGCGAAACGGTCGACGATGCTCTCTGCGGGGGCGCGTTGCGCCTGCGCCTCCTCCACGAGGTGGACGATCTTGGCGATGGTGTTGTCGGCCGCGGCGGCCGTGGCGCGCACGCTCAGGGTGCCGCCCTCCACGATAGAGCCGGCGAACACCTGGTCGCCGGGGGCCTTGGAGACCGGACGCGATTCGCCGGTCACCGGCGCCTGGTTCGCGGCCGCGGTCCCTTCGAGCACGACGCCGTCGACGGCCGCCCGCTCGCCGGGGCGGATGAGGACGATGTCGCCGGCGACGATGTCGGCGGCCGGCAGCGTGACCTCGGCGCCGCCGCGCAGGACCACGGCCTCAGGGGGCGTCAGCGCCATGAGGCCGCTGATGGCGCGGCGCGTACGCTCCAGCGTGGCGACCTGGAGCCAGGTGCCGAGGCCGAAGAGGAAGACGACGAGCCCGGCCTCGGACCACTGACCGATGGCGGCCGCGCCGAGCGCGGCCAGCGTCATGAGGACGTTCATGTCCACCTGGCGGGCGCGGAGGCTGAAGAAGGCGGCGCGGGCCACGTAGGCCCCGCCCGCGATCATCGCCGCGGCGAAGAGCCAGGGCGATGCGGCCGGCGCCAGCGCTTCGGCGACGAAACCGGCGACCACGAAAGCGCCGGACAGCAGCGTGAGGAGCGCGCGACGCTCGCGGAACCACGGGACCCCGCGTGCGGCGGCCAATCCGGCCGCGGCAGTGCCTGACGGGGCGGCCGCCGCGGCTCTGCGCTCCATTGTGTCGTAGCCGAGGCGCCGCACGGCGGTGAACACGCCGCCGAGGTCGGTCTCGGCCGGGTCGATGGCCACGGTCAGCGTCGCCGCGCCGAAGTTGACGTCGGCGGCGCGCACCCCGCGCTCCTTGCGCAGCGCGCCCTGCAGCTTGGTGGCGCAGTCGGCGCAATCCATGCCGGTAACGTGCAGGACGCGGCGCTCGGAGCCGTCTTCACCGGGGAGAGGCGCCAGCAGATCGAGCTGCCCGTGGTCGTGGACGGCGAGGGGGCAGTGGTCGGCGCAATGCGCCTGGGCGCCGGCGCGGCGCGCGAAGGTGCGCACCTCATCGACGCCCAGGGTCGACTCGTCGAACTGGACGTTGAGAAGGCCGCGAGGGACGTCCGCCTCAACCGCGTGCACGCCGTCGAGGCGGCCCAGCTCGCGGCCGACCTCATCCACGCACTTGCCGCACTCGGCCTCGCGGGGCAGCAGCATCGTCAGCTCGAGAGTCTGCTCGCTCACGATGCCGCGCCTCCCTCGTGCCCGTGACGCACGTGCTCGCGGGTGATGTCGAGGAGCACGCGGATGTGCGCATCGTCCGGCGAGTAGAACACCATCTTGCCCTCGCGCCGGGCGCGCACCAGGCCGTGAGTGCGAAGCACGCGAAGGTGATGGCTCACGTTGGACTCGCTCATCTCGACGGTCGCCGCGAGGTCGCAGACGCAGAGCTCCCCGGCCTCGATGATGGCCGCGACGAGCCGGCAGCGGCTGGGGTCGGCGAGCACCTTGAAGACGGCCGCCATCTGCTCCGCCTCCGCGGCCGTCACCAGGCGCTCGCGGACCGCACGCACGCGCTCCGGGTTCACGACCAGCACGTCGCAGCGGTCGAGCGCGTCCATGTCATCCTTGCCGCGGATCTTCGCGTCGGGCATGCTGTCTCCGATCCCTGAACGTCTGAACGGACGTTCATATGATACCCCCGCTGCAGCCGTACGCCAAGTGCTCCTGTCGGTGGACTGATCGACAGAGTACTATTGAGCGCCCGCGGGCCCGCAGTGCCCCGCCGCGGGCGGACTACGATGTGGTCGCCGGATCGTCCGTGCCGTGCACTTGAGGAGGTGCGATGAGCGTCATCACGCTCTACGGTGTGGTCGTCGTCACGTTCATGATGGTCATGTACGCGCTCGAGGGCCGCGGCCGCGTGTTCGTCCTGGCGTTCGCTGTCGGCTGTCTGCTGTCGAGCCTCTACGGATTCCTCTCGGGCGCCTGGCCGTTCGGCGTCGTCGAGCTCGTCTGGGCCGGAGTCGCCGTGCGGCGGTACCTGGCGGCCGGAGGCGGCGCCAGAGTTGACACCAACTTTTCTTGATGTATTCTAACATCGAAAGAAGTTGATACGGTCTGCGCGAGACGCGCGGAAAGGAGCCGGGATGAGCGACGCGACGACGGACGAAGGCCTGAAGGAGCAGGTTCGCGAGCACTACGCCGAGCGCGCGGTCGCGGCGAGCCAGTCGCAGCCGTGTAGCTGCGGCTGTAGCCGCGGCCCCGCTCAGGTCGAGCCGCAGGACGAATTGGCGCGCGGCCTCTACGCCGTGGACGAGACCAGCGAGCTGCCGTCAGAGGCGGTCCTTGCCAGCCTCGGTTGCGGCAACCCCACGGCGCTCGCCGACCTGCGGCCCGGCGAGGTCGTGCTCGACCTCGGCAGCGGCGGCGGCATCGACGTCTTCTTGTCGGCTCGTCGCGTCGGTCCCACGGGCAAGGCCTACGGCCTCGACATGACCGACGAGATGCTCGCCCTGGCGCGCGCCAACCAGCGCAAGGCCGGCGTCGACAACGTCGAGTTCCTCAGGGGAGAGATCGAGAGCGTGCCGCTGCCCGATGCCTCAGTCGATGTGATCATCAGCAACTGCGTGATCAACCTCTCGACCGACAAGGACCGTGTGCTGGCCGAGGCCTTCCGCGTACTCAGGCCCGGCGGCCGCTTCGCGGTTTCCGACGTCCTCTTTCAAGGCGACATGACGTGCGTTCCGCAGAGCCTGCTGGGCGACGTCGAAGCGTGGTCCGGCTGCATCGCCGGCGCGCTTGAGGAGCAGGACTACCTGGCGCGCCTGCGCAAGGCCGGCTTCACGGACGCCGCCGTGGAGGTGACGAACGTGTATGAGGGCGCCCCCGAGAACGCCTGTTGCGCCCCGCCGGAGCTGCCCGACGGCGTGCGGCTGATCAGCGGGTTCGTGCGCGCGACCAAGCCCGCCGCCTGAGGAACCTCAGCGCGAAGAGGGCGGGGCGCTCGCGAGCGCCCCGCCCTCTTCTTTGCGTGCAGCGTCGCGCAGCCCGTGGGCGGTCTTACGGCCCGCTGCCGACCCAGGTCGCGCCGCCGTCGACGGTCTTCAGGACGACGCTCTCCTCGCCGACGGCCCAGCCCTGCTGGGCGGAGACGAAGCAGACGGCCTGCAGCCCGGTCTTCACACCCGACTTCTGCGCCGCCCACGTGGCGCCGCCGTCGGTGGTCGCCCAGATGGTGCCCGCGTTGCCGACTGCCCAGCCGTGCTCGGCGTCGAAGAAGGAGACGTCCTCGATGTCCTTGTCCTGGCCATGGACGACGGCCACCTTGGTCCAGGTCGCGCCCCCGTCGGTCGTGCGCAGCACGCTCTTGTCGGCGCTGGCCCAGCCGTGCTCGGCGTCCACAAAGCAGATCTGCAGGAACCACGTGCTCTGCGGCGTCGGCTGCTTGCGCCAGGTGGTGCCGCCGTCACTGGTGGCCAGCACCACGCCGTGGCCGGTCTGGCCGCTGTAGCCGCATGCCCAGCCGGTCTCGGCACCCACGAAGTCGACTCCTGTCAGCACCGTGGTCTTCCGCCCCGACTGCTTGAGCTGCGTTTGCCAGGAGGAGCCTCCGCTCGTGGTGCGCACCACGACGCCGTAGTACTGGATCTCGCTGACGGCGCCCACCGCGCACGCAGTGTCGGCATCGACGGCCACAACCTGGTCCATCTCGCCGTTCACGCTGGGGAGGACCCGCGACTTCTTCCACGTCGCGCCGCCGTCCGCTGTCGAGAAGAGCAGGGGACCCGCCTTACCCAGGTACTCAATCGTCCACCAGTTGCCGCTGGCGTAGCCGTGCGTGGAATCGGCGAAGCTCACGCTGTTCAGATTGACGCGCCCACTCATCGTCGTCTTGGTCCACGTGGCGCCGCCGTCGGACGTGCGCAGGACGTACCCCGCCTGGCCGGCGATCCAGCCGTGCGAGGCATCGGTGAAGCTCACGTCCGTCAGCACCGTCGACATCCCCTGGTGGCCGGCGCCGCGCTGCGTGGCGACGTGCGCCGGGCCGCGGGCTGCCGCGGCGACGCCCGCCACGACCAGCAGCACCATCAGGCCCGCGAGGCCAATCATGATCGCGCGCCGGGGTCCCGAGTACGTCCGTGGTCGCCGGAGTCTCGTCACGACCCGCCCTTCGCCCGCTTCGCCCATTGCTCGCCCTCCATCACATCGTTGCCGGATCGGCGCCGCTCGCTCTGCATTCTCGAAGCCACCTGTTGCGAGCGGCCGTCCGTGCATGTATCGGCAGGGCCAGACCAAAACGCGACCCGGCGCGGCGAGAGTGCGCGGCCAGGGCCGGCGTCCGCAGGACCGCCGGCATCCGTGGACTCACCGGCAGAAGCGTCGCGGACTGAATCGTCCACCTTCCCCGCGCGCTGCCCGGGACGTAGCATGCCGTGGACGCCGCTCACCGCTTCGAAGCTGGCCACACGGCACTCCAAGCGGCCAAGGGTCGCTGTCATATTGAATGGTATACTATAGCAGATTGTAACATTTGGCTGTAGTATGAAGGAGGCACCTGCACCTGTGAATCTCTCTGCTCTCGAGGCGCAGAACCCCTGGTGGGTCGCAGGGCAGGTGCCGGCGGCGATGCGCGACACGGTGCCCCGCCGGCTCACGCCGTCGGTCGCCGCGGGGCTTTCGCCCGACCTCGCGACGGTGGTCCTCGGTCCGCGGCGCGTCGGCAAGACGGTGCTCCTTCACCAGGTCGTGCGGCGCCTGCTCGAAGGCGGCGTGGCGCCCCGCTCGATCGTGTATCTCTCGGCCGACGACCCCCTTCTCGGACCCACGGCGACCCTTTTCGAGGAGCTCCTCGCCTTCGTCGAGGAGCGCTTGCTGGGCGGGTCCGGCGAGGTGGTCTACGTGCTGGTCGACGAGGTCCACGTGATCGCCGACTGGCCGCTGTGGGTGAAGCGCTCGATCGACAGAGGGCGGCCGCTGGTCTGGCTGGTCACCTCGTCTGCCGGCTCGATGCTGCATCGTGGCTCGCGCGAGAGCCTCGCCGGCCGCGCCCGCGACGTGCGCCTCCTGCCGTTCTCTCTCGCCGAGGCGGCGGCGCTCGTGCGCAGCCCCGCCGCGCCGCTGCTGGAGCGTTGCGCCGGGGTGTGGGAGAGCCAGGGCGTCGGCGCCCTCGTCGGCGAGCGAGCCGCCGCATTGAGCCGCCTGAACGACGAAGCTCTCGGCTTGGGCGATGAGCTGACGCGTCTTTCGCGCTGGTACTTGCGGAGCGGCGGCTTTCCCGAGGCACTGGCGGCCGCGGGGGCGCTGTCTCCACGGGAGTACTTCTGGCAGACGCTCGTCGAGCGCGTGCTCTATGTGGACGTGCCGGCGGTCGCACGAGTGCGCCAGGCCCACGTGCTTCGCGAGCTCTGCCTCCGGCTACTGAGTCAGGGGCCCGCGTTGATCAACATCGAGCGGCTGGCGTCGGAGCTGGGCGTCACGCACGTCACCGTCGCCGAGTACCTGGGGATCATCGAGCGCACGATGCTCGACTTCATCCTGCCAAGGTACGCGACCACCCTGGCTGGGATGCAAAGGGGCGGCAAGAAGTCGGTGCCCGTGGACACCGGCCTTGTGGTCGCGCTCAGCGGCTGGGACCTCGGCGGCGCGCAGGGCGCAGCGTTCGAAGGCCGTCTGGCCGAGGTCGTCGTGCACGCGTGGCTGCGGCGCTGTGCGGCTGCCGGCGACGTCATGCACTGGCGCGCGCGCGAGGGCGTTGAGGTCGATTTCGTGTTCGTGCCCCAAGGAGGCCCCGTCTTGCCGATCGAGGTCAAGTGGGGTCAGAGCCAACGCGGCCGGCATCGCGGCCTGGCTGAGTTTCAGCGGCGCTACGGTGTGGCGGAGTCGCTCATGGTCGTGCGCGAGGGGTTCGACGTCGCCGCGGCTCAGGCCAGCCTGCCGCTGTGGATGCTGGCCTGAGCCGCGGCGACGTGCGCAGCGCGCCTCAGGCGCCGTTCGGGCGCGCGACCAGCGTCACCTTCACATCACTGGTCTTGCCGCCGCTGACCACGGTGAGCGTCACGGTGTCGCCCGGCTTGTGCTTCATGATCGCCGCGGCGAGCTCGTCCATGCCGGCCAGCGACTGGCCGTTCATGGCCGTGATCACATCGCCGCCGACCACGTAGAGCTGTCCCTGCAGGTCGGTCTGCTGCGTGCCGCCCTTGATGCCCGCCTGCGCCGCGGGGCTGCCGTCGCTGACGGCGGCTACCAGCACGCCCTCGTTTTGCGAGAGCCCGAGCGCGCCGGCGATGTCGCTGGTGATCGTCTGGCCCTGCACGCCCAGGTAGGCGTAGGTGACCTTGCCGGTCGCCTGGAGCTGCTTCATCACGCTCGCCGCCGTGTTGATGGGCACCGCGAAACCAAGCCCCTGGTTGCCGCCCGACTGCGAGGCTATCTGCTCGTTGATGCCGATGACCTGACCGGAGGCGTCGATCAGTGGGCCGCCGGAGTTGCCCTCGTTGATGGCCGCGTCGGTCTGGATACCGTCGGGGATCACGGAGCCGTTGGGCGACTGCAGATTGCGGTTGGTGGCCGAGACGATGCCGGAGGTGACGGAGAAGTCGTAGCCAAGCGGGTTGCCGATGGCGACGACCGCCTCGCCGACCTGGACGGCGCTCGAGTCTCCCAGGGGGAGAGGGTCGAGCGCCGGGGTCTTGGCCGGGTCGACCTTGAGCAGCGCGACATCGCTGGTCTCGTCGATGCCGACGACGGTCGCGGCTACGGTCGTCGTGTCGGTGCCTGTGCCACTCTGCGTCTTGAATACGACCTTGACCGCGTCGGCGCTGACGCCGTTGTCGGAGACCACGTGTGCATTGGTGAGGATGAAGCCGTCGGCGGACGCCACGAAGCCCGAGCCCAGCGCCTGCGCGCTCGACGAGCTCTGGCCGTACGGGCTCATGCTTGCGACGTTGTTGAAGGTCGAGAGCACCTCGACGACGCCGGCGGAGTACTTGTCGTAGATCTGCGCCGGCGTCATGTCGGTGCTCGTCATGGCGACCGTGGTCGTGGCGGCCGCGCTCGTCACGGACTTCTCGCGGACCACCGTGGTCTGCTCGGTCTTCACCGGCAGCACGCCCGTGGCCATGAGCGCCACGACCACGAGCACCGTGACGGCGCTGCCGGTGGCGACCGCCCACCTGCTCGACCAAAGCCTCTTCATGACGGACCTCCCAACGGTGGTTCATTTGTTCTCGTCCACCGTTGTAGCGCGTCGACCTTGGGGTTCGCTGGGGAGAGGCTGAGAGTGGGCTGAGAGACTGCGAGGGCGGCTTACCAGCCCCAGCCCCCCCACATGCCGCCGAGGCCCATCCAGCCGCCGGCGCCGGAGCGCATCATGGCGGAGCCCGTCGGCAGGTGATGTTGCTTGAAGAAGCTCCGGACCTCAGCGCGATGGTGCGCCGTCATGTGCTTCAGAGCCGTCGCGGCGCCGGTGCTGCGCGGGGCGCCCTGGTACTGCTGCATCCACGCGGTGACGTCGGCGGTCTGCTTGCCGCGCAGGTCGAGCCACTGGCCGAAGCCCGCCACGTGACCCATCATCCACTCGGTGCCGTAGCCGCTGCCCCACATGTGACTCGCGTCCCAATGGTGATCGCCCATCATGCTGCCCATGTCCCAGCCGCTCCACATGCCGCCTGAGGGGCAGGTCCAGGTGGCGCCGCCTCCGTACTGCTCGTAGAACGCCTTCATGTCATTCCAGAAGGTGGTCCAGAGGTCGTGCAAGGCCTGCTGCGCCGCGGGCGTTGTGAGGTCGGCCTTGTACGTGTCGTACCAGGTCTGCATCGCGGCCTGGTGGTCGCTGCGAAGCTGCAGCCAGGCCTGCATCGCCGCGGGGTTGTCGGTCAGCCAGCCCGCGCCGGTACCCATGCCCCACATGCCGGTGCCGCCCCAGGAGCCGGTACCGTTCCACATGCCGCCGCCGCACCAGCCGCCGCCGGCCGCGGGCGGGGATGACGCCTGCATGGCGGCGGAGGCCGACCCGGCGGCCAACGCCGGGGCGGTCAGCGCGCCGAGGGCGAGCGCCAGCGACGCCAGGGCGATCAGCGCAGCTCTCGAGGGGTGGTTCATGGGTCGTCCTGCCTTCCGTTCGCTTGCATGAGTGACGTTGTCTCTCACAGGTCCTTGAGCTTCTGCAGATACTCTTCGCGGTCGATCTCGCCGCTCGCATAGCGGCGCTGCACGATGTCCCGCGGGCTTTCCGCGCCCAATGAGGACAGCATGCCCCCTGATTGAGAAGAAGTTGTGAAGGACTTCTGCCAAACTTGTGGCGGAGGCGTTCGCGGTGTGCGCAACGTCAACCCTGCGATGTATTGATGTCATGATGCTGCAGCTGCGTACTCAGGCCATGGAGACCCTCATGCGCACGACCTTGAGCATCGACTCGCAGGTTCTCGCCGAGTTCAAGCGACGCTCCGCCGAGACCCATCAGACGCTCAGCAGGCTCATCGAAGACGCCTTGCGCGAGCACCTCAGTCGCGGGCGCGATGCCGCGGCCACCAAACCCGTGGGGTTCCCCATCGTCGGTGGCCGGGGTGTCGCGCCCGGCGTCGACCTGTCCAGCTCGTGCGGCCTTGCTGAGTACCTGTACGGGCCGGATCCGGGCGACGGCTGAAGCGACGGTGCTCCTCCCCGATCTCAACGTCCTCATCGGCGCGCATCGTTCCGATAGCCCGACTCACGCGCGCTGCCGCGACTGGCTGCTCGCGGCTTATGCGGGGGGCGAAGCCTTCGGCATCTGTCCCCCCGTGCTTATCGGGCTCGCGCGCATCCTCACGCATCCGCGGGTGTTTCGCCCTCCCGATACGCACGGCCAGGCCTTCGCCTTCGTGCGCTCCGTCATCGGCCATCCGAACGCGCTTCTGCTCAACCCAGGACGCGAGCATCTCGGCCTCTTCGAGGATCTGTGCCGTCGCGCCGACGCCCACGGAGACCTCGTGACCGATGCCTATCTCGCGGCCCTCGCCATCGAGACCGGTGCGGTGCTCGTCAGCGCCGACCGTGACTTCGCGCGGTTCCCCGGCTTGCGCCGGCGGGAGCCGTAGGGCGGCGGGCGTTGTCGTCGAGGGCCTTGCCCGCCCGCCCGCTAGCCCGCCCGCGTAGGCGGCGTCCGCCCCTGCGGGTAGACTGGCAGGGCGATGAACCCTCCCGAGGCCTACCTCGCCGAGCTGCGCGACATCCGCGCCTCCGGCGCCGCCGTGCCGAGACGTCCGGCTACGGCGCCTTGGCCAATCTGCTGAATGAAGTCGGCGGCAAGCTGAGGCCCAAGGTGCGTTGCCTCATCAACCTGCAGAACGCCGGCGCCGGCATCCCCGACGGCGGGTTGTTCACGGCCAATCAGTTTCCCAAGGGCGCGGCGGAGCCGCTCAGCGGCCAGCTCCCCGCCCGCGGCGCGCTGGAAGTGAAACCGGTGGCAGACGACGTGCACGTCGTCGCCGAAAGCGAGCAGGTGCGCCGCTACCTCGAGAAGTACCGCCAGGTGCTGGTCACGACCTATCGCGAGTTCGTGCTCGTGGGCTTCAATGCGGAGGGCGAGGCGGCGAGCCTCGAGAGCTTTAGCCTCGCCGCCGGCGAGCAGGAGCTCTGGGCGCTCGCCGCGCATCCGGGCAGCGACGCTGCCCGGCAGGCCGGCGAGCGCCTCACCGACTTCCTGCGGCGCGTGCTGCTGCGCCAGGCGCAGATCGCCGCGCCCAAAGATCTCGCCTGGTTCCTCGCCAGCTACGCCCGCGAGGCTCGCGCCCGCGCCGAGGAGCGCGACCTGCCCAACTGGGTGAGCACGCGCAAGGCCCTCGAAGAGGCGCTCGGCATGAGCTTCTCGGGCGAGAAGGGCAAGCACTTCTTCCGCTCCACGCTCGTCCAAACCCTGTTCTACGGCCTCTTCGCCGCCTGGGTCTTCTGGGCCGAGCATCACCCGCCCACCGACGCCGGCGCCCGCTTCCGCTGGCGCGAGGCCGCCGGCTACCTGCACATCCCCATCCTGCAGAAGCTCTTCTACGACTTCAGCAATCCCGGTGCGCTCGGCCTCATGCGCATCGACGAGGTGCTGGACTGGGCCGCGGAGGCGCTCAACCGCGTCGACCGCGCCTCCTTCTTCAGCAGCTTCGAGCAGAGCCACGCCGTGCAGTACTTCTACGAGCCGTTCCTCGAGGCGTTCGACCCCGAGCTGCGCAAAGAGCTCGGGGTCTGGTACACGCCGCCCGAGATCGTGCAGTACATGGTCGCTCGGGTCGACGTGGTGCTGCGCGAGGAGCTGGGCATCCCCGACGGCCTCGCCGACCCGCGCGTCGTGGTGCTCGACCCGTGCTGCGGCACCGGCGCCTACCTCGTCGAGGTCCTGAACAAGATCGCCGCCACCCTGGCCAAGAAGAGCGGCGGCGTCGATGCCCTGGCGGCCCACGAGATCAAGCAGGCCGCCATGAGCCGCGTCTACGGCTTCGAGATCCTGCCGGCGCCCTTCGTCATCAGTCATCTGCAGATCGGCATGCTGCTGCACCGCCTCGGCGCGCCCTTCGCCGACGAGCCCCCCGAGCGCGCCGGCGTGTACCTCACCAACGCCCTCACCGGCCGGGAGCCGCCCACCGAGCCCATGCAGCACCTCTTGTTCACCGAGATGGAGGAGGAGCGCGACAAGGCCCAGGCCGTGAAGCAGCACGCGCCGATCCTTGTGATCCTCGGCAATCCGCCCTACAACGGCTTCGCTAGTCTGGCAATGGAGGAGGAGCGGGATCTCGTCGATTCCTATCGCG